>CAIWRI010000132.1 GCA_903915035.1 uncultured Nitrosomonadales bacterium | reverse complement strand
GCACTGAGACTGGCGCCTTAGGCGGTCAGACCGGAGCGGGAGGCATGGAGACCGGCGCCTAAGGCGGTCAGACCGGAG
This sequence comes from uncultured Nitrosomonadales bacterium, assembly GCA_903915035.1. Lineage (GTDB taxonomy): Bacteria > Pseudomonadota > Gammaproteobacteria > Burkholderiales > Gallionellaceae > Gallionella. The sequence goes on along the minus strand of CAIWRI010000132.1, from coordinate 12,638 downwards.
CGGGAGGCATGGAGACTGGCGCCGGAAAGTCTCCATGCCATGCCGCAGGCGCGACGATAGGACATCCCGACCGGAAGCGGTGCAATTGATTAACGCGGATACTAGCGAAAAAGCGTATATCTGCGATCAGGGCTGTTTTTTATTTCACGATATATCGTATCCGGTGCCAAATCGAGTCCATTCGGCCAGACAAGCCCCCCGTTATTTGCCTGCGCGCATCCTACCATCTGATCGTCTCGCAAGCATTCAAACATGCCGCAGCAAAATGACAAGTCAATGTGTAGAACCCCGCTGAGTCCATCATCAAACTTGACAGCTAATTCGCGGTTTGCCAGGACTGCGGCTTGAATTCAGCCATATGCCGGAGGGCGTCACTGAACACCGCAACCTGAGGATCGGAGGTGATAATTTCGACAGTCTGCGCCTGCTGCGCGCCACCTGTGCGGGCAAGATGCGCGTGATTTATATTGATCCGCCCTACAACACCGGCAACAAGGACTGGGTTGATAACGACAAGTTTGTTGGCGCGAACGATCGCTGGCGGCACAGTCAATGGCTGGCGTTTTTGTATCAGCGCCTGACCCTGGCGCGGGAACTGTTAACCGGTGACGGCGTAATACGGGTGTCGATCAATAATGAAAACCGTGACCGGCTGGGCTTGCTGATGAACGAGGTATTTCCGGGACGACGACCGGGCACGATAACCTGGCGCACACGGCAAGGTTCCAACGCTGACCAGTCTTGCTTCTTGAGCGTAGATCATGAACATGTGCTGGTTTATGGCAACCCGGGCTTTAACTTTAACGGTTTTACCATATGAGATGTACGGTAATCCGGACAATGACCCTCGCGGTGATTGGCGCTCCGATAATTTTATATTGGGCTTTTCCTAAGGCGCGTAGCAACGCGTTGCAAAATCGCGCTGAACTGCTGGTCGAATTGGGATAGCGGGGCTTGCGGGTCTATCCGCGTAAACTTAATCTGGACAGGTTGGCTTGCAGTCTAAAAACAGAAGAAAAACCGGAGCTGGAAGATATGTCTGAAATCTCCCGGTTGCTGATCTCAGATAGCTTGTCCGCGATGGCCGTCAAGGCGGCATTGAATCGCATCAAGGCCACTGAGACGCACACGGAAATAACCACGGGCGAAGGTTACAGCGCAGAAATTCCGGTTTTCACCGACCGCAGTGTCCTGACGCGCGAGGCGATGGCCGCGCTGCGCAAATTGCCGCAAGCCGAAGAAGAGGATTACCAACTCATCGTGCAAGTGCTGGCCAGTCGTTTGCAAGCCGCCATTAACGATGAGGTTGAGAATATGGCTGACGCATCACAACCCGATAAGCTGGAGCGCGCCCGATTGACCAGGGATGCCGCACATTGGGTGATCCTTAAAAGTGAACAGGCGTTGCGCGAGGCCATGTTCAGTGAAATTGCCCGGTATGCCAGGGTGATCGACGCCAAACCGCTGCCGGATATTATGGTATTTCCGCAACATATTATGCTGGAGCTGTCTGCCAAAAATATCTATGGCGTGTTACCGCCCCGTCGTGAAGATGGCGCGCGCATGCCGCTGGAAATGCGAGCGGATGATCGCCTATGGCTGGCTGATAGACTTACGCCTTTGCGGATGGCGAATACAGTCACGGGCCGTATGAGGGGACCTGGTTTGGCAATAATCTGGAAAATGTGTTTTCACGCGCCTTGGACAGCGCGGAATATGTGCTGTGGTGGCATCGCAATCCGCGTAACACGCCTTATGCCGTGCGGGTGGTTCGCGCCGAGCATGACAATTATTTTTCTCCCGATTTTGTGGTGTGTGTGCGGCATAACCCGGCTGAGGAACCCATGCAGCGTTTGCTGGAGACTAAGAGGGACACCAAGGATGTCGCCCGGAAGTCGAATCATTCCCCTGTCTGTTATGGCAGGATGCGTCGTTGCGAGGCTCAAAAAAGCGGGGAGGCTGGGCAATCCAGAGATTTTTTATCGCGTGAACCCGTAGGAATCCCCTTTCTTTAGGGCGGGAAGGATGTCAAAAACTAGATTGCCGGCCTGCGGCCTCGCAAAGACGCCGAGCTTAGCCAAAGCGACCTGTAATGTAATACTTCAGCTTATTTATGGCGCTTGCTTCACGGTTACATCACGGTCAGATTAACCGAATCTGCCAGTAATATAATCTTCAGTTTCTTTGCGTTTCGGGTTGGTAAATACGGTGCTGGTTTCGCCAAATTCGATCAAATCACCCAGGTACATGTAGGCGGTAAAATCGGAGACGCGTGCGGCCTGCTGCATGTTGTGCGTGACGATGGCGATGGTGAAATCTTCTTTCAGTTCGTCGATCAGTTTTTCAATATGGGCGGTTGAAATCGGATCCAGCGCCGAAGTCGGTTCATCCAGCAATAAGACTTCAGGTTTAACAGCGATCGCGCGTGCGATGCACAGACGTTGTTGCTGACCGCCGGATAAGCTCATGCCGCTTTGATTCATCTTATCCTTGACTTCAGTCCACAGCGCCGCCTTTTGCAATGCCCATTCAACCCGTTCATTCATGTCATTTTTGGACAGACTTTCGTAAAGCTTCACGCCGAAAGTAATGTTGTCATAAATAGACATCGGGAAAGGCGTGGGCTTTTGAAAAACCATACCGATTTTTGCTCGAAGTTTATTCAGATCCTGCCCTTTATCCAGAATATTTTCCCCGTCCAGCATGATGGCACCGGTAGCGGTTTGATTTGGATAGAGCTGGTACATGCGGTTAAAGGTGCGCAATAACGTTGATTTACCACAACCTGAAGGGCCGATGAAGGCTGTGACCTTTTTCTCTGCGATATCCAGATTAATATCCTTAAGCGCCCGGGTCTTGCCGTAAAAGAAATTAAGGTTTTTAACGGAGATTCTTGGTTTTTCGTTGTTTTCAGCTTTCATTTTCATGCCTTGTTAATGTGTTGTAGCACTTTGACGGAACAGGATACGCGCAAGAATATTCAGCGCCAGTACACTAAAGGTAATCAGCAGTGCTCCGGCCCAGGCCAGATGTTGCCAATCTGAATAGGGACTCATGGCGAACTGGAAGATGACTACCGGCAGGTTAGCCATCGGTTTATTCATGTTGTCGCTCCAGAACTGATTATTCAGTGCCGTAAACAATAGCGGCGCTGTTTCTCCGCTGATGCGCGCGATAGCTAGCATCACGCCGGTGATAATCCCTGCACGTGCAGCTTTTAGTGTCACATAATTGATGACTTTCCATTGTGGTGCGCCAAGGGCTGCAGCGGCTTCTCTCAAGGTGCCTGGCACCAGACGCAACATATTTTCGGTGGTGCGGATCACAATGGGAATCACAATGATGGCTAGTGTCAGTGTGCCGGCCCAGCCGGAGAAGTGTTTGACCTGTACGACATAAACTTCGTAAACAAACAGACCGATCACGATGGAGGGGGCTGATAACAAAATGTCGTTGATAAAGCGTGTCACCGGAGCCAGCCAGCCGCGCTGACCGAATTCAGCCAGATAGGTGCCTGCCAGAATTCCGATAGGCGTGCCGATCAATGTGCCAAATACCGTCATCAGCAAGCTGCCGAAGACAGCATTGAACAAGCCCCCTGAGCTGCCTGGTGGAGGCGTCATCTGGATGAATACGGTGGAGGTCAGATAGGGTAGTCCATTGACCAGCAGGGTCCATAAAATCCAGACCAGCCAGAACAGGCCAAAACTCATTGCCAGTATTGATAGGGTCAGTCCCGCCCTGTTGGCGTTGCGGCGTCTTGAGTAGAGATCGATCATGATTAGGACACCTTTCCTTCACGTTGTCCAAGCTTGTGAAGCATGTAGCGTGCGATTGATAATACGACAAAAGTGATGAAGAAAAGTATCAGGCCGAGTTCGATCAATGAGGAGGTATACAGATCACCCACGGCTTCGGTGAACTCGTTAGCCAGCGCAGAGGAGATGCTGTTGCCCGGATTGAGCAAAGATTTACCCAATTCGTGTGAATTACCAATCACGAAGGTCACTGCCATGGTTTCACCCAGTGCGCGCCCCAGTCCCAACATGATGCCGCCGGCTACGCCTACCTTGGTGTAAGGCAGTACGATAGACAACATGACCTCCCAGGTGGTCGAACCCAGGCCGTAAGCGGATTCCTTGATCATGGTCGGTACGACTTCGAAGACGTCGCGCATTACGGAAGAGATAAAAGGGATCACCATGATGGCCAGAATGATGGAGGCCGTCATGATGCCGATGCCCATCGGCGGGCCGGAGAAAAATGGACCGATATACGGCAAGGTGCCGATATGTTGATTAAGCCAAGGCTCGACATTATCGGCAAAAAGCGGTGCAAAAATGAATAAGCCCCACATGCCGTAAATAATGCTGGGTATGCCTGCCAGTAATTCAATTGCAACGCCAAGTGGCCGGCGTAATACGCGCGGTGAGAGTTCAGTCAGAAACAATGCGATACCGAAGCTGACCGGAATCGCAATAATGAGTGCGATGACAGAAGTAACAATGGTGCCGACTATAGGTACCAGTGCGCCAAAATGATCGTTGACCGGGTCCCATTCCGGGTTGGTCAGAAAGCCGAAGCCAAAAGCATGAATTGCAGGCATGCTGCCCATTACCAGCGAGCCTAAGATGGCTGCAAGCAGGGCGAGTACGCCGAATGCGGCTACACGCGTCAGGTTACGGAAAATCGTATCGTAGAGCGTTTGTCGTTGAAGACGCGCATTATGTAGAGGCATGTGCATAATAGTTGTTTTGTAATAATTTAAATTTTTGCTGCCAAGACACGGGGAGCTTGAGCTCCCCGTGGTTAGTTTAAGCCACTACGAGTTTACTTATTTCCAGATTGCCTTGCCGCTTGCATCCTTGATCTGTGCTTTCCATGCGTCATGAATCAAACCTTTTACGCTTGCTGGCAGCGTGATGTAGTCCAGTTCGGCAGCTAGTTTGTCGCCGTTAGTATAAGCCCAGTCAAAGAACTTCAGCACTGCTTCTGCCGATTCAGGCTTGTCTTGCGACTTGTGCATCAAAATAAAGGTCGCTCCGCTGATAGGCCAACTGGTTTTACCCGCTTCGTTAGTCAGAATTTCGTAAAATCCGGGTGCATGTTTCCAGTCAGCACCGGCAGCAGCGCCCTGGAATGATTCAATGCTAGGCTGGACATACTGACCATCGTGATTTTTCATTTGCACTGCGACCATCTTATTTTGCAGCGCGTATGCGTATTCTACATAGCCGATAGAACCTTTGATGCGCTGAACGTAGGAAGCAACGCCTTCGTTACCCTTGCCGCCGGTACCGGCTTTCCAGGAAACCGCAGTGCCTTCGCCTACCGCCGTCTTCCATTCAGGGCTGACTTTTGACAGGTAGTTTGTAAAGATGAAGCTGGTGCCGGAACCATCGGAACGATGTACTACGGTGATGATGTCATCTGACAGTTTTACGCCCTTGTTCAATGCGACGATTGCAGGATCATTCCACTTGGTGATTTTGCCCAGATAAATGTCAGCCAGTACAGCACCATCCAGGTGCAATTTGCCATTGGCAACGCCTTCGATATTCACAACAGGCACCACGCCGCCGATCACGGTAGGAAACTGTATCAAACCATCTTTTTCAAGCAGTTCCGGTTTCAAAGGCATGTCGGATGCGCCAAAATCAACGGTCTTGGCAATGATTTGCTTGATGCCGCCGCCTGAACCGATGGACTGATAGTTCATGCTGGTGCCGGATTGAGCTTTATAAGCTTCAGCCCATTTTGCGTAAACAGGGTAAGGGAAGGTGGCGCCTGCGCCGGTGATGTCCGTTGCAAAGCTGGCGCCCGCGTATGCGAACGAAGATGCAGCTGTAATGGCGATAAGAACTTGCTTGAGCTTGCTATTCATATTTTCTCCTGTTTAGTAGTTGCTTTGAAATTCATAAAACTGCGTTGTAATCAATGCAAGGTTGTTATTCGAAGCTAGCCTAATAATAATTACTATTTATGACAAAATTGTTACACAGAGGTAAGTTTACGGAAATAGCTGTTTTAGTCGGGTGTTTTATGGATGGCAGCCATTTTCTTTCTTACGGTGCGCCGCTCGGTGAAGCGTAAGCCGAGAAAGGTTATCCAGCCCACGATGATCAAACCCATCATGAAAGCCGTATAGGAAACGGATTTTGGCATGCCAATGCCTTCCGTCATTAATGAGTACTCGGACATGCCGCCTACCCCGGCTAGCAGATTAAGCGGCATGAAAACCACGCTGATGATGGTCAGGCGCTTGATATCCTTGTTCTGATTGATATTGATCGAACTATCAGTCGCATCCATCAAAAAGTTGATTTTATTGAACAGGAAAGCGGTGTGTCCGTCCAGTGATTCGATGTCGCGCAAGATTTCGCGTACATTTTCATGCTGTGCTTCCGATAAGAATTTGGCGCGCATCAGAAAGGATAGTGCGCGCCGGGTATCGAGTACATTGCGGCGGATGCGCCCGTTGAGGTCTTCCTCTTCAGCAATGGAGGTCAGGATGACGGCGGCTTCATCGTCGGTGATGTGTGATCTGAGTACCTGTTTGCCCACCACGCCCAGTTCCACATAGACATCTTCCAGTGCATTGGCTGAATATTCCACATCTGCAGCATACAGGTCGAGCAGCACATCCTTGGCTTCGGATACGTAACCGGATTGAGCACGTGCTCGCAGGCGCTGCAGGCGAAATACAGGCAACTCTTCACTGCGTACTGAAAACAAGGTGCTCTTGTGCAGAATAAAGGCGACCGCCACATTGCGGGATGCGTCTTCACGATCAAGCAGAAAATCGGAGTGCAGATGCACCTCATCACCTTCTTCAACATAGAATCTGGCGCTGGTTTCAAGATCGGTCAGATCCTTTGGATTAGGCAAATCGACCTCGAACAGTTCACGCGCCCAGGCAATTTGATCTTCGTCAGGGGCGACCAAATCAATCCAGATGGGATGAGCGCGGGCAAGATCCTCGCGGCAGGTGATTGGAATCTGACGCAGACGTCCCTCAAACAGGTCAAAGGCTCTGAGCGTCGTGCTGTGATCCGGTGTTTTGCTGTCGCTGACAAGTTGGGCACGTACATCATCCGAAATGACCAGCAGGATTTCTTCTTTTCGTTCTTCGTTGATCAGCTGCCAGATGACGTCGCGGTCGTCCTGGGGCACCGCTTCCAGAATTTGCGCGACAGCCTGAACATCATGCTTTTTTAGTCGGGACTGTAACTCGACCAGATTTTGTTTGTGCGCCAATGTTTCAATTAGCTTGTGTTTTTGCAGTAATCTGTTTACCTGCCACAGGTTTTTTTGAGCGGTAATCTGATCTTGGTTTTTATCATTTTCCTGCATGATTCAGCCCATTCGTGAATTTGCCGCGATTTTAGCTTAATTGGTCGGGACTTTTACAAGTAAATTTAAACTGCGAAGCAAGATTGTATGTGGTGGAATCATTAGCAACTCAGCAGATAAATAAAATTAAGGTTGAGTTTTTTTGATTCCGCCTGTAAAATCCGCGCTCTTTTGAAAATCGGTTGGAGTAGAAGCATGGCGCGAGTATGTCAAGTGACGGGCAAAGGCCCGATGAGTGGTAACAACGTATCACATGCGAATAACAGAACCAAGCGTCGCTTCTTGCCTAATCTGCAACGTCGTCGTTTTTGGGTCGAAGCGGAAAATCGCTGGGTTAGCTTGCGTTTGACCAATGCCGGATTGCGTACCATCGACAAGAATGGTATCGAGTCCGTCTTGTCTGATATGCGCGCACGTGGCGATAAAATCTAAGGAGTTAAAAAATGCGCGAAAAAATCAAACTTGAATCGAGTGCTGGCACCGGCCATTTTTACACTACAGACAAGAATAAACGTACCACGCCGGGGAAAATCGAAATGAAAAAATACGATCCAGTGGTACGCAAGCATGTAATGTATAAGGAAACCAAGCTGAAATAAACAGTCTGGAAATCTTGTGAATAAAGCCCGCGCAAGCGGGTTTTTTTCGTCTGGCGGAAATGTTTGCACGATCAACTTTTGTTGCCGCAGGTGGCAGCATGAGCGTGTTTGGCGGCAAGCATCACTTGCAGGGTGGGAGGACTGCATTGATACATTTGGAAGGCAAGGCCGCCCGGTATTAAGTGCACAGGAGTGCTATATCATGTCGCGAGGCAATGGATGTGCGCTGTTTTCATTGCGAGCATAGAATAAATACAGCTTGTTATTCCGGTTTTCGTCATTGTGGCAAAGCGGCAGGGCAATCCGGCTCAAACCGGATGATCGCCCTTGCCGCCTTTATTGTTGGCTCATTGTACGATCAGTTGCGTTTGTAATCGTCTTCGAAGCGCACGATATCATCTTCACCCAGATAGCTGCCGGACTGCACCTCGATCATGAACAGCGGCAAGCGCCCGACGTTTTCAAGCCGGTGCGTCTGACCGATCGGGATATAAGTGGATTGATTTTCGTGCAGCAACTCGACTTTGTCGCCGCAGGTAACTTTTGCGGTGCCAGAGACAATGATCCAATGCTCAGCACGATGATAGTGCATCTGCAAGGAGAGTTTAGCACCCGGCTTGACCATGATACGTTTCACCTGAAAGCGTTCGCCGATATCAATGCCTTCATAATAGCCCCAAGGGCGGTAAGCGCGGCGATGGATCAGGTGTTCGGTGCGCTCAGCCTGCTTAAGGAATTCTACCGCATCTTTTACGTTCTGTGCCATATCCTTATGCATCACCAGCACTGCATCGGCCGTTTCCACGATCACCAGATCCTTAACGCCAATCGCTGCTACCATCCGGCTCTCGGCTCGTATATAAGTATTGACCGTTTCAGCCATATATACATCGCCGCGTACCGCATTGCCCTGCGCATCAAGTGCACTAACTTCAGCCAGCGATGCCCATGAACCGATATCATTCCAACCGATATCGACCGTGACCATGGCGGCGGCCTGCGTATGTTCCATCACCGCATAGTCAATTGACTCTGACGGACAGGCCGCAAAATCCTTTTCTTCCAGTCGGCAAAAATCCAGATCATGCGTGCTGTGCAGCCAGGATTGCAGGGCGGCCTGATGGATGTCCGGACGATGAATCAGCAATTCGCTCAAGTAGACGGAGGCTTTGAAGACAAACATGCCGCTGTTCCAGAAGAAGTTGCCTGAAGCCAGAAATGTTTTGGCAGTATCCAGATCCGGTTTTTCCACAAAACGTGCTACAGAAAAGGCCGTGTCCTTCGCGCCCAGTGCTGCACCGCGTTCGATATAGCCGAATCCGGTCGCAGGTTCATCGGGCGTGATACCAAAAGTCACCAGTTTATCCTGTTCAGCCAGTTCAACGGCTGAATGAATGGCGCGGTGAAAGCCGGCAATATCCTGAATCAGATGATCTGCCGGAAGTACCAGTAGAATTGCATCGGCATCTTTTTTCTGTGCGGCGAATGCTGCAACAGCAACCGCCGGCGCAGTATTGCGGCCAATAGGCTCAAGGACTTGCAGCAAGGGTATGCTGTTAATAGCATGTAATTGTTCAGCCGCCAAAAAACGATGATGAGTATTGCAGACAACGAGGGGTGCTGCCATTTCCGGGAACCCCTCAAGACGCAACAGCGTTTCCTGGAACAGGGTATGTTCCGAGACCAGCGGCAAAAACTGCTTTGGCAACGCTGCGCGCGATAATGGCCACAAACGTGTACCCGAACCGCCTGACAGAATAACGGGATAGATCATAGAGTCTTTCGTGAAATTAATGATAATTTAATATTACAGGACAGGTGAGCTTTGCTGGAAAAATTCTTTTGTGAGGGGGTTGAATGTAAACGGTATGAGAAAGTAAGCTTTACTGAATTTCTTCGTATTTAGCATATCTGCTCAGAACCGGATACTTTCAAGCCCCCGTATGTGCAAGTTAATCGCTGCCGAACAGATCTCGCGTAAAGACTTTGTCTGCTACGTCCGACAAGTCTTCACTCATGCGGTTGGCGATAATGACATCGGCTTCCAGCTTGAACTGAGCCAGATCGTTGATGACTCTGGAGTGATAGAACTCAGACTCTGTCAGTGCCGGTTCATAGACGATAACCTCAACACCCTTGGCTTTGATGCGTTTCATGATGCCCTGAATGCTGGAGGATCTGAAATTATCCGAGCCGCTTTTCATCACTAAACGATGTACGCCGACGATTTTCGGTTTGCGCTTTAAAATGCTGGCAGCGATGTAATCCTTGCGCGTGGTATTGGACTCAACGATGGCGTTCACCAGATTTTGCGGCACATCCTGATAGTTGGCGAGCAGTTGTTTAGTGTCCTTGGGCAGGCAGTAGCCGCCGTAACCGAAGGAAGGGTTGTTGTAATGATCGCCAATGCGCGGATCCAGACTGACGCCCTGAATGATCTGTTTAGTGTCCAGTCCGTGCGTGGCGGCGTAGGTATCCAGTTCGTTGAAGTAAGCCACGCGCATCGCAAGATAGGTGTTGGCAAACAGTTTGATGGCTTCAGCCTCGGTCGAGTCTGTGAACAGCACCGCGATATTCTGCTTGACGGCACCTTGTTTGAGCAGATTGGCAAATATTTCGGCGCGCGGGGATTTTTCGCCGACAATGATGCGCGACGGGTGAAGATTGTCGTGCAGTGCGCGGCCTTCACGCAAGAATTCTGGTGAAAAGATCAGGTTGTCGCAATTGAATTTTTCGCGCAGCTTGGCCGTATAACCTACCGGTACGGTGGATTTAATGATCATCACAGCCTGCGGATTGATGGTCATCACATCCTGAATCACAGATTCAATTGAGCGGGTATTGAAGTAATTTGTCTCAGGATCGTAGTCGGTCGGCGTGGCAATGATCACGTAATCCGCGCCGGTATAGGCATCAGTCTTGTCTAATGTCGCACGGAAGTTCAGGTTTTTGTGCGTCAGATAATCTTCTATTTCGACATCTTCGATAGGCGATTGACGACGGTTGAGCATCTCGACTTTTTCAGGAATGATGTCGATTGCGACGACTTCGTTGTGTTGTGAGAGCAGAACAGCATTGGACAGACCCACATAGCCTGTACCGGCAATTGCGATTTTCATTGTTATTTCCTTAAATTGATACATGTTGCAGGATTGTGCTTCGGCAGGATGTCTATCATTTCAGTAAGGTTGATTCACTCTTATGCAACGATACAGAGACTAATCATGATTTGCAATAGCACGGGCGCATCACATGCCAGTATTTGTTGTTTAACAATTTATGTGTAGAATGCTTCGTATTTGTGGAGTCAATAATGGCTATTCTTGTGACCGGCGGTGCCGGATATATTGGTTCGCATACCTGCGTTGAACTGCTCGCGGCAGGTTATGAACTGGTGGTGGTGGATAATTACAGTAACAGCAAGCCGGTGGCACTGGAACGCGTGCAACATATTTCAGGCAAAAAATTGTCATTTCATGAAGTTGATGTACGTGATCGAGATGCCTTGCGCGAAGTTTTTCGTGCACATGCCATCGACAGCGTGATTCATTTCGCCGGTCTGAAATCGGTCGGTGAATCGGTCGAACAGCCATTGCGTTATTACGATAACAATGTTTGCAGCACGGTGGCTCTCTGTGAAGTGATGGCGGAGTTCGGCGTGCGTAATATCGTCTTCAGTTCATCGGCTACCGTTTATGGCGACCCGCACGCGGTGCCGATACATGAAGACTTCCCGGTCGGCGGGACGACGAATCCCTATGGCACCAGCAAGCTGATGGCAGAGCAGATATTGCGCGACTTGCACATCTCGGATCACAACTGGCGTATCGGCATTCTGCGCTATTTCAATCCGGTGGGCGCGCATGAAAGCGGTCTGATCGGCGAAGATCCCAACGGTATTCCCAATAACCTGATGCCTTTCATTGCTCAGGTGGCGGTAGGTCGTCGCGAGTTTCTGCGGGTGTTCGGCGAAGATTATCCGACACCAGACGGCACCGGAGTACGCGATTACATCCACGTGGTGGATCTGGCGAAGGGGCATGTCGCGGCGCTGAGTTATCTGGCAAACAACGAAGGACTGTTTACGGTGAATCTGGGCACAGGTCAAGGCTACAGCGTGCTGGATATGGTGAAGGCTTTTGCGCTGGCCAGTGAGCGGGAAATTGCTTATGAAATCGTTGCGCGTCGTGCGGGTGATATCGCCTGCTGCTATGCGGATCCTGAGCTGGCCAAACAACTGCTGGGCTGGTCGGCAGAATTGGGTATCGACCGTATGTGTCAGGATTCCTGGCGCTGGCAGTCTATGAACCCGAATGGATATATATAAAGCCGGAGTAAGTTAAAGTCAGATTCAAGGGGCAGGGGGCAAGGTACAAAAAACAGGGGCAAGGGTCAAGCCTGAATTCATGTTTTAGTTACTGCTTGTTTTACTCGCTAGTTCTCATCCATAAACGTAACAATTTGACTTTATTGTATAAAGTGTGATTTTGCAGTGGAAGAACCCGGTGGAAATGGGTATAATTACCTTCGAGCCATTGATTATAAACGGCGGTTTCAAGCACCAAGTGCAAAAAGTGCTGCGTGATGTAGCTTAAAGTCAAAAGCGTCTGGCATGAACAGTTCAACCGGACATTTGAAACCGAGTGACTTACGTGGACGGGTATTTAATTTCCACGCAATCGCGTC
>CAIWRI010000131.1 GCA_903915035.1 uncultured Nitrosomonadales bacterium | reverse complement strand
GAACCGTCATCAGTAACGCGTAAGGGATCAAAAGTAAGTTTGCACCCTGTAAAAGTAATTGAAAAAGTGCTCTTTGCAACCCGTAATTTGCCAAAAAATTCATAAAACATCAACTTAATTAAAGGAGTATCGTTTATGTCGAAAACTTCATGTATGCCGCATAATGATTTTGCATGAGCAAAACGGCTGAAATGTTTCTCTACAGGGTTCGTAAAATTCAATAGTCTCAGCTCCCCCGCATTGCCGGTTGTAGCAAAAAGCTGTGCTGCTTGAGCAGGCCGTGACATAAGTGTCCCATGGTTAATTTCAAAAGCATTTCGCCAAAAAAGAGGGCGCTTGTGTAAAATGCGCATGTCATTATCATTGTTCGCCCTTCATCATGAGTAAAGCTCCCGATCACGCACGACTCGACCGTATTGTTCTTGAGGCCAGGCAGCAGCGCGCGTTGCGTGATGACGGTTATCGTGAACGGGCACTCAAGTTATATCCGTGGATATGCGGGCGCTGCGCACGGGAATTTTCCGGGGTGCGGCTCTCGGAGTTGACCGTACATCACAAGGACCATAATCACGACAATAATCCGCCGGATGGCAGTAACTGGGAATTGCTCTGTCTGTATTGTCATGACAACGAGCATGCTCGTGTACTTGAAGAACAAATGCAAAAGCGCGGGCCCGCCGGTGCGCCGCCAACCGCTACGCATAATCCTTTTGCCGCGCTAGGGGGCTTGCTGAAAAAATCCTGAGCGCCTGTAGACGCATGAGCTTCGGCCTGGCTGGAAAATCTTGGCGTTTCTGACGCCTGTGCAGATCAGGCAGATCGGGGCATAGTTAAAATCGAAAGTAGCGGAGCCGTAACTGCTTTTGAGTCATGCCATTATTCCGGCGAAAATTTCGCGCCGTTCAGCCAAACAAGCAACAAACCAGTCGCTAACAGTTTTAATTTTAAAAGGGTCTGGTGATGATTCAATAGTCATTGATTCCTGTTTCATGCCGTGATGTTCTGCACAAGCGCTGCGGAATCTAACCCGATTAGCCTGCAAACATCATCGGGACTTAGTGGCGCAAGCGGAAGTTCAAGATTTGCCAATCCATCAATAGCTTGAATATTTTGATTCATCATCTGAGTAACCGCCAGGAGTTCAAGAAAGTCGAGTTGAACTTTTGCGTTGTCGCGAGTCAGGGCTAAGCTTGGCAGGCGTTGTGCCAAAACACCTGCACTTTCCTGCATGCTCTTTATTTGGCCATCAAAGTTATGCCATTGAAGTCGAACCAGCCTGGTACTTTCCTTGAGTTCCTGATCCCTAAAAATAGTCTCTTCTTTTTGATGCAGCGGTATTCCCGGATGATTAGCCTGGCTAACATTGCGTCTTGAGTTGCTTTCCACTTCCGCCAGTTCCTTAAGTACGGTATCCCGAAGTGATTGAAATTCCTTTAGTCCGTTAAGTTTAAATTGTTGAATCATCTCAACAATCAGACTGGTGACTTCAAATATGACAATGGCATTCTTTAGCAATAACTCAAGTTCATTGCCATCTTTTTTTAAGCACGTTCTTTCATTTTCTATCTGGCTGAGTATATTTTTATTCACTTCAGAACACGCTTTGCAGGCAAAAAATAAAGAATGGTATGAAATAAACATTTGCCGTTCATTTTCAAGAATTTCAGTTCCTCGTTCCAAATGACGTTTGCTCACGCCATTAATTTTTTCGAAATCTTTTTGCAGAGGCGCAAATCGTTGTTTTTCATGTTCAGCAGCAATATCCCAAAGTATCTTTTTTTAACTCCGTGCGCAAATTTGCCACTTTACTTCTCACATGCCAATGCAATGGCGAGATGTGTCGGGTCAATTCATCAGACACCAGACTTGAGTTTTTTACCGATGTTCCCTTGCGCACGCCAAGCACTCTCTGAAGGTGTTTTTCAAGGCGATTTTCAATCTTCGTCACCCCCTGTTTAATTGCAAACGGGGATGAATCAATTGGAACATCATTTTTTTTGCTCATAACGTTAAGTTCTTTCATTGATTAACTTGTTCAAGGCAGATTGATACACCGGCAACAGGGCATCTTAGCAGAAGCTGTTATAACATGAATAAACTAGCGTTAACTGTCAATCAGCATGCAGCGCATGTCGATCAAATGACCTTTTTCAGCTGAAGCCGTTAGCATTTGTCCGTCATTGGCCGCACGCCTGAGCCTGCCGTTCATGGCCATAAATCAATTCTCGCTATGTGCTAATAGTTTTCTCAGGTAATATCCTGCTCGGGAAAACCGCCGAAGGGATCTTTCATGCAATCAACGAACGACATCATAGCTGCTGCTCATGCGATACAACAATCCGTTGCGCCCGTTTTCCTTCTTACCGGCGTAGGTGCCATTCTGAGCGTACTGTCAGGTCGTTTGGGACGCTTAATTGATCGTTCCCGTGTGCTGGACACAATGGATGCCGGGAGGCAAATATCATACCAATCTGAAATGGCAATGCTGTTACGCCGGGTTCGGTGGATCCATTGGGCTATCAGTCTTTGTACTACCTGCGCCTTGTTTATTTGCATCGTGATCGCGGCGTTATTTATTGGTTCAGAGCTGGACAAAGATCCCTCGGGCTTGATATCAATATTCTTTATTGCAGCAATGCTCGCCTTGATTACAGGATTGTTGTGCTTTCTTCGCGAAATTGCCCTGGCGACAGATAATTTGAAATTGCGCTGAAACAGCTGTTAATCGCTGCGGGTGCTGTTTTTTATGATAAGCGCAGCACATCAGATAATGACCGGGAAACGAAGACTAAGGTAATATTTTTACGGAATGGCCCAACGGCTATTCAGGCAATCTCTACCCGGAGACTGGCAGGCTGTAATTCAAAAAGTGCTTGAAGAGCTGCATATTTTTTCATGACATGACAATATGTCACGGTCTGTTTTAAACGGCGAACTCACACAGCGACAGCGGATGGTACTTTGATATTCGCCAACATACGATTTGGCGCAATATAATCTTTACACCATTTTTATACGCACAGGACTAATCTTTACACCGTTTTAATCTGCCTTTTTTTATCATGCAATCTGTCATTTTTTAACAGGAGCAAATGAAATGGACTGGTTATATATATTGTTGATCCTAGCCCTCTTCGGGGTTTCCGCGCTGTTGATTTCCGGCATAAAGAAATTAGGGGCGCAATCATGACCTTCTTCTACGTCGCAGGTGGCATCACGGCGCTGCTGCTCATGGTTTATTTAATCATCGCACTGCTTAAACCGGAGCTATTCTTATGAGCGCCAACGGATTGCTGCAAATTGCCCTGTTTCTCGGTGTGCTGATTGCGCTGGTGAAACCACTGGGCTGGTACATGGCGCAGGTTTATGAAGGAAAATTGCCGGCATTCGTGCGCTGGATACAGCCCGTTGAAAATATTTTTTACCGTCTGTGCGGTGTGGACAGCCGTCAGGAAATGCGCTGGACACGTTATGCGCTTGCCATGTTATGGTTTGCCATGCTCAGCGTGCTGGTTGTGTATGCGATGCAGCGCCTGCAAGGATTGCTGCCGTTGAATCCACAGGCTTTTGCCGCGGTGAGTCCGGATTCTGCTTTCAATACGGCAATCAGTTTTACAACCAATACCAACTGGCAGGGGTACGGCGGTGAATCCAGCCTGAGTTATCTGGTTCAGATGACGGCGCTGGCGGTACAGAATTTCTTCTCCGCTGCTGCCGGAATGGCTGTGCTGGTGGCGCTGATACGCGGCTTTGCCCGACATACGGTGGATACTATCGGTAACTTCTGGGTGGATATGACGCGCAGTATCATTTATATTCTGCTGCCCGTCTCTATTGTATTGGCGTTGGTCTTTGTCAGTCAGGGCGTGGTGCAAAATTTTTCCGCCTATCAAAGCGTGCCGACGGTGCAAGCAATCACTTACGATAATCCGAAGCTGGATGCCGCAGGTAATCCGCTGACAGAGAAGGCGACCAGTCGTGAGCAGGTGATTGCCATGGGACCTGTCGCCTCTCAGGAAGCGATCAAGCAACTCGGCACCAATGGCGGCGGATTTTTCAATGCCAATTCGGCGCATCCATTCGAGAATCCCACACCACTGTCCAACTTTCTGGCGATGCTGGCGATGTTCGTGATTCCCGCTGCGCTCTGTTATACCTTCGGGTTCATGGTGGGCGACACACGCCAGGGCTGGGCGATACTCGCGGCGATGACGCTGCTGTTTGCAGGCTTTCTTGCTGTGGCAGAATATGCCGAACAACGGGGCAATCCTGCTTTTGCAGCACTTGGGGTGAATCAAACAATGTCAGCGACGCAGTCCGGCGGCAATATGGAAGGCAAGGAGACGCGTTTCGGTATTGTCAATTCCGCGCTGTTCGCGACTATCACCACGGCGGCCTCCTGCGGTGCGGTAAACAGCATGCATGATTCCTTTACGCCGTTGGGTGGACTGGTGCCGTTGGCGCAAATTCAGTTGGGCGAGGTGGTGTTTGGTGGCGTAGGTTCCGGCCTGTACGGCATGCTGGTGTATGCGGTGATTGCCGTGTTTCTGGCCGGGCTGATGATAGGCCGCACACCGGAATATATGGGCAAGAAGATTGAGGCCTTCGACATCAAGATGGCCTCGCTGGTGATTCTGATTCCGCCAATGATCATTTTGGGCGGGACGGCCTGGGCCGTGATGATAGCGGCAGGCAGGGCGGGGGTATTCAATCCCGGTGCGCATGGTTTTAGCGAAATCCTGTATGCCTTCTCGTCGGCGGTCGGCAATAACGGCAGCGCCTTCGCGGGTCTGTCCGCCAACAGCTTGTTTTATAACGCGGCACTGGGCTTCGCGATGTTCTTCGGGCGTATCTGGCTGATGATTCCTGTCTTGGCTCTGGCAGGTTCCATGGCGGCCAAGAAGCGCATTCCTGTCAGCGTGGGCAGCATGGCGACACATACGCCGCTGTTTGTCTGGCTGTTGATTGGCACTGTGTTGCTGGTGGGGGCATTGACCTTTGTGCCGGCACTTGCTTTGGGCCCCGTGATTGAACATTTGAATATGGTTCCTTAGGAGATTTACATGACTACAGTTCCGTTTTCCCTGTTTGAGCGCGACATTGTCAAACAGGCTGTTGTCGACTCGTTCAGGAAATTGAGCCCGCAGCAACAAATGAAAAATCCGGTGATGTTCGTGGTGTGGATAGGCAGTGTGCTAACGACGGCGCTTCTCTTTCAGGCGTTGGGCGGGCACGGGGAGGCACCGAGCGGTTTCATTCTGGCGGTAACACTGTGGCTGTGGTTCACCGTGCTGTTCGCCAACTTTGCAGAAAGCGTGGCGGAAGGCCGCAGCCGCGCTCAGGCTAATGCCATGCGCAGCGCCAAGCGAGATATTCAGGCCAAGAAGCTCGCCCGTCCCAATTATGGTGAAACATTTGCACTGATTGCCGGTTCTGCCTTGCGTCGTGACGATGTGGTGCTGGTGGAGGCGGGTGATTTCATTCCCGGCGATGGCGAGGTTATCGAAGGAATCGCATCAGTGGATGAAAGTGCGATTACCGGAGAGAGTGCGCCGGTGATCCGCGCATCCGGCGGGGATTCCGATGCCGTGACGGGCGGTACGCGGGTGTTGTCCGACTGGCTGGTGGTGCGCATCACGGCCAATCCCGGCGAGACTTTTCTGGATCGCATGATTGCCATGGTGGAAAGTGCCAAACGTCAAAAGACGCCCAACGAGATCGCACTGACGATTTTGCTGGTGGCGATGACACTAATCTTTTTGTTGGCCACCGTTACCTTATTGCCATTCTCTATCTATAGCGTCGATGTAGCCGGTGTCGGGCAACCTGTCAGCATTACTGTGCTGGTGGCGCTGCTGGTCTGTCTGATTCCCACCACGATTGGCGGTTTGTTGTCCGCTATCGGCGTGGCAGGAATGGGGCGCATGTTGCAAAAGAACGTGATTGCAACCAGCGGACGGGCTGTAGAAGCGGCAGGTGATGTGGATGTGTTGCTGCTGGATAAAACCGGCACGATCACGCTAGGCAATCGTCAGGCCAGTAATTTTTTGCATGCGGCCGGCGTGACCGAGGCGGAACTGGCAGATGCGGCGCAACTCGCGTCCCTTGCGGATGAAACACCGGAAGGGCGCAGTATTGTCGTGCTGGCCAAGGAAAAATTCGGCCTGCGCGAGCGCAATATTCATGAGATGAATGCGACCTTTGTCCCTTTCAGTGCACAGACACGCATGAGCGGCGTGAATATGTCCTCTAACGGCGCAACAGGATCGAGTCGTCAGATTCGCAAGGGGGCGACTGATTCTATTCGCCATCATGTCATCAGTCTGGGTGGGAATTTTCCGCCCGGCGTGGATATTATTGTGGAGAGTGTGTCCCGGCGTGGCAGCACGCCGCTGGTGGTGGCGGACGGCAAAAAAGTGCTGGGCGTGATCGAGTTAAAAGATGTGGTCAAGGGTGGCATTAAGGAGCGTTTTGCTGAACTGCGCCGCATGGGAATTAAAACCATCATGATTACCGGTGATAATCGTCTGACTGCGGCTGCTATTGCCGCTGAAGCCGGGGTGGATGATTTCCTTGCTGAAGCGACGCCAGAAGATAAATTGAAACTGATCCGTGAACATCAGGCTCAGGGCCGGCTGGTGGCGATGACAGGTGACGGCACCAACGATGCACCTGCGCTGGCGCAAGCCGATGTAGCGGTGGCGATGAATACCGGTACGCAGGCTGCCAAGGAAGCTGGCAACATGGTGGATCTGGATTCCAATCCCACCAAGCTGATCGAGATCGTCGAAACCGGCAAACAGATGCTGATGACCCGGGGTGCGCTGACTACTTTCAGTATTGCCAATGATGTGGCCAAGTATTTTGCCATCATTCCGGCGGCCTTCGCCTCCACCTATCCGGCATTAGGCAAGCTTAATGTGATGGGACTGGCGACACCGTCCAGCGCCATTCTGTCAGCGGTAATATTTAACGCGCTGGTCATTATCGCACTGGTGCCGCTGGCCTTAAAAGGCGTGAAATATCGCGCCATCGGGGCAAACCTGCTGCTGCGCAACAATCTGCTGATTTATGGCTTAGGAGGCGTCATTGCTCCCTTTATCGGCATTAAACTGATAGATATGATATTTGCCAGTTTGGGCTGGATATCACTTTTAGCGGCACCCTGATACAAAGGAAACATCATGTTAAAAGAATTGCGCCCTGCTATTGTCAGTTTTCTGTTGCTGACCTTATTGACCGGCATTATCTACCCGTTGCTGGTGACGGGTTTCTCCCGGCTAACCATGCCGGCTCAGGCCAACGGCAGTATGATCAGCAAGGATGGCAAGCCGGCAGGTTCCAGGCTGATCGGACAGTCATTTTCTGAGCCGAAGTATTTCTGGAGCCGTCCGTCTGCAACTAATCCTATGCCAAATAATGCGACAGCCTCCGCAGGTTCTAATCTGGGGCCGACGAATCCTGCGTTAATGGACGTGATTAAAGCCCGTGTGCAAGCCTTGCGGGACGCCGATCCGGGCAATAAGCAGCCGGTTCCGGTTGATCTGGTGACCGCCTCAGCCAGTGGTCTTGACCCGCATATCAGTCCTGCTGCCGCACAATATCAGCTGGCCCGTGTGGCACGAGTCCGCCAGCTGAATCCGGATAGGCTGCATAAGTTGGTGAGCGAGCATACCGAGGGTCGTCAGTTCGGCATTCTGGGCGAGCCACGGGTGAATGTGCTGGAGCTCAATCTTGCGCTTGATGCCTTGCGTTAAACTGTCCAGATGAGCGATCAACGTCCCGACCCGGATACTCTGCTGGAAAAAGTGCAGCTTGCCGAAGCGCGCCGCCGCCGCGGGCACTTAAAAATTTTTTTCGGTGCTGCTGCCGGTGTCGGTAAAACCTTTAGCATGCTGCTGGCCGCGCGTGAACGTCGCGCAGAAGGACTGGACGTAGTTGCAGGCTATGTGGAAACACATCAGCGCGCAGAGACCGAGCAACTTCTTGATGGTCTGGAAATTCTGCCGCCGCATTTTGTGCACTATCAGGGTACAAAATTGCGCGAGTTTGATCTGGACGCTGCACTTAAACGCCAGCCGGCACTGATACTGGTGGATGAGTTAGCGCATACCAATGCACCGGGTTCCAGACACACGAAACGCTGGCAGGATGTCGAGGAATTGTTGGAGGCGGGTATTGATGTTTATACCGCGATTAATGTCCAGCATGTCGAAAGCCTCAACGATGTCGTCGCGCAAATTACCGGCGTTCCTGTCCGGGAGACGGTGCCTGACGCGGTACTCATAAAAGCCAATGAAATCGAACTGATCGATCTCCCGCCGGACGAGTTGTTGCAACGATTAAAGGAAGGTAAGGTTTATCTGCCGCAGCAGGCGGCGCGCGCAGCACAGAATTTCTTCCGTAAGGGAAACTTGATCGCATTGCGCGAATTGGCGTTGCGTCACACGGCAGACAGTGTGGATGCCCAGATGCGCGACTACCGGGATGATCATGCTATTCAGAATGTCTGGCAGGTAAAAGAACGGATGCTGGTCTGTATCGGGCCGGGCGGTAATGCAGAAAATCTGGTGCGGGCAGCGTACCGTCTGGCGCAATTGCTAAAGGCGGAATGGATCGTTGTATATATTGAAACGGCGAAGCTACAGCGATTATCCAGTGAGCAACGTGATGCGACACTGCGCACCCTGAAACTGGCGGAAGAGCTAGGTGCCGAGACGGTAACCCTGAGCGGGCACAGACTGGCTGATGAGGTTATTTCCTATGCCAGAACCCGCAATGCCAGCCGTATCGTGTTAGGTAAGCCGAGTTTTTCCGGCTGGAAGCGCTGGTTGTACGGATCGCTGGTTGATACTATCGTCAGACTGGCCAATGACATAGATATTCATGTGGTGGGCAAGGAAGCAAATTTCCTGTCGCAGGCCGGAACAAATCCCTATTTCTCGCGTAGCCGACTGTATCTGGGCCTGGCTTCCGAGGAACCGGTTCCGCTGTTCAAATTGCACCAGGGCTATATAAGCTCTGTTGGCGCAACGGCAATCTGCACGGGCCTGGCCTGGCTCATGCTAGGCTATTTCGACCTGGCCAATCTGATCATGGTTTACCTGTTGGGCGTCGTTGTGGTCGCTGCGCGCGACGGACGCGGCCCGGCTGTATTAAGTTCATTCTTAAGCGTACTGTTGTTTGATTTTTGTTTCGTCCCACCGCAATTCAGCTTTGCCGTTTCTGATAGCCAGTATCTGGTCACTTTTGCTGTCATGTTGCTAGTAGCCTTGATGATTAGCAGTACGACAGCGAACACGCGCCATCAGGCCATGATTGCCGGTCACCGCGAACGCCGGATTGCCTCACTTTATGCCATGAGTCGCGAACTCGCCTCGACACGCGGGAAGGATAATATTGTGCGCATTGCGGTAAAACATGTGGCGGAAGTGTTTGAAGCGCAGGCTGTCGTTTTGCTACCCAGAGAAACAGGGCGTATTGTCTATCCCGGGGGCGAAGGGGTTGCTCAATCCTGTCATGGCAGCGATTTGAGTGTGGCCCAGTGGGTATATGATCACGGGCAAATGGCGGGGCAGGGCACAGACACGCTGCCCGGGGGTGAAATGGTTTATTTGCCGCTAAAAGCCGCTTCAGGAATGATCGGTGTGTTGGCTTTGTTGCCGCTTAATCCGGCAAGAATTGCGCTTCCCGAACAGCAACGTTTGCTGGAAACCTTCGTTAGCCAGATTGCGCTGGCATTGGAGCGTGTCAAGCTGGCGACAGAAGCGCATAAGGCTCAGATAAAAATGGAAACAGAGCAGTTGCGCAATTCCTTGCTGTCCGCTATTTCGCATGACTTGCGCACTCCGCTGGCAGCGATTGTGGGCGCATCCAGCAATCTGGTGCGGGATGACGGCAGGCTGGGCCGTGCAACCCGTCAAGAGCTTGGGCAGGCAATTTATGACGAGGCGATACGCATGGCAGGACTGGTTAATAACCTGCTCGATATGGCACGGCTTGAGGCAAGCACTGTCATCCTGAACCGGCAGTGGCAACCACTGGAAGAAGTCGTGGGTGCGGCGTTGGCTGGCATGTCATCGAGAATGGGCCGTCATCCGGTTGCCATCAAGCTGCCGGCAGACTTACCGCTGGTCGAGATAGACAGTATGTTAATTGAACGTGTGTTTGCGAACCTGTTTGAAAATGCCGTAAAGTATACGCCGCCTGGAACACTCATTGAAATTTCTGCACTCAGCGGCCAGGAAGAATTGATCGTGACCGTTTCCGATCACGGGATTGGAATTCCGTCTGGTGAAGAAGAACGCATTTTCGAAAAATTTCATCGTCTCAACAGTGAAAGCAATCAGGGCGGTGCAGGGCTTGGTCTGACGATTTGCCGTTCTATCGTGGAGGCACACGGCGGGCGGATATGGGAGGATAATTTGCCGACAGGTGGCGCTGCATTTCACTTCAGCCTACCCTTGACTGAGCCGCCGGTGATCGAACGCGAAGAAATGACCGAATCATGAACATCATCGTCATCGAGGACGAAGCGCAGATACGCCGTTTCTTGCGAACTACGCTGGCTGCGGAAGGTTATCAGGTAATCGAAGCTGCAACCGGCAAACAGGGCTTGCTTGAGGCCGCGACACGCAAGCCGGATATGATTATTCTCGATCTTGGCCTGCCCGATATGGATGGCGTTGAAGTCGTCATGGCGTTGCGTGCCTGGTGTTCTGTTCCTGTCATTATTCTGTCTGCTCGTTCGCAGGAGAGCGATAAAATTTCCGCCCTGGATGCCGGTGCTGATGATTATCTGGTCAAACCCTTCGGCGCAGGTGAATTGCTGGCACGGATACGGGTGGCCTTACGTCATGTGTTTATTTCTGCAAGGGAGGATGAAGGTGCTTTTTCTGTGGACGAATTGAAAGTGGACATGGTTCATCGCAAAGTCACCGTCAGTGGCGTGAACGTTCACCTCACCCCGATTGAATACCGCTTGTTGACAGTGTTGATCAAGCATGCAGGCAAAGTCTTAACGCATCAATTATTACTCAGGGAAGTCTGGGGGCCGAATTATGTGGAACGCGCTCACTATTTGCGTATCTATATGGGCGCCCTGCGGCAAAAGCTGGAGAAAGATTCCACGCGCCCGCGTTTTTTGCTTACGGAAATTGGCGTGGGTTATAGATTAGCTGTCGATTAAGAGGACTTTGAATTCTTTTGAATGGTAGTAAAAAAGCCCCGTACCAGACGGGGCTTTTTTTATGAGGCAGTGCTTAGCACATGTGTAAACCGCCGTTGATGGCGATGTTAGCACCGGTGATGAACGCGGCATCATCAGACG
>CAIWRI010000130.1 GCA_903915035.1 uncultured Nitrosomonadales bacterium | reverse complement strand
TGCTAGTGCAATTAAGATTAGTACCATTTCGGATTAACAAAGG
This sequence comes from uncultured Nitrosomonadales bacterium, assembly GCA_903915035.1. Classification (GTDB taxonomy): domain Bacteria; phylum Pseudomonadota; class Gammaproteobacteria; order Burkholderiales; family Gallionellaceae; genus Gallionella. The sequence goes on along the minus strand of CAIWRI010000130.1, from coordinate 9,598 downwards.
GAGGATAGTATGAATAAAAAGCTTATTATGGTCGCACTGTTGAGCGCATTTGCGGGGAGTGCTGCAAACGCGGCAGTGACCGATGCGATGATCGCGAATGATGCCACGACCACCGGCGACGTGCTGTCGTGGGGTATGGGCACCAACGGTCAACGTTTCTCGCCTCTGACTGATATCAACACCAAGACCGTAAGCAAACTGGTGCCGGCCTGGTCTTTTTCTTTCGGCGGTGAAAAACAGCGCGGACAGGAATCGCAACCGCTGATCTACAACGGCAAAATGTTCGTCACCAGTTCGTATTCACGCATTTACGCGCTTGATGTCAAGACCGGCGCCAAGCTGTGGAAATATGAACAACGTCTGCCTGAAGGCATCATGCCTTGCTGTGACGTGGTCAATCGCGGCGCTGCGCTGTATGACAATCTGGTTATCTTCGGCACACTGGACGCGTACCTGGTGGCACTGGATCAGGATACCGGCAAGGTAGTCTGGAAAGAAAAAGTTGACGATTACGCAGCAGGCTACTCGATGTCAGCCGCACCGCTGATCGCCAAGGGCTTGTTGCTGACCGGCGTATCCGGCGGCGAATTCGGCGTGGTAGGCCGTGTCGAAGCGCGTAATCCGCGTACCGGCAAACTGGTCTGGACACGTCCGATGATCGAAGGTCAAACCGGCTACAAATATGACGAAGCCGGCAACAAGTCCGACAACGGCGTCACCGGCACGACCAACAAAACCTGGCCTGGCGACACCTGGAAAACCGGCGGCGCAGCGACTTGGCTGGGCGGCACTTACGACAACGTCACGGGCCTGGCTTATTTCGGCACCGGCAATCCAGCCCCCTGGAACAGCCATCTGCGCCCCGGCGACAATCTGTATTCGGCCTCGACTGTTGCGCTTGACTTGACCAACGGTCAGATCAAGTGGAGCTACCAGACTACCCCGCATGACGGCTGGGATTACGATGGCGTAAATGAATTCATTACCTTCGATCTGGACGGCAAACGCGTCGGCGCGAAAGCGGATCGTAACGGTTTCTTCTACGTGATGGATGCGAATACCGGCAAGCTGGAAAACGCCTTCCCGTTCGTCAAGAACATCACCTGGGCTACCGGGATCGACCTGAAGACCGGTCGCCCTAACTACATCGACAAGGGCCGTCCTGGTGATCCTACCAAGGGCAAGGCTGGCGACAAGGGCGAAACCGTGTTTGCAGCACCGGCTTTCCTGGGTGGCAAGAACCAGATGCCGATGGCCTACAGCCCGCAAACCAAGATGTTCTACGTACCGGCTAACGAGTGGGGCATGGACATCTGGAATGAACCTGTTTCCTACAAAAAGGGCGGCGCATTCTTAGGGGCCGGTTTCACGATCCATCCGATCTACGACGACTACATCGGCGCCTTGCGCGCGGTTAATCCCAAGACGGGCAAAATCGTCTGGGAAATCAAAAACAACGCGCCGCTTTGGGGTGGTGTGATGACAACGGCGGGCGGCCTGGTGTTCTACGGCACACCTGAAGGCTTCTTAAAAGCGGTTGATGCCAAGACCGGTAAGGAATTGTGGAAATTCCAGACCGGTTCCGGCATCGTCGCGCCGCCTGTGACCTGGAAGGAAGGCACAACGCAATACGTGTCTGTCGTCTCCGGTTGGGGTGGTGCTGTGCCTTTGTGGGGCGGCGACATTGCCAAGAAGGTTAACTTCCTCGAACAAGGCGGCTCTGTTTGGGTATTTAAACTAAGTAAGTAATTCAGCTGTCAAGGCACTTGCGGCTTTGACAGTAAATTCGCACTCTAATTAAACCCTAGACGCGTTTTAGCTCCATTCAACGACCACCTTAGTGTGGTCGTTTTTTTATCTAAACACGATTCGGGGTCAGTAAACACGATTCGGGGTCAGGTCTCCCATCTTGCGCAAGATGGGAGACCTGACCCCAGCAAAATCAGGGCAAACTTATTGCGTGGCAATCGCAGGCGCAATTCGCACCAGAGGTTGAATGGGTGGGTGAAATGGTGTTGCAGGATGCACGCCGAATCCTGGCATTGGGCGTTGATATCAAGGCGCTGGATCAGAAAATTGCATTAATTTCAGCCTCCTCGGAACTGGCGGAAACCATCGGCAGCATACCGGGATTCGGCAAGACTTCGCGGGCTGAATTGGCAGGCGAGATTGGCAATATGGAACGCTTCGATTCTGTAAATAAACTGGGGTCAGTGCCGGAATGGACCCCAGTGCCGGAATGCGACAAAAAGCATGCCGAAGGAAAGGCTCACAACCAAGCCGTCCGCGCCCTGGGTCGTCATTTGGTGCGCGTCATCTGGTCAATGGTAAAGCAAGGGAGAAAATATGAGATCAGATGAAAAATATTCAAAAAAACTTGAAAATTTAAACGGGATGTTCTAAATAAACTGGGGTCAGGTCTCCCGTTTTGCGCAAAACGGGAGACCTGACCCCAGCAAAATCCAGCAAAATCACGCGATCCGGCAGGTCTTCGGCGCAGAAGACCAGACCCCGTTGTTTAGAACTTGTAAGCTGCGTTGATGCCTAGCAGCCAGTTGCGGCCAGGTGCACTTTCGTAATACTGGCTGCTGGCTTGATTGACGATGACGGAGCCAACATAGGCGCGGTCGAACAGGTTATCCACTCTGGCAAATTCCGTGAACAACCATTTGCCGGCTTTTTGACGGGTAATTGCACGCAAGTTTACAATCGCATAACCCGCGGAACTGGCCTGATTCACGTCATTAGCCGCGATACTGCCCGCCGCCCTGCCCTCTAAGGCATATTCCAACGATTGATCCGCTTTTTTCCACATCAACTCAGTATATAGGCCCTGGTCAGGAACACCGGGGATGCGGTTGCCGCTGTTGATGATCGTATTGGTACTGCCTATTTTCTCAGAATAGGTCTGTGTAACTGTCGCATTTAACCGTGTGTAGGCGACACTGGCCTGAAACTGATGAGGCAATTGCCATTGCGCATCCAGTTCCAACCCCTGACGGCGGGTCTGGGGCGCATTCATATACGAAGTTTTTCCGCTATTACTGTCAGCAATCACGATATCGTTGCGGGTCTCGGCATCGAACAGGGCGACTTTCACTTGTGCAGTGGAGGAAATCTCCCCCTTGTAGCCGATTTCAAGCTGACGGGTGCGCGCCGCTTGCAGGCCGATGTTGCCGGTATTCGTACCCGCTGAATTCACATAGTTTGAACTGTACAAAATCTGGTTCAGCGTGGGCGTATCGAAGCCCGTACCATAGGACAGGTATACATTGCTGTTATCAGACAGATAATATTGCGCAGATGCCATGCCGGTGGTAGCCTGATAGTCGTGCGAACCTAAACTCAGCAACGCATTGTTGCTGTTTGCACTCAGGGTCGTCTCAGACTGGCGCACCCCGGCAGTCAAAGCGAGTTGAGCGGTCGGGCGCAATTCGCCCTGCAGATATTCATCGAGATTTTTCGCCTGCATCGCATAGTCCTGTTGCACGGTAGCGGTCGGTGGCAAGCCTGAATAAGTCTGGCGGTGATCGCTGTTCTGGTTGCTCTCCAGACCTGCGACCAGTTTCAACGGCATCCCGGCAATATCTGTGGTATGCAGCCAATTGCTGTTCACGCCATCAAAAGTCCGGTGCAGATTAATCTCATTATTGACTGCTGAGGCGAGATATTGAATGGTGTGGCGCTCACCGTAATAAGGGGTGATGGTGACGGTATCGTTGCTGCCAATGCGTTGGCTCAGCACCATGCCGCCTTGCGTTTGCTCGACGGTTTTGCGCGTGTTGTCAGCTATCGCACCCGTACCCGCCGCACGGGGATTGCTTTGCAACTGAGCTGCTGTCAGCCCCAGCGGATCCTGCGCGCTCAAACTCAGATTATTGGCGACCAGTGTCACCGAAGTATCTTCAGCCAACTTAAAAGCGACCTTGGCATTCTTGTTGTCGCGGTCAGCCGCGCTGTGTGCACGGTAGCCGTCAGTATGCAGACTGCCGTCATCCAGCACATAGTTAATGTTATCTGTCTCACCGGCCACCTTTAGACCGTATTTGCGCTGCCCGTTAGCACCGGCAGAAAAATAGGGTGTTACCTGCACACCCGGCTTGCCGCTTTCGGTAAACACGTTAATCACACCGCCCGCCGAGTTGCCATACAGCGAAGAAAAAGGTCCTCGCATGATTTCAACGTGATCGGCAGAAGCCAGATCAATATGGGAAATCTGACTCTGACCATCGGCGACCGTACCGGGGATACCATCAACAATGATCTTGATGCCGCGTGCGCCAAAGGTCGAATTGGCACCAAAGCCGCGAGAGGAAATCAGCAGATCCTGGGCATAATTTTGCCGGTTCAGTGCAAAAATGCCGGGTGAGCGCTGCAATACTTCAGATAAATTTTGCTCCGCCTGGCCATCGTGTATCTGTGCTGTGTTCACCACGCTGATGGAGGCGGCCGTATCCATTATCCGCTCGGCAGTGCGACTGGCGGAGACGGCAATTTCATCGAGCATATTCTCCTGTGCCTCCACAGAGCTCAGCGGCAACAGACAAAATAACACAGCCGTAGTGGTAGCGCAGAGGCGAAACGGCACAGGGGCCTTAAAAGAAGCTGTGTAATTCATGGGGGTTTCTTTCCGTTGTTTAAAAGGTGCTTTATATAAGCAAAATACATGCCAGCATCTATGGATAGCGTGGACGGGTGAAAACAGCACAGCGTTAGTGCTATTTTTTGGACAGGGTACTACGATAAATGGTGTTGCGCGAGACACCCAGCGTTTTGGCAGCGGCAGATACATTGCCATCGTTTGCCGCCAGGGCTTGTTGAATGGCAGTCAGCTTCATCCCCTCCAGATTCGCATTGGCCGCGCCAGTTTGCCCGGCATCAGCGTCGCGGCGCTGTGTTTGGGCTGATTCAATATCGACAGTTTTAATATCTTCCAGGAAATCATCGGGCAAATGTTCACGGCGTATCTCTTTCTTGTCACCGGCCAGCACCATGCCGGTACGCAACAAGCTGGTCAGCTGGCGGAAATTACCGGGCCAGTTGTGCTGCCTGAATAACACCATGATTTCGGGCGCGACCGTATAGCCGGTTGAGGCGGTGGCCAGAATTTTATTGATGACAGATTCAAGATCGGTTCGCTCGCGCAGCGGCGGCAGCTTCACTACCAGCCCGTTCAGGCGGTAGTACAGATCTTCACGGAATTCACCGCGCGCGATCAAGTCACGCAAATTACGGTTAGTCGCACAGATCAATTCAATGTTGACAGGTATAGACTTGGTGCTGCCCAACGGTGTAACGACACGCTCCTGAAGTACGCGCAACAGCCGCGCCTGAAGGCTTAACGGCATGTCGCCAATCTCATCCAGAAACAGCGTGCCGCCATTGGCCTGCAAAATTTTCCCGACACTGCCCTTCTTGCGCGCGCCGGTAAAGGCGCCGTCTTCGTAACCGAACAGTTCGGATTCGATCAACGATTCAGGGATAGAGGCGCAATTGATTGCGACAAAGGGACTCTTCGCGCGAGGCGAATCATTGTGTATGGCCTGCGCCAGCAAATCCTTGCCGGTCCCTGTTTCGCCCATCACCAGAATCGGAATATCACAACCCAGTACCTTGCAAACTTTCTCAATCACCAGGGCGACTTGCGGATCGCCGGTATTCAGGTAGCGCAAACCGGACAACTGGTGCGCGGCATGTTCAGCATACAGGCGACTTGCCTGGAGTTGCGAGACGACAATTTCACCTGCGAGCTCGTCGCGTTCGCGTGAACTGCCTTCGGCTACATGATGGAATATTTTATTCGCCAGACGCAATTGCGCGCGTCCATAAATGCGGACACCGTTATTCATGCACAGATTTAACAGACCGGGAGTTGCTGTGCGGTAATGATCGATCAGCGCCGATATTGGCAAACCGAACAGCGAACTGAAGGTATGCGATTGCAGCGCATTCAGCGACAGATCGAGCTGAAACAGGCCGATCCGGTTAGCCGAAAGAAAGCAACCACCCGGCGTGAAGCAGGCAATCCCTTCCATCAAGGTGCCGATAAATTCAGGCCTTGGGTGAAAATGCAGGGTAATTGCATCCTGAAAGGCCGCAGAGAACAGTTGATTTTCGATCATCTGCGCGGACATCCGCACCAGCGCCATGGTGTGTTTATGATAGCTGCGCTGATCGCCCGTGACATCCAGCACACCGATCACTTGCCCCTTGCAATCGAAAATGGGGGCTGCGGAGCAAGTCAGAAACTGATTGGAAAGTAAGTAATGCTCGTTTGCATGGATCAGCGTGGGCACCTGCTGTGCTAATGCAGTACCGATAGCGTTGGTGCCTTTGCTAGCCTCCGACCATTCGACACCGGGATTGAGTGCGACCCGGTTCGCCTTCTCCAGAAAATCATCATCGCCCAGCGTATGCACGATCGTACCGTTCGCATCGGTCAACAAAACCATGTTGTGCGTGTTGATGATCTGTTCGTAGAGCGTTTCCATAACCGGCACCGCATGGGTGTGCAGGAGCTTGTTCTGTTCAATCAAATGCGACAGATTAATCCGGTTCAGCGGGTCGAACTTCGGCTGCATGTCTTCGCTCAAGCCGAAAGCGGCTGAACGCCGGTGAGATTCTTCTATAACATCAGGGCGTCTGGCAGATGAAAGCACTTCACAGTGAGACTCTTTAACCTGCCTGGTCTGAGAGGAAGATAACGCCGAAACGGCATTGCTTGCATCTTCATTATCATGGCTAATTATCCGTTTCATAAACCCGCGCTCCCCTCTGATATGTTAAATCATAGCATATATCATCAGCTTGAATATCGCAGGGAATATTTAAATCAATATAATAAAGGACAACGACAGCACGGCTCCCGACTTTTAAGCGCCGCGCCTGCACACGTTCACTCAGTGTCTCACATTTTAAACAGCGAAAAACTTAACGAAAGAGCAGGTATTGGTGATTACCCGTCGCCACAGCTTGCCTGGCGGGCTTCACGCTCAACATGAGGGGGGCGGCGAACAAGAGCATGTTTGCTCCTGAACGCACGCAATTTACAGCAGATGAAAATTATTTATTGCTATAATAACCGACGCCCAGCAAGACTTTATCCACGCGCTGAATCAGCGAATGTTTCTTTTCAATGCCGTTGGTTGCCGGATTGCGCCAGACATAGTCTACGGTGCCATGGCCTTGACTCTTTGCCAGTTCGATCATATCTTTGATAAACGGCTTTCCTGCCGCATCTGTCAGCTTGCGCACATTGGTTCCCGTCAGATCAGGTCTGTCACCGTTGGCGCGATACTTGCCATCATTCAAACCGATGGCAAATACATATTCATCCTTGATGATGTAGCCGCCTTTAGGGTCATTGAACGCAGTAAAGGCCGCATTACCACCTGATTTTTTCAACAATGCCACGGCCCGGTCCAGCATGACTTTTGCTTCCTCACGTGTTGCACGAGGGATGTAATAGCCAACACAAACCAGATACTGACCGATTTTATGAAACTCGGTCGTCTTGATTTCGACGCGATGATCAAAGTTATTCAGCCAGTTATACTGGACAGTTCCGGAATCGCTGGTTTTGGCGCTTTCGAGCATATCATGGATGAAGGTTTTGCCGGCAGCATCATGCAAATCAGACACATTCTTACCGACCATGGAAGCAGATGCCCCGCCGCTGGCATACATGACCCCGTCAAGTCCCACGACGAAAACATAAAATTCCTTGCTGACGAACGCCCCTTTACGCTGATTAAATGCAGCAAATGATTTTTCAGGACCATTCTTTTGCAAATAATCAACTGCCTGATCCAGCAAAGCGGCAGACCTTTGCACATCGCTGCGCTCAATTGCACCCATCGGGGTCGTAGGCGTATCCGGCAGGTTGTCGGCAGCGTGAACAGTTGACGCAAAGGCCAGCAACAGCAAGCTTGAAAGTTTGAGTTTCATTATTTATTCCGGTCAATTAGTAAGCTGCGATACTACAGACACAGCGGCAGTATCGCAAATGTTTAGCCGCCGTAATTTCAGTGGACGACCCGGTCTACGCCATTTCTGGCAAATATTTTATCCATTTCACCCGACGCGATTAATTCGTCTGTTGCCCCTTGCAACACTTTAGCCAGTTCAGCGTCATCCTTTTTGACGGCCATACCCACGACCCAACCCTTCGGTGGCAAACGTGGAAACTGAGCTTCGACAACTTGAAAGTTCGGATCTTTACGCAAAACTGACTCAATTTCCGAGCGGGCGGCCAACACGCCATCCAGTTCACCCGCCTTGAGTCTTTCCAGGGCTTCCTTTGCTGACGCATAAATCTTCACGTCTTCACGAAACTTGCCATTTTCAGCGCCCAACATCAATTGCGAGCTGATTGAAGTGCCATCGACGCCGATTTTCTTGCCTTCCAACGAAGCCACTCCCTCGAAATTAGGTATCTTTCGGATATCCGTGACCAGACGAATCTGTTCGCGATAGTACGGAGCCAGAATTGCAACCTTGTCGTTCGCGTTCATCAGTATCGGGTCTACCGGCACATGCAACATTACATCTGCCGGACCGTAGCCCATATAGTGACCTTTCCAAACCATGTTACGAAAATCATCGCCAATTTCCTCTCCGGCCGGAAAGGGCAACAGACTCAATTTCAGACCGAGATTTTTAGCCACTGCCTCAGCAATATCAATATCGATTCCCTGCGTGCCTGCCGAAAAAGGCGCGAAATCTTTATACACAGCGACCTTCAAGATACCTGATTCCCTGATTTTCGCATATTCGCCCTCGGCCTGAGCGGCCTGACACAGGCACGTAAGCGCCAATACAGCAGTAAGCACTTTGCAAGTAAAATTATTCATCGTATGGACTCTATCTATAATAGTTAATCAGTTGCAGCGCTGCCTGTCGAACTTGTAAGCCCGACAGGTTGCAAGTAACACGCTGTCAAATTTGGTTTGTACGCAAGCTGGCGAGATAAGCCTTGATAGCCCACATCGCTTCCTGGCTCAAATATTCTCCGAACGGCGGCATATAGACATTGCCATTGCGCACTTTTCCGTAACGGATCGAGAACAAGAAATATTTATCGGTTTCTTTGAAACAAGCCTGTTTTTGGCTCGCGCTTGGCAAATCTATGCAATCGCGATCCAGCAGGCGCAAGTCAGGCGCAACACCGCCCGATTTGGCTTGCAAACCATGACAGCGCGCGCAATTTTCAGCAAAGGCATCTTCACCGATTCTAATTGCCTCCGTCTGACCGCTGTAAGGGTTTTCATCCCGCCATTCTGCACCAAGCTGAGTCAGCGTTTTGGTATTGACAGCGACGGCATCTTCAGCAGTCGCGAATGAAGGCAACCCTACCGCAGCCAACAACGAACAAGCAAATAGTGCATTTCTAATCTGTTTCATAAATTTCCTCGACTACATTTTTAAAAATATTAAGTAATACCGGGCAACTATCACCAGCTTACCTCACGACGCCAACCACCTCTGCTGAGCATGGACGACGCCTGATTGCTTACTTACTTAGTTTAAATACCCAAACAGAGCCGCCTTGTTCGAGGAAGTTAACCTTCTTGGCAATGTCGCCGCCCCACAAAGGCAC
>CAIWRI010000129.1 GCA_903915035.1 uncultured Nitrosomonadales bacterium | reverse complement strand
GGATGTAAATCAGTTGATAATTGATAATTGATAATTCAAGATTCCACTATCCACTATCCACTATCCACTATCCACTATCCACTGCTCTTTAATAACCCAGCCCTGAATTAAAAGGGATGTAAATCAGTTGATAATTGATAATTCAAGATTCCACTATCCACTATCCACTATCCAGTATCCACTGCTCTTTAATAACCCAGCCCTGAATTAAAAGGGATGTAAATCAGTTGATAATTGATAATTGATAATTCAAGATTCCACTATCCACTTCCCACTTCCCACTATCCCCTTTCCACTATTCTCTGCTGGCGCACCTGGGAACCCGCTGTCGTCTGATTGCTATTTGGCAAGCTTGCCATCGCAGCTAATTCTGCCATTAGCCGTTATCATGCGTTTTATTCAGAACACGCCATCCGGCACAATCAGGGGAGCAAAATGGGATTTATTTCAGGTTTAGTTAAAGTGGCGGTCGGCGCTGCCGCCGGGGTTGCCGCTGTGACCGCATTGCCGTTGTTTGGTGCTGTCGGCACGATCACGGCGTTAGGCACTGTCGTTGGTTCAATACTTGGGGGTGGAGCCGGTGTTGCAGACGAAGTAATGAGCAAGGATAAGTGACGACATGACAATATGGTTCGTATCGCGTCACCCGGGCGCTGTGATATGGGCAAAAACGCAGGGGATAGTCGTGGATTGCTGGGTAGCGCATCTTGAGGTCGAGAAAATTGCCGCTTGTGATACAGTGATCGGCACTTTGCCGGTACAACTGGCTTTTGAAGTCTGCTCGCGCGGTGCGCATTATCTGAATCTCTCGCTTGATTTGCCTTTTGAGTGGCGCGGACGAGAATTGAGTGCGGACGAATTGGGCGCGGTTAATGCAAGAATGGAAGAATTTATGATTATTCGGAAAGATGACTATGAAATTTGATACGCATTTATGTTTGGTTTCAAATCAGGCGACCCCTAATCTGATTCCCGTTATGGACGCAAACACAGCGCCACGCAGAGTGGTACTGGCATTAAGCGCAGATATGAAACAACGTGGTGCCTGGTTATCTGCGGTCATGCGTCGCCACGGCATTACGGTGGAAGTGCTGGAGATCCCTGATGCCTATGATTTTAATAGTTGCTGGGAAGTATTTTCAGACTGGTTGACGACTCAGGATAAGGATGTCGCACTGAATGCAACGGGCGGCACTAAGATAATGGCAATTGCGGCACAGGATGTGTTTCGTGAGGCTAAAAAAGCGGTTTTTTACGTGAATATTGAAAATGATTCCTTACTGCGTCTTGATCGCGGTGAAAAACCCGTTATTTTGCCGACAAAGATCAAATTACGTGAATATCTTGAATCCCACGGCTATGAAGTAGAGGGCGGGGTGAAAAAGCCCGATATATCTGCTGAACAACGCGATTTCGTCACAAAACTAGGCTATGAGAGTGAGCGACTTGGTCATGCGCTGGGTAAATTAAACTGGCTGGCGCAACAGGCGAAGGGCTCGTTGAAGTCTCCCGTTTTGGATGAAAGTGCGCTCGATAGTCAGACTTTTAACGAATTGCTGGGCAGGTTTTCGGAAGCCGGTTGCTTGTCGGTCAAAGATAAACGGCTGGTTTTTCCCAATGAATCTGCGCGGCAGTTTGTTAATGGCGGCTGGCTGGAATTTCTGGTTTACCAGGCTTTATCAAGTCTGTCTTCTGAATTTAACTTTTCGGACTACGCTATCGGACTCAAGGTTCGAGCGCCTAATAAAACCACCAGCAATGAATTGGACGGCGCATTTTTGTACCGCAATACGCTGCATATTATCGAATGTAAAACAGCCAATCTGGTACAAAGTTCAACTGACAACAATCAAAGCAAGGGAACCGATGCGCTGTATAAGTTAGACGGATTGCGTAACATGGGCGGCTTACGCACCAAAGCCGCATTGATCGATTATCGCGGTAGTTTAAATGATGCGGATAAGGGGCGTGCTGCACAAATGAGATTGACTGTCATTTCAGGTTCACAATTGCGCAATCTGGCAGGTTGTTTGAAAGGCTGGTTGAAGTGATTCCTGCCGGGTTTTCGCGCCGAATTTTGCTGGCGGTTACCGGCTTGACACCGCAAATTGTCACGGAAACCTTGTTCGCGCTGGCGGTGGATGGTGCAGAGAAATTCATTCCCACTGAGATCCATATCATCACCACGCAAGAGGGCGCGAACAGAATACGCTTATCTTTGCTGGATAACGTTTCAGGACAGTTTCACGCGCTGTGTAAGGAATATAATTTACCGCCGATTGTTTTTCCGTTAAGTCATATTCATGTCATTCCGGATGCAACAGGCTTGCCGCTCGATGACATCCGTACCCCGCAGGATAACTTGCGCGCGGCGGATTATATCTCTCATCTGGTTCGAGATTTTTGCCGCGATGAGCAGGCGGCCTTGCACGTATCCATAGCAGGCGGGCGCAAGAGCATGGGGTTTTTCGTAGGCTACGCCCTGTCGCTGTTTGGCCGCAGCCAGGATGCCTTATCTCACGTGCTGGTCAATGATCCCTTTGAATCGTTGCCTGATTTCTATTTTCCACCGAAGCTGGGCCGTGTGCTGCATGCTCGCAATGGCGCGCCTGTGCATACTGATGATGCGCGCATTATGCTGGCCGAAATTCCTTTTGTACGGTTACGTGGTGGTGTTCCCGCCTCATTGCAAACCGGCAATGTTTCTTTTGCCGAGACGGTCAGCGGGGTTCAGTCCGGGCTGAATTTTGTATCGCTGGAAGTTGACGTTGCAGGTCATGCGATTTGTTGTTCCGGAAAATGGCTTAAGTTGTCCCCGTCGTTATTTGCATTTTATTTGTGGCTGGTCAAGCGATGTCATGATGGATTGCCTGACGGCGGAGGAATAGGCTGGCGTGAGGCGGATCAGGCTGACTTTCTGGCAGTTTACGCTGAGGTTGTCGGGCGGATGTCGCCTCATTGGGAGGCTGCAAGCAAATCTTTGCAGAACGGCTTTGAAAATGGCGAATTTTTTGAGCAAAAAGTCTCAAAAATAAATTCAATACTTAGAAAAAGCATGCCCTTGGATGCCCACATGTATCTCATTGTACCTTTTGGAAAAAAGCCATTTCAAATATACGGGCTAAGACTGCTTTCTGAACAAATTTCGGGAATCTGAATCATTTGATATTTTACAGAAAACTAGTGCTCAATATTCTCATTAATAACTGATGTTACGCAGCAACATTCGCTACTCACAATAAAAACAACTTTTCCGGGGGCAGAACGGACATCAATAGATATTCATCTCGAACCGTTATCGGGGTTGGCAGCTTACAAAGATGCATCTTCTATGATGCTGAGGACAGTGACACGTAATGCATTTACCCGACTGGTGGATGTCGCTATTTATACCGTATGAACCGATTATCAGTAGAGCCGCCTGCCGGGATGCCATTGTAACCGTTTGGAACGGCAACCAAGCGCTTCCCTTCAAGTAAGGTCTTGGCCTGCTTCTGAATTTCTTTCTTCCATAGGCTTACTTGCGCCGGATGTACGCCGTACACCAGACTAATCTGGTTGACCGTCTTCGTCCCTCGTATCGGCTCAAGGCCTATCTTCGCCTTGAGTTCAGGGAGATGCGACTGCCGCTGTTGGTATTTGAAACTGCCCTCTATAACAGCTCACAGCTTAAAGTATTGTCTGAAAAACGGGGGCCCTATCGTCGCGGCCCTTATCGTCTTTGCATGCTTAACTTATTTTCCGGCAGGGGGTTTGTTCAGTTTGCGTTGCAAGGTGCGGCGGTGCATATTGAGTGCGCGGGCAGTCGCCGAGATGTTGTTGCCATGCTCCTGCAGTACGCGCTGAATGTGTTCCCATTCCAGCTTTTCGATGTTGGCGGGTAGCGCATTGAAAGCGACATGGGTATCGGCTTGATGGCTGAAAGCAGCAACGATTTCATCCGCGTTGGCAGGTTTGGCCAGATACTGTGTTGCACCCAGTTTAATGGCTTCAACTGCGGTATGAATGCTGGCATAACCGGTCAGAACCACGATGCGCGTGTTCGGGTCGAGTTCGTGCAAGGCTTTGACCAGAACCAGGCCCGGTGCCCCGTCCATTTTCATGTCAACAATAGAAAATTCGGGCGGATTAGCAAAGGCCAGGGGCAGTGCTTCTTCAACGCTGTGCGCCACCGTTACGCTAAATCCGCGTTTTATCAGCGCAGTTCTGAGTACCCGGCAAAAAGTGGCATTATCATCCACCAGTAATAATGATGCAGAATCTTCGCAGCTCATGTTTGTGCCTCAGTTCGGGCGACAGGCAAGGCAAGTTCAGTGGTCGCTCCGCCGCCTTCACGGTTATACAGGCGAACACTGCCACCCAGTCGTTCGATGGTCGCGTTGGCAAGAAATAAACCTAAGCCGCGTCCTTCCGCCTTGGTGGTGAAAAATGCCGAGCCGGCCTTGAGTGCGATCTCATCGCTTAATCCCGGACCGTCATCACGTATCTCCATAATGTAATTCAAACCTTGCTGGCGGGTGGTAATTTTTATTGGCTGTTCACTGGCATCGGCGGCGTTGTTGAGCAAATTCATCAGCGCAGCGCGCAGCGTGACATCAACGCTGATCAGGGGAGAGGTATGCCCGCTGTGATAACGATATTGAGCAGTGGGGCGTAACAACTGCCACTCGCTCAGCACCTCAGCTAGGACTTGCTCCGCTGATTGCAGTGAACTGGTGCCACTATCCTGCGCATTCAGCATCATTTTATCAAGGATGCGACGGCATGCGCGGAGCTGTTCATCCAGCAGGCTAAGGCTGTCGCTTAATTCGGCTTCGCTAGCGCCATGCTGTAATTCACCGATGATCACCGCCATGGTGGAGAGCGGTGTGCCAAGTTCGTGTGCAGCGCCTGCCGCCTGTGTGCCAAGGGCTACGATACGTTCGTTGCGCAAAATTTCTTCGCGTACCCGCACCAGCATTTTATCCCGATTGCGTACCGCTTGAGCCATTTTAACCACGAAGTAGGCTACTACGACCGCGCTGATGACGAAACCTAGCCACATACCCAGTACATGGAGATTGAAGGCGTTATCCATTTCCATGCTCATATCCATGTCCTGATGGTTGCGGGGCAACGGAATGCGGTAGAGCATCAAAGTGCTGTAGCAGGCGGTAGTGAGTGCGGCCATGCACCAGGTATAAGGTGCGGACAGGGTGGCTGCGGCAATGACCAGTGGCAGCAAATAGAGTGAGACAAACGGATTGGTTGATCCTCCTGCGTAATACAGCAGGATGGATAATTCGATCACATCGGCGCTTAACTGAAAAAAAAGTTCAGAGTTGGATACCGGACTTTTGCTTTTCAGGCGTAACAGCGTGAAAAAGTTGATCGTCGCCAGCGTTGCGATGCTGACCAGCATCGGCAACCATTCCAGTTGAAGTTCGAGTATTTTCCGGACGGCGAGCAGCGTCAACAGTTGTGCTAATACGGTCAAACTGCGTAAATTGACCAGGCGGCGCAATTGCAGGTGGCCTGGCAGCGAGGATAAGAGGTTCATGGCGCAATTGTAAGCTGAGCGAATGGATGCGGGGTGCGACATTTTGCCGCAGCGGGCTTATTTTTCAATTATCAATGCCGCAGGTATAATGGCTTTTTTTGACAGGAAGTTGAATATGAATAAGTTCATTAAAACGGGCGCGGTGCTGGGCGCGATGTTGTGGAGTTTTAGTGTCTGTGCGGGCAATATTCAGGTTGAGCATGTCTGGGCACGCGCGACCGCCCCGGGTCAGGAAACCGCGATGGTGGACTTGTCGATTACCAGTGCACAGGATGCCAAGTTGATCGGATTCTCCAGTACCGCCTGTAAAACCGCACAGTTGCACAGTATGACGCATGACAATGGCATGATGAAAATGCGTGAAGTGAAGGTTGTCGATTTGCCGGCAGGTCATCACGTGGCTTTGGGCGCAGCCGGTTATCACCTGATGCTGATCGGGCTGAACGCGCCACTGAAGGCGGGTGAGCACGTGCCATTGACACTGAATATCATCGTGGCCGGCAAAGAGATCAAGATTGAAACTTCGGCGGAAATCAGGCCGCTGACGGCAGTGATGCCCATGCATATGTAATGACGCTGTACGCCAGTGCTTACCGGCTGGCGCATAATTCGTTCCGGATGAGTTTATCCCGGCGGGCGGAAAATAATTCTCTACACGCTTTATTCTGTCACCGCGATTTTTCTTCTGGTGTAAAATAATCCGAAATTTAATCGTCCGGTTTGTTGCGTCCCGATACGAAATTTACATACCTTAATTCAGGAGTTCAGTAGTGACCATTTCACCTTCCGCCGCAGATAAAAAAGCCCGCACACTCTCCGAGGCGATGCCTTATATTCAGCGTTTCTTCGATAAGACCATCGTGATTAAATACGGTGGCAATGCGATGACGGACCCTGCACTGCAGGAGGGATTTGCCCGCGACGTGGTGTTGCTGAAACTGGTCGGCATGAATCCGGTGGTGGTCCACGGCGGAGGCCCGCAAATCAACGAACTGCTCAAACGGGTCGGCAAGGAAGGTCATTTTGTTCAGGGTATGCGCGTCACCGATCAAGAAACCATGGATGTGGTTGAAATGGTGCTGGGTAAGGTTAACAAGGATATCGTCAATCTGATCAACCGTTTTGGCGGTAAGGCTGTCGGCCTGACAGGGCAGGACGGCTCGTTTATTCGTGCGAAAAAGCTGCTGGTTGCAAGCGATGTAGAACCAGGCAAAATGCTGGATATTGGCCTGGTCGGTGATATCAGCTCGATTGATCCGTCCATCATCACTTTTCTGGATTCCGGCGATTTTATCCCGGTCATTGCGCCTATCGGCGTGGGGCCGGATGGTGAGGCGCTGAACATCAATGCTGACGTCGTCTCCGGCAAGCTGGCCGAAGTGTTGAATGCGGAAAAACTGGTACTGCTGACCAATACGCCCGGTGTGCTGGACAAGAATGGCGAACTGCTGACGGGGCTGACACCAAAGCAGATTGATGAACTGGTAGCCGATGGCACGCTCTCAGGCGGTATGTTGCCCAAAATCAGTTCAGCCCTGGACGCTGCGCGAGGTGGGGTACGTTCGGTGCATATCATCGACGGCCGTGTGGAACATGCGCTGCTGCTGGAAATTCTGACCGATGAGGGTGTGGGCACGCTGATCAAGAGCAAATAGTGCAGGCGATACTGTGGGTTTTTGATCTGGATAACACCTTGCACGATGCAAACGGGTACATCTTTCCGCACATCAATCGCAGTATGACCGCTTATTTGCAGGAGCATCTGCAACTTTCCGAGGCGGATGCGAATGCGCTTCGTCAGCGTTACTGGCGCCAGTATGGCGCGACCCTGAGCGGATTGATGCGTCATCATGGCACAAATCCGGATCACTTTTTATATCATACCCATCAGTTTCCGGAACTTGCTAAAATGGTGCTCCGCACGCCGCATCTGAGGCAGGTATTGCGTCGTCTGCCCGGTCAAAAAGTGGTGTTTTCGAATGCACCGCAGCATTATGCCCGGGCGGTGTTGAGACTGTTGAAAGTGGCTGATTTGTTTGACGATGTGGTCGCTGTGGAACAGACCCGCTATCGACCCAAGCCTGACTTTGCAGGTTTTCGGCACGTAATGCACCAGCATCGCGTCAAGGCCCGCCAATGCGTGATGGTAGAAGACAGTCTGGAAAATCTGCAGGCGGCTAAACGGCTGGGCATGCGCACGGTTTGGGTGAATGCCGGTAACAGGCTCCCTGCCTGCGTGGATGTCAAAATCAGCGCTATCGGGCAGTTGCCGGGTGTGGCGCATCGACTTAATTTAACTTCAAGGGAAACCAATGATTCTGATTTTGAGTAGTAATGTTTCTGAAAAAGCACAGGAATACCAGTCTTTACTGGCTCATCTGGCAATGATGCCGGGAATAAAGACTCGCGTGCATGTCGAACGCGGTCATGAGCAGTCTCTTACCGAGATTTATCTGATCGGCAATACCAAGCAACTGGATATCGGCGAGATGCAAAGTTTGCCCGGTGTCGAACGCGTGGTGCGGGTATCCGAAGAATATCGCATACTGGGACGTCACAAGGACGACCAGCGTGCTACTCATTTTGAATATAATGGTGTGCGTTTCGGGCAGGATACGCTGCATGTGTTTGCCGGTTTATGCGCGGTAGACAATAAAGAGCACGTCGAGATAATGCTGAAAGCCTTGCAGGCTAACGGTCAGGTTTGTACACGCATGGGTGCCTACAAGCCGCGCACCAGTCCTTACGCGTTTCAGGGGCACGGCAAGAACTGCCTGCCCTATGTGTTCGAGTTGGCGGGAAAATACGGCATCAAGGTGATGGCGATGGAAATCACCCATGAATCACATGTCGATGAGATCAATGAAGCGCTGCATCAGACAGGGGAGGCGACCGGCGTGATGCTGCAAATCGGTACGCGCAACACGCAAAACTTTGAATTACTGAAGATTGTCGGGCGTCAGACCAAAATGCCGGTGCTGCTCAAACGCGGATTTGGCATTACGTTGGATGAATCGCTCAATGCTGCTGAATATCTGGCCTCGGAAGGCAACCGCAATGTGATTTTCTGTTTGCGCGGCATGAAAACCAATATGGCCGATCCGCATCGTAACTTTGTCGACTTCGCCCATGTGCCGGTAGTGAAGCGTTTGACGCGCATGCCGGTATGTGTTGATCCGTCGCATTCTGTCGGTTCTCGCGCTGCATCGCCTGATGGCATCATGGATATGATGCATGTGACAGCGCAAGGCGTGCTGGCCGGTGCCAATATGGTGCTGGTAGATTTTCATCCGGTACCTGTCAAGGCGCTGGTTGATGGTCCGCAGGCCATGCTGCTAAATGAATTGCCGTATTTTCTTGATGATGTGCAAATTGCACGCGAAGCTTATCTTAAGCGTGTCGCGCTGCGACAACGTCAGGACAGCATGGCTTAGTGTATAGCGCATGAGCAGGGTTTTCAGTGTTGTGGCAATTTTAAGGTTTTGTATTTTTTAGATGACTATTTCGGGAGATTGCGATCATGGTAGAAAAAATAAAGAAACCCTCCGTAAAAAAAGCGGTTGCCGGCAAAGTTGTCGCTGACACGGAAGTAAAAATTAAGAAAGCACCTGCTAAAAAAGCACCTGCAGCAGTTGAATCAGCAGTGCTGCCGGTTGCTGAAGTTGAAACGGCTGCAGCGGATAAACCGGTAAAAAAACCGGCAGTAAAAAAAGCAGCGAAAACCAAAACTGCCGGGAAGCAGGAAGTCGCTCAGCCATCGGATAAGGAACGTTATCGTATGGTAGAAACAGCGGCCTACTACATCGCCGAACGCTCCGGATTTCAAGGTTGCACGACCGAACACTGGGCCGCTGCGGAAATTGAGATTGCGGCTAAACTGGCCGGTTAATACCGCTTGTACTGAAATAAAAAACCCGCGCAAGCGGGTTTTTTATTGGGCGGTTTCAAGCACCAAGTGCAAAAAGTGCTGCGTGATGTAGCTTAAAGTCAAAAGCGTCTGGCATGAACAGTTCAACCGGACATTTGAAACCGAGTGACTTACGTGGACGGGTATTTAATTTCCACGCAATCGCGTC
>CAIWRI010000128.1 GCA_903915035.1 uncultured Nitrosomonadales bacterium | reverse complement strand
CTTATAACTCATAGCTTTGTGAGCAATTCGGAATTGTCAATACATTTGGCTACAAATTTAAATTAGCCTCATCAACTGAGGGTACAGTGAATTGCAGAAGGGACTCGACGGTCTGCGGCTTTCCACAATTTTGGTAGTGGCTGCCAGCATGCCTGAAATTGAGCTGATGCGACACAGGCTGTTTTTTGCAGGAAACAGGCAATAGCAGGTAATAGCAGGTAATAGCAGGCAGAAATATTGTCCACAAATTCTGTGGGTAAGTCTGTGCGTATCCCCTTGGTTACTGAGGTATGTACGGGCAGGTAAAGAGAATGTTTGAATTGGCGACATATTTGAGCAGACCTATGCTCGCCGCACGACGCAATGGTGCCACGTCAATGTCCTTGCTTGGCTGGGGGGGATAAACGGTTACGTTTGATAAGTTAACCACACACGCATTTTGCCTTCCCGAATCAGGCGCAAAAATATTTTACAAATTGGTGTGAGGTACTAAACTCACATCCTGAAGCATCAGGATGTCTGATTTTATGGGTGTGATTATTGTCATTACAAGCAGCGGCATGTAATTGAATGCCTGTCCGGAAAACTTAAGCACTATCGCAGAATCGCCACTCAGCATAAGTAAAAAGCCATTAATTACATGGAGCGGCTGTCATGTTCATCAGTAATCTTATGGTCGCAATGAGACATCAACAGAACCTGAGTTAATGCACGATTACGGTCATTCCGCCGCCCACTGTCACAGACACCTTATTGCTCAACATATTATTCTGTGTAGTTTGCATCGTTACAGAATTGTTATTACCTGTTTCAGTAACTGATCCGGAAAGTGAACTGGCACCATTAGCCGAGACCAGGCTGTTGTTATTGCCATTTTGCAGCACAGTAAAAAGATTGCCATCACCGTTTTGAGCCAGATCAATCTGATTACCAATACCCTGCTGGGCAAGAGACATCGTGTTGGAATTACCGGACTGCGTGACATTAAGCGTATTCCCGCCACCGGATTGCGTGGCAGTCAGTGTATTTAACGTGCCGCTCTGAACGACCAAGGCACGATTTCCGCCATCACTCTGGGTGATATTAGCCTGATTGGATTGTCCGCTCTGGTCGATTTGAGCATAATTTCCCGAACCACTCGCCTGGGTCTGATCAATAATCGCCACGTTGCCATTGCCATCCTGGCTAATTAACGCAACGTTTGCCGTAAGTTCGGGCGCGGTAAAATCAGCGCGCAAACTATCCATTTCTGCTGCAATATCAAAAGCACATGCATTTCCCGCAAGTCCTGTCAACAGAAATAAACCGAACAGCGGCAATCTCAGATTTTTCATTTGCGATCCCAATAAGAATTGAATATATCGTCCGTGGTCGAGGACTTGGAGCGATGACTAGCCTTAATATCCTGAAGAACAGGCATTTTTACGGTAGCCGATACGGCTTTTTCAGGGGGCGCAAAGGACACCGCTAGAGCGGGTATTGCTGATAGAACAGGCATACGCGACACGGATTTAGCTAATGGTTCAGCGGGGTTTTTAACCGGCATTTTTTCTGGTTTAGCGTCTTTTTTGGGCTGGACTGCTTTGGTGGACTGAACAACCGGCACTGCGCTTTGAATCGCAGCAGGAGAAACGGCAGGAACAGGGGCAGTGACTTCAACAGCGGGCTTAACCGGTACATCAGGCTTTGCAACAGGGACATCCGTATTTGAGACCAGCGGCACCACCATTTGGGGCTGATAATCAGCACTCATCGCCTGCATGGGTATCGTTTCACCGTCGTCGATATCATCCTCGGACATATTGGCCTGACTGGCCCTGAGCGTAGACTGAATGACGGGGTTGATCCAGTCGCGTTCATTTTTGAGTTCAAGATAACGATCATGCACACCAGCTACCGTCAAATGCACTACCGCCGACTCCAGCGCTTCCTTCACTGCGAGTTGCTGGGGTTCATTGGTGGTGTAACCGGTTTCCGCCTGCAACAGCGACTGGTAATTGACATACCGGTAGACATTGGCACTGAACTGATAGGAATAGATGGTTTTGGTCACCGACACCGTATTGAGCACCTGTCCGGTACGAATGTCGATGCTGCGCAAGGCAGCTGTCACCTGATCCACATGGTATTGGGTGCTGCTGCCTACCCCCAGAAAGTTGGCTCCCTTGCCACCGGTACGCACATTGGATTCATAACCTATGATACCACCCTCGATAATCAGGCTGGCAGGCATCAGATTAGGCAGATTGATCACGGGCTTACCCTTGTCAGTAGGCGATTCAATGGCACGCACAATACGGCGCTCGGTAAGTAAATTCTGCAAGCCCTCCCGTTCAACCGGCATATACCAGCCTGAATCACGCAAGGCATTAACAAGCAGAGTAGCCGCACCCTGCGTCACTTCCGTCGAATAGGGACTGTCAGGGGAAGCTTTGTATTGACCGGTCTGATCGCGCAAACCGTACACCGCCACCGCGATCTTGACCCTGGGTTCCGGCAATTGCGTCAGTGCGCGGGTAAAACGGGTCGCCGGTGTCAATCTGGCATTTTCTTTGACGTTGGAAGGAGGTACCGTATTGCAGGCACTCAGGGTAAATAAGGCCAGCAGCAAACTGCTACGCGTTACAGGGTTAAAGCCAACTTTCATTTTCATCATATTCCGGACTGCACGGTAAAAGTAGATACCGCGCCAGTGGTATTATCAACGGTAGTAATCAACACGCCCTTGCCTGTGGTATCACCGGGTACCGCACCGAAGCTAATCGTAAAGCCGCCGGTGGTCACGGGAGGTGACGTAGAAGTAATCCCGCTGCCCGAGGGAAACATCACACTGACCGCCTGACTTAATATGTGATTCAAAATCGCTTGTTGCAGGGCATTATTGAAAATCTGTACAGGTGTCAATGCAGGTGCTTTAGTGCTATTCTGCGCATTGGCCACCGCCATCAGATTGGGTCCGTTGGATGGATTTCCGCCAAAAGAGGGATTCATGGGGGTGTAAACCATTTCCGAAGCCAGTACCGGGGATAAATTCAATAGTACGAACAAACCCGCACCGATTCGACAAGCAATACTCATATTCATTTCCTGGTAAATTTTTTATATTCCGTACATTGCGCTATGCGAGATTCACTTTAAACCTGATCACTACCGATATCTACATTCGTTTCCGGCATGATCAGCAGCAACACCAGATTGGCCTGCGTCTCGGTCGCCGCTTTGTCGGCCAGTTCTTTCAACTGGTCATACTTTTGTGGTAAAACTCCGTTAAAGACAATTTTCTGCCCCAGATACACTGTCACCTGATTGCCATAACGTTTCGACAGGCGCTCCTGTACGTTCAGCGAATATTTCAGGGATTCGGCTTTTTCCGACCACAACAGATAAAACATCCGGTAAAACTCATAACCATTGACTGACATGGTTTGATTTACCACCATGCCTAACAGACCGTCACCCGCCTCCCCCAGATCCCTGCTCTGACGTGTGCTGGCGGCTTGCACCTGCGATATAGACAGCAAAAAAAACAACGAAATAATTAAGGTTTTCAAAAAATTCCTCTAAGAATAGCCTTATATCATAGTAATTAAATATGACATTTTAATTACAGAGAGATAACAAAATATTTTTAAACTCACGCATGCAAGGTCACGCGCGTGATTTCCGCCAAGGTAGTCTCTCCTTGCCTGACCAGCTCCAGCGCAACTTCGCGCAGACTGCGTGTACCGTTGCGTCTTGCCGCATCCTTGATCAGACGTATCGGACTCTTGTCGATAATCAGTTCGCGCAGTTCATCATTCATCACCAAAATTTCCGCCACTGAACGCCGTCCCTTGTAACCCGTGCCGCGACAGTCACCGCACCCGGCACCTTGCCGAAAATTAAAGCCGGCCAGTTCTTCCCGAGTCATGCGCGCGCGCTGTAATTCCTCATCAGTAGGGTTATATGTTGCGCTGCAATGCGGGCAATTGGTGCGAACCAGACGTTGCGCCCAAATACCATTCAGGGCGGAGACAAAAGCATAAGGATCTATCCCCATATGAGTAAAGCGGCCAAATACGTCAAATACATTGTTCGCATGTACCGTCGTCAAGACCATGTGTCCTGTCAACGCGGATTGCACCGCGATTTCAGCCGTTTCCCGGTCGCGAATCTCACCTACCATGATTTTGTCCGGATCATGCCGCAAGATGGAGCGCAAACCTTTCGCAAAGGTCAGACCTTTTTTTTCATTAACCGGAATTTGCAAAATACCGGACAACTGGTATTCAACCGGGTCCTCGATGGTGATAATTTTTTCCCGTCCGGTGTGAATCTCAGTCAGGGCGGCATACAGTGTGGTGGTTTTACCGGAGCCTGTTGGTCCTGTCACCAGCAACATGCCATAAGGTTCTTCTACCAGGGTACGCAAGGACACCAGTGATGCGGCATCAAAACCTAACGCCTCCAGGGTTAGCGAACCATAAGCTTCTATCATGGCACGCTTGTCCAGTATACGAATCACGGCGTCTTCACCGTGAATACTGGGCATAATGGAGACGCGCAGATCAATCTCACGACCGCCTGCCTCGACGCGAAAACTGCCATCCTGCGGCACACGGCGTTCTGAAATATCCAACTCCGCCAGCACTTTCAGACGTGAAATAACTTGCTCAGCCGCCTCGATACCAGTCGTGGTTGCTGCGTGATCGAGCATACCATCGACGCGATACTTGACCGCCAGACCTGCTGCCGTACTCTCCAGATGAATATCCGAGGCGCCTGCCTTCAGGGCATCGTACAGGGTTGAATTAACCAGTTTAACTGCGGGACTGACCGTATCCCCCAGCAGTGCAAACGACAATACAGTGGCCGTTTTACCATCCCGATGCGCGTCACCCGCTTCGGCCTGCAAATCATCCATCGCCCGCACCGAGGCTTCCTGTTTCGACAAACAAGCCTGAATATCAGATTGCAAAGCAAGCAGACAGCGCATTTCACCTCTGGCCTGAACTGCCAGCCAGACTTGCAGGTCAGCATCAAAAGGATCAGCCAGAATGCCCAGCAATTCGCCATCATCCGCACGCAGCAGCAAACAATGACGTTGCATGGCTTTTGACAGGGGCAGCAAATCGAAAGCCGGCAGATAGCGCAGCATGTCAGCGGTTTCAATGACATCCAGCCCAAATACACCGGCCACCAGTGGCAGCAACTGACGAGCATCCAGCCCTGTCAATACTTCCAACTCTGCAAGCACAGGTTTTTTCGAGCGTGCGGCAAGCGTCCGTGCCTGCGACAACAGCGCCGGCTGCAACAAGGGTGCATTCACCGGTGGTAACAAGGGTGTATTTACCTGTTGCAACAATGGTTTATTCAAGAGATACTCCCGGCAAGATCAAAAATTGGCATATACAACAAGACCACAATAAAACCGACCACACCGCCTATTGTCGCCATCAGCACAGGCTCCAGCGTTCGGGTGAAACGATCAATCCAGCGATTGGTTTCGCCATCATAGAAGGCCGCGGACTGCGAGAGCATGGCACCCATTTCTCCGGTGCGCTCGCCTACCCGCAATAGTCGCAACGAAATCGGTGTAGTCAGCTGATTCTCTTCAAAGGCAGTCGATAACGGTATGCCCGATTCCACCAAACTAATGGTATTTCGCAGTCCCGCCCTGACCAGATCGGAGACCATCCCGTCGACCATTTTCATCGCAGACACAATCGGAATGCCGCCTTCGTTGAGCATCCCCAGCGTCAGATACAGCCGCGACAGCTCATAGATGCGCGCCTGTTCGCCTATGCCAGGCAGATGTACGATCAGACGCGTGATGCCAGTCCCGTTGAATAAACGGCGCAGTGCCACAACTAAACCTGTCAGCAGCAGTGTGATCACCACCAGCAGCGGCAGCATATGAGCGGAAAAAAACAACCCCCAGTTCAACAGCATTTGCGACATCCACGGCAGCTCATGTCCCGCACCCTTGTAAACATCGGCAAAGCGCGGCACGACAAAGACGATCAGAAAGAAGCTGACCAGAGCCCCTACTGCAAGTAGAATCATCGGGTAGATGGCAGAACTGATGATCTTGTTACGCACCACGTCTATCTGTTGACGATACTCGATGAACCGTGCAAGGGCGCGGGGCAAATCTGAGGTACCCTCTGCCGCCTTGACCATACCGACATACAGAACAGGGAAAATATCGGGCTGTTCTGCCAGCACACCGGAGAAACGCCGCCCTTCGCGCAAACCGGACAGCAGACGTTCCAGTATCGAATGTGTGGCCTGATTCGCTTCTTTCTCAAGCAATGCTTCCAATGCCTCGGTGATACTCAAGCCCGCTTTTAGCAAAGCCAGCAGTTCCTGATTGAACAGGACCAGCGGCAAGGCCCGCGCACCACCCGCTTTGGCACCAGCGGCGCGCAAACCCGCCTTGACAGGCGTGATCGCAGCAACACATAAGCCAGTTGCTTCTATCTGCCGTCTGGCCTCATTTTCATCACGCGCCTCAACAGACAGCCGCTGCATGACATTATCCGCAGACAAGGTACGAACTTCAAACAGCATTTAGACACTCCGTGATGCAGCCTGTCTGTATAAGCTGTCGCTTACCATTCAAAGTCATCAAACAGCCCTCTGACCCTACGTGTCAACCTGTCGATTTCTTTTTGCTGATCGGTCTTGACTACGACGATCTGCTCCTGATCCACCTTTACTTTCCGGGCTTGCTGGCGCGCCAGCCTGTCGTCGGCAAGTTTTGCCGCCTCGGCCTTTTGCCTGGAAATTTTTTCGCGCTCCTCGGACGTCAGTTCGATCAACTGGTCATCCAACTTATCGCGATATTCTTCGAGCTGGTTTTCATCCTTGACACGGTTAATTTGTGTCAAAGGCTCACTCTTAAACACACTGCCAAAACAACTCTTGTCCTGATACTTTTTACTCAACTCTTCGCCCAACTGATGCAGACTCAGATTCTTCTCGCTGCAGGCGGCAAACTCCTGATTACGTTTAGTCAGACTGGTATCAAGATCACTTTTAAGCTGCTGCAGCTGATGCAACTCGTCCGTTGTCAGTTGCAAGCTGGCTGTTACATCCGCCAGTTTTTTTTCTGACAGAGCCAGTTTACCGCTCAAGTCCGCCTTTTCCTGTTCTGCCAGCTTCAGCTCACGGCCAAGTGCAGCCCCCTTGCGATTGGCCGCTTCGGCAGTGTGCTTGGCAAGATCAACCTGGTCGGTGGCTTCCTTGAGTTGCACATCAGCCTGCTGCTTATCCTGCTCCAGGGTATTTAATTTCTGCTGCAAGTGCTTGACCTGCTCTTTGGAATTGTCTTTGGCGTTATCCTTGGCAACAACCGGAGGCACGCCCAGCAGCAAAATCAAAAAAGGCACAATTCGCCATAACTTTAAAGTCATGCTCAGAATCTCACATTCAGATCCAGCTGAATCAGGTCGGTAGAGTATTTGCTAGGAACCAATACAGCAGAAGTGGCAGGCACCATCGAATCAATCAGATCGGATGACATCCAGCGCAGACTCAACCAGGTATTCTTTTCAATTCCATAATTGAAGCCCAGCACGGTACCGCGACTATTGGTGCCGCCCAGACCGAAATCGGAACTGGTAAAGGCATCCAGCACCGCATCGCTACCCAGATAACG
>CAIWRI010000127.1 GCA_903915035.1 uncultured Nitrosomonadales bacterium | reverse complement strand
GGACGCGATTGCGTGGAAATTAAATACCCGTCCACGTAAGTCACTCGGTTTCAAATGTCCGGTTGAACTGTTCATGCCAGACGCTTTTGACTTTAAGCTACATCACGCAGCACTTTTTGCACTTGGTGCTTGAAACCGCCAGCTTAAATAAAGTCAGGTGCGGCTGAAATGAATTCAGGCACGGACTGGCGTAACAGGGAAACATGCCAGTAGAAGTCAGGCGCAAGCCGGTGAAATGTAAAACAGTCCGGTTGAGACAGGGGGCAGAAAAAGGGAATCAACCACCCGGTATTAGCCACTTAATATCTGTTATGAAACCCGCAGCGTTTGCAGTGCTGCGCAGGCTTTGTTTTGATAAAGCGCTTTATGAATCACATAGCGCAGTGCTGGTGAATAGCGTTTATGCAGCGTCTCCCAGCTTACGGATTGACAGCACCACCACGGATGTTGCGTAGCCTGAGTAATCTTTATCTTCCAGGGCAGTTACGCATCCAAGCGCGGTATAAGCCGAGTCTTCCACACCTTGCTTGTAGATCGCCTGTGCCAGCTTCAGTAAATCACTTCGATCTGCGCGCTCTCCCACCGTTGATGATGTGCCGGTTTGCACGAGCAGACTGGCTAGTTGTGTATTGCTTATCATTTCATCTCTTTCGTTAATTTCCTAAGGTAGTGAGAAGTCTACCATACCCCTGTAAATTATTACTCTCCCCACTCTGACAAGGCACCCTCATCATACAGCAGCAGCCCCCCACGCTGTTTATCCGCCGGCAATTCTCAATTCAAAACGAAGTCTGGCAAAAATCGCTGTTGTTGAGGATTGTGTGGTGTAGCCAGCCTTGATAATGCACACGTGAGTCGTCGAGCGTAATGTGTTCTTGTCCGGTTACCAGCGCAGCGTCCTTTTCATCACGAGAGGCTTGTTTACCGGCACAACGCATCAATCCGGCCTGTGGAAATACCGACATCCCATTCAGGCAATTGCCCCGGCAATAACGGGTGGGTGTGATGATGTTGATACAAAATACAGGCACGCAACTCAGCTATGACGAAATGCCCTTGCAACGATTCAGGCACCCGTCGGCGATGAACTCTCCCTTGTTCGTCAGCATTTCAGTTGAAATATATGCTGCGCATTTTAATCACCCCTGAATTACAAAGTCCCAATAGCCTTTAAATTCGGCATTTGCAGATATGGTTCCCCGGCGGAGAAATGCCCTTATCTCATGTAAGATCAGTTCGGCGGTGTTGCCGGTCAACAAAACTTAACTGTTCAGCGCAATTTTTCGGCCTGTTCAGGCTTTATTTATGTTTTATGACTATTTTATTACTCGGAACAGGCTGCTTTGTGATTAAATCGCGCCTTGATTAATAGCAATACATTTTAAGATAGCCATGGAAAAAATTCGACTCTCAAAACGCATGTCCGAACTGGGACTTTGCTCACGCCGCGAAGCGGATACCTACATCGAAAAAGGCTGGGTCGATGTGGATGGCGAAACCGTCAATCTGCTGGGCAGCAAAGTCTTGCCCACTCAGCAGATCACACTGCGCACCGCCGCCCAAATCGTACAGCATGAGCGCGTCACGATCCTCATCAATAAGCCGGTAGGCTATGTATCCGGACAGGCTGAACACGGTTATAAACCCGCCTCAGCCTTGCTTGATGAAGCCACTCATTGGAGCGAGGACCCTTCGCCTGTCAAATTTCATCGCAGTCAGTTCATCGGTCTTGCTCCGGCAGGCCGTCTGGACATCGATTCACAAGGTTTGCTCATCTTGACGCAAGATGGCCGTGTTGCCAAACAACTGATAGGCGAAGACTCCAAAGTTGATAAAGAATATCTGGTGCGTGTGCAGGGCAAGCTGGAATCGTCGGGACTGGCGCTGCTGTGCCAGGGACTGAAGCTGGATGGTGAATACCTCAAACAGGCCAAAGTGAGCTGGCAAAATGAAGACCAGTTGCGCTTCATACTGCGTGAAGGCAAGAAACGCCAGATCCGTCGCATGTGTGAACTGGTGGGACTGACCGTTACCGGCCTGAAACGTATCCGTATCGGCAAAATCAAACTGGGTGCCTTACCAGCCGGACAATGGCGCTATCTGGGCGAAAACGAACAATTCTAGTCCGCCATCCAAAACAACGGGCTGAGCCGGAAAACCGACAATAGCAAAGTCGGCCTGTTAAGAATCAAGGTGAAGCACGCAATACGCATTGCGTTGCAACATCTTTGGGACAAGGCCCCACCCAGCGTATCTGCGTGGCGCTGACAGGCGGTAGCGGTGCTGACAAAATATTCGGCTGCGCACGCGTCACCTTGAAAGAGGCTAAAGTCTGCCAGTTAACGGACGCAGGGGACAGGTACTGCAAGGAGTAATTGCTGTTCGCACGCATGGTTCGGGTGTTAAACACATATTGGCTACCGCTGATGGTAAAGCTTGAATTATCCCTGTATGGTTGCGCCAGCGGTTCACCGACGAACAAGCCCTGCCCCGGCCATTGTACCGATTTCCAGTAAGCTTCAATCAACGTAGCCCCGCGGTAATACTGATCAATCAGCACCGAGGCCTGTGAAAATTTTTGCGTATAGTTACAAGGCTCAGCTACCGTACCGTAACTGGCAGTCACGCCTGCTGTCAGCCAATCGCTGACGGGCATTTGACCATTACCGCCCGGCAAATAACCAGCAAATGAAGTCAGGCTGTCAGCTATCGCGCCGGGACGATAGGTATTGCTGGCAATATTGGGGACTGTAGTTAAGCCGGTAAAATAGAACAGCACGCTTTTTTTGTTTAAGATACTGTCACTTGAAGCACCCGCAGCGTTATCAATATAGGTGAGCGTAATACCCGAATTTCCCGTCCACAGTTGAGGCAAAGTCAGATAATCCGAATAACGCACGCTGCGTTGCACGTCGCTGGTGCGCATTAAATAGCCATCGCCCGGCGGATATGTTGCGTCGGCGCTGACGCCCAGCTTGATCAGTGCTTGCGCGGCAGACAAAGAAGTGGCACCCAGCATCATCGAAAGACGCATCCCATAGTCAGCCCATGGACTGGCGGATTCGGAGTTGTAATAGGGGGACGCGGTCGTTGCCGCACAGCTATTTGCACAATAGCTTGCGTTAAAACCAAACACCATCGCGCTGGTGATGCTTATGGTACATGAACCGCTACCTACAACACGCGACGGTTGGGTAAAGGTCAACAGTGTCGCCTGCACACCGGATGGCAACCGGGCATCTATCGCCGCTTTTAAAGTTGCAAAATCGGCATCTGAAATCGTGTCAGAGCCTATAACCGGCAGATTCACACTGATGATATTTGCGGCGGGAATACCGCGTGCTGTCTGATAATAACTGGCGATGGAGGGCGACAAGGGATCATTGGCGGCAACGATCACAGCAAGGTTAGCAGGCGTAATAGCCCGTGCAGGCAAACTCAAGGTGAGCGAACTAAACAGATTTGTACAAACTACCGACACATTGCCAACATTCGCTGTTGCAGTACCACCGCCGCCCGTCACAGTGCAACTTTGCCCGGGAGGCTGTGTCTGGACAGCGACACTATAAGCATTTCCGCTAGCGACTGCGGCTGAAAAGGTGAAGATGCCGTTGCCTGAAACTGTGTGACTATCAGCGCCGTTGTCCTGCAATGTCATGCTGCCCGTCAATCCCGAAACCGAACCGCCGATAGTATAGGTATTGCTGGCACAACTGACAGTAATATTAGTAATATTGGCTAATGCCATCGTGCCGCTACTGTTGGCAACAGAGCAACTTTGCCCTGCCGGACTTGAGAGCACGCTTACATTGTACGGACTACCGCTGGCTACCCTACTGGCGAAAGTAAAACTGCCGCCACCAGCTACCGTCAGGTTATCACCGTTGTTATCCTGCAGCATCAAGGAACCCGTCAATCCCGCAGCGCTGCCGCCCACGCTATATGAATTGGTCGAACAGGTCACAGTGATATTGCTAACGTTGCTCCCGGAGACGGTACCCGTATTGCTGCTTGCAGTACAGGTTTGACCGGGGGGTTGGGTCTGAATGGTCACTTTATACAGCCCGCCGTTCGAAACTGCGGTGGCAAAGGTAAAATTACCGTTAGTTGTGACACTGCGGTTATCGCCAGCATTGTCCTGCAAAATCAGCGTACCGGTTAGCCCCGTTACCGCACCGCCTATGGTGTAAGTGTTAGCGACACAGCTGACTGAAATATTACTGACATTGGCTAATGCCATCGTGCCGCTACTGTTGGTAATTGAGCAACTTTGCCCTGCCGGACTTGAGAGCACGCTTACATTGTACGGACTACCGCTGGCTACCGCTTTGGCAAAAGTAAAACTGCCGTCACCAGCTACCGTCAGGTTATCACCATTGTTATTCTGGAGTATCAAGGTTCCCGTCAACCCCGTCGCACTGCCAATCAAAGTATAAGAATTGGGCGAACAGGTTACCGTCACATTGCTAACGTTGCTCCCGGAAACCGTCCCCGCATTGCTACTTGCTGAACAGGTTTGACCGGATGGTTGAGTCACGACAGTGACACTGTAAACGCCGCCGTTGCTGACCGGCGTTGCAAAAATAAAGCTGCCATTGGCTGAAACGGCAAGGTTATCGTTATTATTGTCCTGCAGTTCCAATGAACCTGTCAGACCGGAAATTGTACCCCCTATATTGTAGTCAGTGACTGTTACCGGCGCACTTCCTGCAGCGCCACTTCCGCCGCCACAACCGGACAGAGAAAAAATCAGAATCAAAAAAACGACAGATAAATTTAAACGCATTGTTTTTACCAAAAATATTACATGCTCAGCATATTGTCCATACGATACTACCCCTTAGATTTTCATAAAAAGTTTACGCCAAGGTCAGTTAAACCGCATTTTACGGACTTTTTTCGTACCTGCGATGTCATAAATCTGGAATTTCCGGCATTTACCGGCATGCGGGGTGATAGTCTTGCCATTTTAACTGGGTAACAGCAATTCTCATACTATGATTGTGCGTATTTAAGCTCAAAAATAACAATTTTTGCCGGCTTGAAACCGGGAGTCTGACGATTATTCCCACTTGGCCAGCCATAATGCCAACTCGTTTGCTGTCGTTTCATATTGCACGATGATTTCATCGGCTGGCATGGCGCGGACAAGTTTAAGGGCAGCTTGCCTCAGCGCATGCGCGCGCGATATGTTGCCTGCTCGCTCAAATAACGCCGCCATTTCCAGATGTGCGGCCACAAAGTCATGATCAATATACAGTGCCTTGCTCAGCAGCAATATGGCCTTTTGAACATCGCCTTTAACTTCAGCCAACTGCGCCAGTAAAAAATACACGGAGCTTGCCAGTGTATCCGCCGCTAATATCTCATTACACAATAGTTCAGCCTGTTCGAACTCACCCTGCTCCGCCAGTCGCTGTGCCAGCTTAAGCTGCGTTAAACCATATGCCTTTACTGAAGATTTTAACGTGTCACGAGCATGCTGATTAATTACTGAAGAAGCGGGAAGAAGCCCCTTTGTAGCTGGGGCTGGGCGAATCGCATCCCTGAGCGGCACCCGGCGAATAGCCGGCTCAACAAACGCAAGCGTCCGGCGCTGATACACTAAGCTCTCGGCAAATAATCTGGATTCCAGTTCAGGCAGCTTGTACCCGTTCAGTTCAGTGTGTGCACTCATCAGATACCCCCCTGCCCGTAAGGCCAGGGCCAGTTTATTGGCCACGGTCAATATCGCAACAGGATCAAAATAGATGAACACATTGCGGCACAGGATCAGATCCATATCGTGCATGCCAGTATCATCCAGCAGATTGCCGGTACAAAATTGCACCATACTGCGGATGCGTTCATCCAGCACAAAAAAATGCCCGGTGCCCGGTGGTGCTTGCGGATTGCCGGTTACGGATTGTGGATTCTTAGTCCACTGCGGATTTCGCCCCTCGAATTCCTCATGGAAGTATCGCTGTTTTATTTCGTCTGGCACCATGCGGAACGACCACAAACCGTAGCGCGCCGCCTTCGCTTTTTCGATCGCCAGGGTATCAATGTCAGTGCCGAAAATATCAATTTTCCAGCCTTCCCGCGCCGGCAACAACATATCCACCAGCATCGCCAGCGAATAAGCCTCCTCGCCGCTGGCGCAGGCTGCACTCCATAGACTTAGTCTCTTGTCATCGCGATGCCCTGCAATCAATTCAGGCAACAGGCGCAAGCGCAGCAGGTCAAACTGCCCGTGATCGCGAAAAAAATAGGTCTCGCCAGTGCTGAACAAGCGTGCCAGCAACGCCCATTCAGCCGATGACTGATTACCCTGCAAAAAAATATGGTAGGCGGCCAAAGAGGCGTGTTTAGCGGCGCGTTGCTGCACTGTCGAGACAAAACGATCTTCTGTCTCCTCGGGAATGTGCAAGCCAATTTTCTGCGCGAGCAAACGCCTTATCGCAGCTATCAGTCCACTTTCAGGCATGATTCTGCACGGAGCACCTCATTTACTAAACACAAAGCTCTGTTCATTGAACAAACGTAAGCAAGCATCCACTGCGGCGGCATCAAGTCCAATACCACGGGCAAGCGTAATTTCATTAAGCGCTGCCTTTATGCCCAATCCGGGGCGATAGGGCCGATTAGCCGACATCGCCTCAACTACGTCGGCTACCCCAAGAATTCTCGCTTCCTGTATGATCGCAGCACCTGCCAGTTGCTGAGGATAACCTGTGCCATCCAGACGTTCATGATGCTGATGAACCATCTCGGCCACAGGCCAGAAAAAATCAATATCCTTGACGATCTGGTAACCGGCTTCGGCATGCTCCTTGATCAACGCAGACTCAATCTCATTAAGGTGCCCTGGTTTACACAGAATTTCCGCCGGTACGGAGATTTTTCCGATATCGTGGATCAGCCCGCCGAGATAAATACCTTCGATAACGTCAGCGCTCAGTCCCATTTCCCTGCCGATCGCCGCCGCCAGTTCAGCCACGCGGCGCTGGTGACCGGCCGTATATGGATCGCGCTGTTCCAGCGTGGCCGCAATCGCACTGATGGCGTTCGTGAGTACCGCCTTAAATCGAATAACGGCGTCAAGGTTTTCCTTCATCAGATGATGGTACTCGGTAATATCGGTTGAAATACCGCAGACACCGGTCACAAGCCCCGCTTCATCAAACAACGGAAATTTTTGCGACCAATAAACATGCATGCCATCCGCCTCAATGTTATGTTCTTCAAACGACTCAGCCACACCCGTCTTAATGATGGTTAAATCATTTTTGCTGTGTTCCCCGGCAATATCAGCAGGTAAAAATTTTTCTCTGCTGTTGCCAATCAACTGGTCTTTTTCAAGATTTAGAATTGCCAGCAGTTTTTTATTTACCAGAATGAATCTACCTTGCTTATCTGCTGCATAAATTATCGCTGTACTGCCATCAATAACATCCTGAGCCAGCTTTCTGGATGTTTTTAGCGAGCTTTCAGTTTGTACGCGTTCGCTGATGTCGGTCAGTGCGATATGCATCAACGGGGTGGCTTCCTCCGGCACCCCCATGAAGGACAGCAAAACAGGCAGCGTTGTTCCATCCCTGCATTTGAGCCGCACTTCACAACTTGATGTGTTCTGTCCTTGCCACAAACCGGTCAAGTGATTACGCCAGCGTTCAACATCCTGGCTCACAATCCATGCATCGAAGCGGTGCTTGAGTAAATCAAGCCGGCCTACCTGCAAAAGCGCTGCACAAGTCAGATTTGCAGCAGTAATCATCCCCTGGCGGTTCAGCGTGATAAAACCCACCGGAGCCAGTTCATATGAATCGATATAACGATCGCGAGAGGCCTCAAGTTCAAGCTGCGACTGACGCAAAGTTTCATTTTGCATCTGCAGTTCGAGTTGATGCACCTGTAATTCATGCAATAATTCATCACCTGACAGGGGTGAAATATCGGATGAGTTTGCCAGCTTCGCTTCTGCTGCCGCTCGCAGTGCGACCGGATTACAGATATCAATCATGAATCACCGCCTTGTTTCCTGAACACGTTCAGACACGCACTCACGACAGCAGTATCAAACAAACTGTCTCGCCCCTGAACAAGTATCTCCAGCGTCTGCCCCACGTCCAGTGCATCACGGTAAGGGCGGTACGCCAACATTGCCTCCACCACATCCGCTACAGCCAGCACGCGTGCCTCAAGCATGATTTGCTCCCCGACAAGGCCCTGCGGATAGCCTGAACCATTCATCCGTTCATGATGTTGCAATACCATTTTCGCCACAGGCCAGGGGAAAGAAATATCCTTGATAATATCGAAACTGGTTCGGGAATGCCGCTTAACCAGTGCAAATTGCAAATTTGTCAGCTGCCCCGGGCGATTAAGAATTTCAGCCGGAATGGCGATCGTGCCTATATTATGCAGCAGTGCGCCAAAATGAATACCTTCCACCTGTTGCGGAGCCAGTCCCATCTCAGCAGCAATATTTGATGCCAGACGCGCCACCCGCTGTTGATGACCTGCGGCATAGGGATCGCGTTTTTCCAGTGTGAGTGCAACAGCCGTAATCGTTTCTTCCAGTACACGGCGCAGCCGGCCTGCGGCAAAAAGCTCGCCTGTTACAGCGCGATCGCGTTCTGAAATGGTACGCAGACTATTGATACCAAAGGCAAGATCAGCCGTTAGTTCTTCAAGCAACTGGCTCTCGACGCCGTCAAAAGCCGCAGCATCAGCAGAAAGAATGCTTAGCACGGCAAACACGATTGCAGAGTGCGGTGTGCTGCTTGCTGCGTGCGAATTTAATTGTATCGCATTCGATTGTTCCGCACTCAGGAGCGTAACGGTCGTAGCTTCAGCTTCGGGAGCCGCACGGACTACCCCTTGCGGGTGCACGCCGTACTCTGCATTAAAAATGAGCGGCAGCGCAATAATTGCCTTCACGCCCATTTTCCGCAATGCATCAAACTTGCCTTCTGCTATTTCGTTGAGATTGTTGCACATCTGAATTTGGCCAGTACGCAGGGCAGCAAGGGTCAGTCTATGCCACGGCTGCGCTTGATCAAGTTCGATATTAACATGAACCCGGTACAAGTTTTCATTGCCAAAGTGCGCGATGGGAATGCTGTTTTGCTGCTCCCCCGGATAACTTACCCAGGCAAGTTGATAGCAGCCAAGTTCAACAATAAGACGACAAATCCGCTCAAACAACTCGTCCTCAGTTTTGCATTGCACCAGCGCTACATTGCAGGCGGAAAGTATACGCAATGTCCGGTTCACCTGCTCTAGCTTTTGTTTTTCCAGCAACAATTCTGTGGTGCGCTGCCTCACCTGTTCATCCAGATTCTCGTTCAACAGATTAAGTTGAACATGGATGCGGATCAGATCTCTGTTTTGCGCCAGTGTATTTTCAAACACGGAAAGCAATAAATTAAGTATCTGCTGACTACCTCCGGTAATGCGGTAATGTTGAGCGTTGTATTCGACAATTTCCGAACGCCGTTCGGTTTTACGCCTGATTAAAATAGGGACAGACAGCAAGGCACGGACCCGTTCAAGCAGAGTGGCTTCATCAAAAGGTTTGATGATATAACTGTCAGCACCACTGTTGATCGCTTGCATGATGTCTTCCGGTTCCGACAAGACTGTCAGCAGGATCACCGGGATATTCCACAATACCTCATCGTATTTGATGGCGTGACACAGCTGATAGCCATTCATGACCGGCATATTAATGTCGCTGATAACGATAGCGGGAAGCTGCTGCCTCGCAAGTTGCAAGCCTTCCTCACCATTTTTCGCCATCCTCACCCGATACCCTGCCCTCACCAGCGAACGGCGCAGAATCTCAGCTTCTACCGGGCTGTCCTCGACAATCAGAATTTCATTCGATTGCAGAGCAGTTAAATGAGGAGCCGCTGTGTGCCGAATGCGGAGTGCGGCGGAAGGGTCGCTGTGCAGCGGCAGAGAACCTGCCTGTAATTGCGGAATATCATCCGACGACGGATGATAGACTGAGGATTGCGGAGTACCCGAAATTTCTGCTCGCTTATGCAGTTCGTTTTTATTTTCCATTCTGCCTCCGGCCTGCCGCAATCGTTCTCAGCGCCTGCGCAATTTTTTCCAGTGGCAAAACGATTTGCACAGCACCCCGTTCCACGGCCGCTTTTGGCATGCCGTAGACAATGCAGCTTGCCTCATCCTGTGCAATGGTCATGCCGCCCGCTGTTGCGATATTAAGCATGCCATCGGCACCATCGCTTCCCATCCCCGTCAGCAGTACACCTGCCGAAGCGGCACCAAAACAACGCGCCGCCGAATTCATCGTAACGGTAACGGAAGGCTGGTGTCCATCAACAGGCGGCGAGCGGGATAGCAAAAAACATCCGCCGTCGTCCCATTCAAGGTGTACTTCAGCGGGTGCAAAATAAACCACGCCCGGCTTGGCTACGACGCCTTGTACCGCCACACATACCTGTAACGCACAGGCTTGATGCAGCCATAACACGAGGTCAGCTACAAAGGTGCTGCCGATATGTTGAACGCATACCACCGGTATCGGAAAATCGGCTGGCAGTGCTTTTAAAATTTCATGCAACGCCTGCGGCCCGCCCGTGGAAGCGCCAATCACAACCATGCGCAATGCTCCCTTTGCTTCAGGCACCTGCGGACCATTAACTGACGGATGATGGTTGCGTCGAAATACCTTAACACCGGCAAGTATGCGTATTTTACTGGCAAGCTCAGCAGCCAGTTTATCCTGATCTGCCGACAGTATGTCCTTTGGTTTGGGAAAGATATCCACGGCCCCCGCTTCGAGCAGACTGAACACATTGTGCGAGCCCGGTTCCGCCGAAATAGTCACCACCAGAATCGGACGAGGATCATGCTCCATAACAGCGCGTGTCAATTCCAGCCCGTCCATAACCGGCATGTGCAGATCGGTGCAGATCACATCCGGCTTTAAAACCGGCAGTAGATTGAGCGCCAGACTGCCATTGGCTGCGGTTCCCACCACTTGAATTTCCGGCGAATTGGACAACTGGCGTTGCAGTACTTGCAGCACCAGCGGGGAGTCATCAACCAGCAACACTTTTATTACGGATTGCGGAGTAGTCATTTTTTCCCTTTGCCGTTCTGGCTAAACAATATTTTCTGTAGCGTCAGATTCAAAAATACTATTTCACGGAATACGCAATCGGATATCCCGCATTCCGCGCTCAAATGAGTCTTTTGAGTGTATCTAGCAGGAGACGCTGATCAAAAGACGGCTTCGGGATATAGGCATTGGCACCAACCTCCAAGCCGCGTCGCTTGTCTTCATCGGAGGACAATGCAGTCACCAGGATCACCGGCAGATCCTGATAGCGCGCCTCCTGACGGATGCGACTGGTGAGCGTGAGTCCATCCATATTAGGCATGCTAATATCCGATACCACGGCGGCAATACGGTTGCGACCCAGCGCATCAAGACCGTCAAGCCCGTCCACGGCAGTGACCACTTCGTATCCGGCGTCTTCCAGAATACGTTTTTCCATTGCGCGTACCAGAGCGGAATCTTCCACCAGCAGGATTGCTTGCGGAGTGCGGGGAGCTGCGTGCGAAATATCATCGGACTGCGTAGTTTGGATCAGGGATTGCAAATTATTCGGCCCGCCGAGTTCGGCAAGCTGCAATCCCTTGTGTGCAGTAAGATAAAGATCTGCAGGATTGAGCACGACGCAAATCGTTCCGTTGCTAAGCATCGCCAGACCGGAAACATTACGCACCCGCTGCATGGGCGCACCCGGCGGTTTTGCAAGCACCTCCTGTTCGTCCAGCAAGGCATCCACCCGCAACCCCAGAAAGTCATCACCTGAACGCAGCACAATACACACCATTTCACTGCCGCTGCCGGGGATACCCAGCAACTGGGCCAATCGCGGTGCAATCACAGCCTGTCCGTCAAGCTCAAAGGCTATATTCCCTTCGAGCGTGAACATATCCTCCGTATGCAGCAACTGCGAACGATGCATGAATTCAATCGGCAAGCCATACTGCTGCTCACCGACAGCGATGATCAGCAGGCGGCTTGTAACGAATCCTGATGGCAAATGCAAGCGTATCGTTGTGCCCTGATGCAATACTGATTCGATGCGAATTTCACCCTTAAAATGTGCCACGTTGGTTTGCACCACATCAAGACCAACCCCCCGACCCGACAGTTCAGTGACCAGGCGGCTGGTTGAAAAGCCCGGCAATAAGATCAGCTGTTGCAACTGTGTAACGGACATCGCGGCAAGCGTAGTTTCGTCATACAAGCGGCGCTGCAATGCAACCTGCCTGATTTTGGCGAGATCCAACCCTTGTCCATCGTCACGCACTTCCAGTAGTAACTGTTCACCCTCCCGCACTGCGCGCAGCCAGACTTTGCCAGTCTGATGCTTGCCCGATTGCTCACGTTCAGCAGGTAGCTCAATGCCGTGATCAATGGCATTGCGCAGCAGGTGCATCAACGGGTCTTTCATTTCTTCGAGGATGCGTTTGTCGACGCAGATCTCGCCGCCTTCAATCAGCAGTTCAATTTCCTTACCCTGTTGTTTAGCAAGATCATGCGTCATGCGCGGAAACAATTCGAATACAGTCGACAGCGGCAGCAGACGCATTGCATTCACCTGTTCCTGCAAGGCTGAGACTGTCGCTTCCAAACGAGACGCATCTTCACTGATGAGATCACGTGTTCCTTTGAGAGTGATGCCAAACTGTTCAAATGCAGATTGCGGCGTGCACCCGCGAGAGGTAGACCGTATGGTTCCCGTAGCTGAAGCCGGACACCGGAGTGCGGAGTGTTTTATGAAATCCGCATTCAACTTTCTGCGTTCCAGCATTGACCATTTTTCCAGCAACTCATCAATCAGTGACAGACGATGTTGTGTCCGCCCATTCATCACGACAAGTTCACCCGCCAGTGTCAGCAGCGCGTCCAGTTTACGTGTTTCCACCCGAACGGTTTCAATATGAAAAGGAACAACTGAATGCGGATTGTGGAATACGGGATGCGGAGCGGTCGATGGCGAAGTGCTAATCTCAAATTGTTCTTTGGCCGTATTTTGAGCGGGGGTTAGTTCCGCACTTCGGAGCGTAGCACTCGTCGCTTCAGCTAAGGGAACCGCTGCTCCCTGGGTGTATAATCCAAAATCCGAGCTGCGTGATTCTGCTTTGCTTTCCATTCCAAAATCTACATTCCGCGCGCCGCAATCAATTACGCCGCATTCTATATTGACCAGTTTGCGCAATTCGCCCAGCACACCGGTCATGCGTTCAATCGCCTCCAGTGTAACTGGCGCATTGCCATGACGCGCAGCATTCAGAGTCGTTTCCAGCTCATGCGCAGCAGTTTCTATATTGGACAGGCCCAACATGCGTGAAGCGCCTTTCAGGCTGTGCGATGCGCGAAATATTTCTTCCAGCAGCGGCAAATCAGCAGGTGTTTTTTCAAGTTTCAGCAGCCCCTCATCAAGACAGGCCAAATGCTCGGCACTTTCCGCCTTGAATAGTTGAGCCAGTTCTTTATCAGCAATCATATCAAGTGCGGAATTCCGAGTATAAAACCAGTCAAATGCGAATTGCAGATTGCGGAGTACCTGCCGATCACCTCTGCGATTTTTCCTGCTGGCAAGCCATGCAGCAGAAAAATGATTGGGAGCGAACAATGCTTAGTGCGTTGTTTTAACAATTTTACTGAATTTTGCATTTTATTTTCTCCAGACTCCGCAACCCGCATTTATTATGCTATGGCCTTAAGATCTTCTGCCGCCTCGTTCATTTTCTGCACGCCGATCTTGGTCTGGCTGATCCCGGCAGCCGTCTCTCGTGCACCAACGGCAATACTGCTAGTCGCCTCAACCACCTGAGAAAATGCGGCAGACTGCTGTTTGGCATTGAGCATTACCTGCTGCACGTTTTCATTGACGCTGCCGGCCATGTCTGCCAAACTGTCGAACAGTTCGGCAACCCTGTGCGCCAGTTGCGTCACTTCTTGTACTGTGTGAGTCCCGCCCTCAGTCATCATGATCGAAGAATTGGTCGCCTTCTGAATATCATTCACCAGCACTGCCGTCTGTTCAGCAGACTTTTTGCTCTGGTCTGCCAGCTTGCGTATTTCACTCGCCACCACGGCAAAGCCCTTACCATGCTCTCCGGCACGCGCAGCTTCCACTGCGGCATTGAGCGCCAGCATGTTAATTTGTGATGACAAATCCTTGAGCAATACAGCGATATTACCTATCTGCCCGGTCTGTTCGCCCAAATGCAGAATCTGATCTGCAATCGCATTGATTTTATCCTTGAGACCGTTCATTTGAATTACCGTCTGACGTGTGACCTCAGCTCCCTGCACGGTCGCCGCACTGGATTTCTCGGCCGCTGATGCCGCATTGAACGCCTGCTCCGCCATCTGACGCGAAGAGGTTGACAGCTCGGTGATCGTAGCTGAAGTCTGGTTGGCTGCGGCCGCCTGAGCGCTGGCGGTGCGCTCATGCTGGATGATGGTTGCAGAAATTTCGGTAGATGCGACGGAAAGCTGATTCGCATTGAGCGTAATTTTTTTGCTTATTACAGCGGCCAGCCATAATGCGATAGTGATGGCTATCAGGACGGCGGCTAGCATGCCGTAGATGATCGAGTTTATGACCGTACTCATCGCGGCCTGATAGGCTTCCTGACGTTGTTTAAGCAGCTCAGTTTCGCGTTGCTCTATCTTCTTCATCATCCCTTCAACATTGCTCGCAATGGGCAATGCTTTTTCTGCCCACTCTGCAATGGCTTCTCTGGTTTTACCTTCATCCACCATTGCCATCTCACCTTCTGAAAGCTTGCTCAATACTTGTTCAAAATCGATTATCTGCTTCAAATTATCGCGTTGAAGCGCATCCTTGATTTCTTTATCAAGTCGTTCGGCATGATCATTAAAGGATGTTCTGGATTGCTGATAGGATAGTCGCGAAGTGGGATTTTTTAGTAGCATATAGCCACGCGCCGTGCGCTGCATAACCCCGATTTCAAAGCCAATATCTTTAGCATCACTCACAATAGAATAAGCTGCATCGACAAGTTTATTTTGTTCGCCCGCCTTATCAATATTGGCGAACACCAAACCTATCACGGCGAGTAACAGCAGTAATGGCACCAGATAACCCAGCAGGATGCGCTGACGCAGATTCACTTTCTCGAACATGACAACGTCCCCCTTTGAAATAGTCAATCATTCAATTTATTCCGTAATCGTTATGCCGTTTCATTGACAATCCATTCACTGCGCGCGAGCAGTGCCGGCAAATCCAGCACAGCCATCATGTGCCCGTCATAATGTGCAGCGCCGGTAAGCTCTGTGCCATATTGTTGACGCAATGTTTCAGATGCGAACTGTAAATCTTGCCGCTTCAGATACACCACATTGTGCACTGCATCCACTGCCACAGCGACAGACTCCTGAACGATGTCAAGCGAGTGGGGAGTAGTGAATGAAGCATGCAAAATAACGGCTTTGCCATATTCAAGCGCTGAATGCGGTAAGTTCAACGCACCGCGAATATCCAGCAGCGTATACAGATTGCCGCGCAGACTGATCGCACCGA
This sequence comes from uncultured Nitrosomonadales bacterium, assembly GCA_903915035.1. GTDB lineage: Bacteria > Pseudomonadota > Gammaproteobacteria > Burkholderiales > Gallionellaceae > Gallionella. The sequence goes on along the minus strand of CAIWRI010000127.1, from coordinate 24,835 downwards.
GGATATGGGGTGGACAACAGGGAATCCAGGCGGGCCTTGAATAATCACAAAATTCTTGAATTGAACCCAGCTCAATGCCAAAATACTCGCCTCCCAGTTCCAGCACAGCCAGCGCCAGAGGCGAAGATTCCACTTCGACGATCACATCCATCAGCGAGATGGCGCGTGAGTGAAATAGCGCATGTTGTTCCGGCGTCGCTTCAGGACAGAAATGCCGGACGGGAGACATCTGCTTCGCTTCCCCCTCCTCACAGGCTTGCGGCCAATACATCAGTTGGCTCGCGTCAAGCAGTGTCACCAGTTGTTCGCCCACAGGCACAATGTCAAATGTTCCGCACTCCGAATTTTGCAATCCGCAATCGAATGTTTCGTATTCATCAATTGCAATCACATCTAACACTTCGCTGACGATGATTCCCGTCAAATGTCTGTCCCGTTCGAGCACCACGATCTGATCGCTGGTTGTATATGCACTTGCCGGGTGAGAGAAGTACAGATTAAGATCAATGACGGGAACGAGCTGTTCGCGCATGCTGAATAAACCTGCAACATGAGGGGCTGTTTCTTCAACCGGTGTCAATTCGGGTAACCAGATTATTTCTCGAACCTGCTTCGCATCCACAGCAAAGTGCATACCATTCAGATCAAAAATAAGCAGTGTATGTTCAGCCGTATTTCGTTGAGAAATCATCGTGCCCTCGCTTGATGGAATCACAAAATCCGATCAAAGATTACGCGCAAAAAAGCAGGTTGACAACCTGCTTTTATAAAATAAGGATCTTCCTATCCGGTGGGTTATACAGGATGATGCGGCCGTTATTTTTCCCAGAAAGCCGGCTGCCTGGCAAAGTTTTTAACGCCCTGATGCAGCGCTTTAAACAGACCGGGTAAATCTGCCTCTGTCCTGACTTTGATAAAGGCAATAATTTCACGATGCTCAGGCAGTCTGTCAGCCAACTCATTCAGCCGCTGGACGGCTACGCGAATGTCGTTGAGATTACCTAATTGTTCCTGCACTTCACTTAATGCGGCGAGATACGATTTCGTCAATTTCCCGGAGTAGAGACCTGCGAAAAATTCCGCGCTGTAACGCAGCTTCTTGGCCTGAATGCGCAAGGCATGCAACTGGGCCATATCAAGCATATGTAAATTACTGACCGTTTTTTGGTAACTTCGCGCTAACGGTTGCAGGCGCCGACAAGCAAAATCAAAAATGCCTGTTACCGATGCCGCTTGCCAATACGGACCCTTCATCCAGTGTGCCAGGCGCAGCAGCAAACGCTGTATATCACGCGATTGTCCGCGCAATACCGCATAACAGTCTGCTCGTTGCAGCTCACAGCTTGCCAGCAAAGCCTTAAAACGCTGCAGATCGGGATTCCCTTCGATGATCGTTTGCACAGGGGCGATATTCTTCGCGATAAACACATCCCATTCGCGTATCCTGCCAAGCGAGACACCCAGTTCGTTCAGTGTTAAGCGCAATGATGCCAATTCATCATCAGCACGCATTTTTTCAGCCATGCGTAGCACTACGCGCAAGCGTCTAATGGCGACCCGCAGCTGATGCAGATATTCGCTATCAGTACCGCCCATCATCCCGCTCAAATTACTCTGCAAATGCAACACACAGGACCAGATCAAGGTTTGCAAGACATCAGTCAAACTGTCTGACTTTTCGAGTTTGGGCAGCGTACTTTTAACAGGATGGGCGACAAAGTCTGATAATAGACGAAACCCCTGCTCAGCCTTGCTGACGGTTTCCAGTTCGAACGGCACAATTTCCAGTATGGTTTGCGCCAGCGAAAACAACTGCTGCGGCTCGCCGGATTTCAATTCCAGTTCCACCTCGCAGATCGGTGTGCTGTGCTGCTCAGTCTTCACTTCACCGTGGTCCATGCATACTTCGATGATCGCGCCCCGCCAATTCAGTTCGCGACTGGCACGATAAAAATCGGTGATAAAAACCGGATGCAAATCGTTGCGCAAAGCTTGCGGCAGGTGCGCATCCCATTCCTCCAGCCCTGTAAAGTCCAGACGATCTGAAGGGACGGGCACCTCCCATTCCATACGCTGATGCAGTCCGGCCATGACTTGTCCGCCGCCCTTTAAGGTTTGCAGCCATTGACCGCCGACACGACGCAACCGCAGCGCCATTTTGTGCTGGTGCAGTTCAAGTTCGGGCGTATCGTAATATATATTGTGCAAGCGATGTGTGACAGGCGCTGTAATCTGGTGTGTTTTGAACAGCGCATGCCGCCGCAGCAAGGCCAAATGTTCAGGGGTCAGACGCAACTTGAGTTCGGTTTCAATCGCCATGGATACCTCAGATGAAACATACTGGAACTCACTATAACAGGCTAAGTCAGGAAAAATTATGTTTGCAATCATAAATTGCAAACACAGTTTATGTCGCGGTGTGATTCACACGCCAACTTCACATAAAATCTCTTTAAGAAGAAGGCCTCCCGCCTCGCTTTAACGGATCACGCATGGCAAGTCTAAACTATCAAGCGCTTTCATACCAGCCCTTACTGCGCTTCACGAGATAGACCACGCTCAACATCACTGGCACTTCAATCAACACGCCCACGACTGTTGCCAATGCAGCACCGGATTCAAAACCAAACAGACTGATTGCAGCTGCCACGGCAAGTTCAAAGAAGTTGGATGCGCCGATTAAGGCTGAAGGCCCTGCCACGCAATGCGCTTCACCTGCACGGCGATTCAACCAGTAAGCAAGACCCGCGTTGAAATAAACCTGAATCGTGATTGGCACGGCGAGCATCGCGATGATAAGCGGTTGGGAAGCGATAGCCTTACCCTGAAAAGCAAACAACAACACCAGCGTTACCAGCAGCGCGGAAATCGACCAGGGACCAGTCTTTTCCAGGATTTGCTCGAAAGCCGCCTGTCCATTTTTTAGCAGCACCCGGCGCAACAGTTGCGAGATGAGCACAGGTATCACAATGTACAGCACTACCGAGACCAGCAGTGTATCCCAAGGCACAACGATCGCGGATAAGCCCAGCAGAAGCGCCACCAGCGGCGCAAAGGCGAACACCATGATGGCATCGTTAAGTGCTACCTGACTCAGCGTAAACAGCGGCTCACCGTTAACCAGACGGCTCCACACAAACACCATCGCCGTACAGGGTGCGGCAGCCAGCAAAATCAGCCCTGCGACATAACTGTCGAGTTGTGTCACAGGCAGATAAGGCGCAAACAGATGGCGTATAAAAATCCAGCCCAGCAGCGCCATCGAGAACGGTTTAACCGCCCAGTTGATGAAAAGTGTGACACCAATGCCGCGCCAGTGACGGCCGACTTCATGCAAGGCAGCAAAGTCGATACGCAGCAACATGGGAATAATCATCACCCAGATCAAGAGACCGACGGGTAAATTCACCTTTGCCACTTCCAGACTGCCCAGCCAGTGAAAGGGTGCCGGAATTGCCTGCCCCAACACCACGCCTGCGATGATGCACAAAAAAACCCACAGCGTCAGATAACGTTCGAATATATTCATCCTTTAATCCCGGATATGACCGATTTCGGCCAGTTTTTCTTTCAGGGTGAGCTTGTCCAGTTTTTCAATAGGCAGGCTCAGAAACAACCCGATACGTCTTGCCAGCTGCTCGGCTGCCCGGTTAAAGGCGGTGCGGCGCGCTTCATCGCCTTTAACGAGCGCAGGATCAGGAATACCCCAGTGCGCCGTAGCAGGCTTACCCGGCCAGAGCGGGCAGCTTTCGCCGGCAGCGTTGTCGCATACCGTAAAAATAAAATCAAATTCCGGCGCTTCGGGCGTGGCAAACTCGTCCCAGCTTTTACTGCACAGCCCATCTGTGCGGTAGCCATTCTTTGTCAGCCATTCCAGTGCGTCCGGATTAACCTGGCCCGCAGGTTTGCTGCCTGCGCTGTACGCCTTGAATTTACCCTTACCCAACGCATTAAACAATACCTCCCCCAAAATGCTGCGTGCAGAATTGCCGGTACACAAAATCAAAACATTATATTGCTTTGCACTCATTTAATTCTCCTGATTAAAATGATTAACATTTTTTTCATTGCATAATTCAAAATTGCCGCCACAGCAATTTTCAGTCAAGTAAGCCACCAAACCATTCATCACAGCAAAGTTTGCCGTGTAATAGATGAAACGCCCCTCCTGCCGGCGTTCAATCAGCCCCGCATGGCTCAGTGTTTTAAAGTGGAAAGACATTGTCGCGGCAGATGCATTGAGCTTTTCAGCTATCTGACCTGCCATCATTCCTTCCGGACCGCAAGCCACTAACAAGCGATAGGTCGCCAATCGTGTTGGCTGCGCAAGGGCGGCCAGGGCTTTTACAACTTGAGCCGACTCCATCATTCTATAGTTCCATTATTAAATAATTATTAAAACAATGCCGCCATTTAACCAGAAATTCATTACTCCTGCAACTTATTGGCAAGATTAATTGGTTCTATGTGATTTAGCATGGATAAGGTGTTAATCCCAATAGCTAAACTAAAAACTTTCATCCACGAAAATTATGTTGTTTTGTTCGTTCGTGGCAGGTAATCTGCATAGCAGATGCTCGCAAAATACACGAAAAGAAATTAGGGTGTTTTTAAGCTGTTTTGGTGGAAAGTTGACGTTTGATTCCCATCAGGAATCACAGAGAGCCGATTAATTTTATATATTTCAGCTAAACTTCGCGGCAATGGTCATAATGCCATCGCCTCCTGAGGCTTTTCTGATTGTTTAATTAAATCAATTGAATATAGAATACGCCCTGAGCAAACAAGCTGATGTTATGCAAAGAATACATTTAAAAGATTGCTACTCACATTTCATACCATCTATATCAAATAAGCATAGGAGATAGTCATGTCAAATGAAGCAAAGTGCCCCTACGCAGTCGATGCCCGGACAAATACCATCGCCGGTTGCCTGTCAAATACCCACTGGTGGCCTAATCAGTTGAAGCTGAACATTCTGCACCAGCACTCCTCACTGCCTAACCCGATGGGCGAAAAATATAATTACCCAGATGAGTTCAAGAGCCTGAACCTGAATGCCGTAAAGCAGGATCTTTTGACGCTGATGACCAACTCGCAGGACTGGTGGCCGGCGGACTACGGGCACTACGGACCTTTGTTTGTACGCATGGCCTGGCACAGCGCAGGCACCTACCGAATCTGCGATGGTCGCGGCGGAGCAGGACATGGCAATCAGCGCTTTGCGCCACTCAACAGCTGGCCTGATAACGTCAACCTCGACAAGGCGCGCCGCCTGATCTGGCCGATAAAACAAAAATATGGACGTAAAATTTCCTGGGCTGACCTGATCATTCTCACCGGCAACGTCGCCCTTGAATCGATGGGATTCAAAACCTTCGGCTTTGCCGGCGGGCGTGAGGATATATGGGAACCCCAGGAAGACATTTACTGGGGCCCTGAAGGTAAGTGGCTTGATGACAAGCGCTACAGTGGTGAGCGCTGCCTTGCAAATCCGCTCGCCGCAGTGCAAATGGGGCTCATCTACGTGAACCCGGAAGGCCCGAATGGCAATCCGGATCCGCTTGCCGCTGCCAAAGATATTCGTGAGACATTCGCCCGCATGGCGATGAATGACGAAGAAACCGTAGCGCTTATCGCCGGCGGTCACACCTTCGGCAAGTGCCACGGAGCCGGCGCTGCGGCACAGGTAGGTGCTGAGCCTGAAGCTGCCGGCATCGAAGAGCAAGGCCTGGGCTGGAAGAGCAGCTTTGCTACCGGCAAAGGGGGAGATACAATTTCCAGCGGTCTTGAAGTTACCTGGAGCGGCACGCCAACAAAATGGAGCAATAACTTTTTGGGCAACCTGTTTGCCTACGACTGGGAACTGACCAGGAGCCCGGCCGGTGCGCAACAATGGCAGCCGAAGGGGGGCGCGGGTGCAGGAACGGTGCCGGATGCTCACGATCCGCTCAAGCGTCATGCGCCGGCCATGTTGACCACCGACCTCGCATTGCGCTTCGACCCTGACTACGAAAAAATTGCCAGGCGTTTCTTTGAAAATCCGGATCAATTTGCAGACGCGTTCGCCCGGGCGTGGTTCAAGCTAACGCACCGCGATATGGGGCCGGTTACGCGCTATCTCGGCTCTGAGGTTCCTGCTGAACAACTCATCTGGCAAGACCCCATCCCTGCGGTTAATCATGCATTACTCAATGAGCAGGATATCAATGCCCTCAAGGGCGAGATTTTAGCCTCTGGTCTGTCTGTATCCGAACTGATTACAACCGCCTGGGCCTCGGCGTCCACCTTCCGTGGCTCCGACATGCGCGGCGGTGCGAATGGTGCCCGTATTCGTCTGGCACCGCAGAAAGATTGGGAAGTCAATCAGCCGCCTCAACTGGCCGTGGTACTCAAAGCTCTGGAGGATATTCAACGTGCGTTCAACAAAGCCCGTTCTGGCGGCAGGCAGGTATCAATCGCCGATCTGATTGTGCTTGGTGGCTGCGCAGCCGTTGAGGCAGCGGCCAGGAAGTCAGGGCAGAGTGTAAAAGTTCCCTTTACACCGGGTCGCATGGATGCATCGCAAGAACAGACAGATATAGCCTCGTTTACTGTGCTGGAGCCTGTCGCAGACGGGTTCCGCAACTATATCGCCAGGGGATTCGAGGAATCAGCAGCTGAACTATTGGTGGACAAAGCACAACTGTTGACGCTGACTGCGCCAGAGATGACTGTTCTGCTAGGCGGCATGCGTGCGCTGAATGCAAATTTCGCTCAGTCAAAACACGGCGTTTTCACTGAGAGACCAGAAACTTTGAGCAATGACTTCTTCGTAAATCTCCTCGACATGAACACCAAATGGGAGAAATCCGCCACAGACGAAGGCATACTGGACGGGCGTGACCGGACAACCTGCGAACCCAGGTGGACGGGAACCGTCGTTGATCTGGTATTCGGTTCAAACTCGCAGCTCAGGGCGCTCGCGGAAGTTTATGCCTGCGGCGATTCACAGCAGCCGTTTATGCATGACTTTGTGCAGGTCTGGACTAAAGTGATGAATCTGGATCGCTTTGAGCTTGCATGATCTTAAAGAAAAAGTTTTATACAATCACCGTGCATCAAAGAAGTCATCTTTTTAAAACAGCGCAGACAGACCGGATATTCTGCTTTTAACGGGATGCTGGCGAATGTAACGTGTACCAATCCTTACCCTGTATTAAGGTTGAAATTATCATGTCCGCTATCCGTCTGCCTGCTGTTGCAGGTCTGTTTTATCCCGCCGATGCCGCTGAGCTGGCGAGCGAGGTGCAGGCATTCCTCGCCCGTGCCCGATCATTTAAACTGACACCGAAAGCGCTGATCGTGCCGCACGCAGGCTATGTCTACTCGGCTGCTATTGCGGCAACGGCTTATGCCACGCTATGTGCCATTTCCAGAAAAATCAGTCGCGTGGTATTGCTAGGCCCCACCCATCGTGTCGCAGTGCGCGGCCTGGCATTGTCCGATGCAGATGCCTTCGCCACACCGTTAGGAAGAATCAAGCTGGATAATAAGGCTGCTCGTCGTATCGCCCATTTTCCGCAAGTCGTTGTGAGTGCAGAGGCGCACGCCGAGGAACACTCGCTGGAAGTTCAACTGCCGTTCCTGCAATGCGTACTGAAGGATTTTACCTTGCTGCCGCTTGCGGTGGGCATGGCAAGTGCCACCGAAGTTGCCGAGGTGCTGGAAGCCTTATGGGGTGGAGAGGAAACACTGATTGTCGTCAGTTCCGATCTCTCGCACTATCTGCCCTACGCCACCTCACAGCGGGTGGATGAGCAGACCGTACAATCCATTTTAAACCTGCAACAACCGGTTTCTCATGACAGAGCCTGTGGCGGTACGCCAATCAGCGGTTTGATACTTGCGGCAAAACGGCATCATTTAACACCGCGACTGCTTGATCTGCGCAAGTCCGGCGACACAGCAGGCAGTAAAGATGCCGTAGTAGGTTATGCCGCACTGGCTTTTAGCGGGGGTAATGATCATGACTGATGCCGACAAAGGCCGTATTCTGCTGCCAATTGCCCGTGCCGCGATTTCATGTGCACTGGGCATCTACAGAACAGCGGATGAAAGCGCACCGTGGCTGACGGAACCCGGTGCCTGTTTCGTTACCCTCACTCAACAAGGCGGCTTGCGCGGCTGCATCGGTTCATTATCGGCATACCGCCCATTGCTGGATGATCTCAAAAGCAATGCCGTATCCGCCGCCTTATTCGATCCGCGCTTCCTGCCACTGAATGAGGCTGAATTAGCTTGCACCCGCATTGAAATATCCCTGCTCACCCCGGCTCAACCCATAAAATTCAGAGATGAGGCCGATGCCTTGTCTCAGGTGCATCCGGGAAAAGACGGCGTGATATTCGAATATGGTCACTATCGCAGTACTTTTTTGCCGCAGGTATGGGAACAATTGCCCCGGTTGCGCCAGTTCATGGCGCAACTGAAGCGAAAAGCCGGCCTGCCCGATGATTTCTGGAATGAACAAGTAAAACTGTCGCGTTACTCAGTGAGTAAATTTTCCGAACCCGGAGAATCTCAGCATTCTACAGGAGCATAAAATGGACGAGCCTATCAGCCTTACCGAGCGTTACCCGGCGAAATACTGGCACGCACTGACAGACGGGCGCATTCAATGCGATCTGTGTCCGCGCGATTGCAAGCTTCGCGAAGGCCAGCGCGGTGCCTGCTATGTGCGCGGCAGGGTGAATGATGCCATGGTGCTCACCACTTACGGCAGATCATCCGGATTTTGCGTCGATCCGGTCGAAAAAAAACCGCTCAATCACTTCTATCCCGGCAGCAGCATCCTGTCATTCGGCACGGCAGGTTGCAATCTGGCCTGTAAATTCTGCCAGAACTGGGATATTTCCAAGTCACGCAGTTTCGACAAACTAGCAGATGAGGCCACACCCGAGGCCATTGCACGCAGCGCGCTACAACGGGGCTGCAAGAGCGTGGCTTTCACCTACAACGATCCTGTGATCTTCACCGAATATGCGATGGATGTAAGCCTCGCCTGTCATGCAAAAGACATCAAAACCGTGGCCGTCACAGCAGGTTATATTCACAAGGCTGCACGCCGCGATTTCTTCGAAAAAATGGATGCGGCCAATGTCGATCTGAAGGCATTCACCGATGAATTCTACGTCAAACAATGCGGTGCACGTTTGCAACCGGTGTTGGATACGCTCAAATATCTCTGCCGCGAAACCAATGTCTGGGTCGAACTCACCACTTTATTGATTCCGGATCTTAACGACAGTGAGGAAGAAATCTGTGCCATGAGCGAGTGGATAGCAAAAGAACTGGGCACGCAAGTCCCACTGCACTTCACCGCCTTTCATCCTGACTACAAGCTGACGGACGTGCCGCCGACGCCGCCTGCAAAACTGATTACGGCAAGACGCATCGCCATCAGCGCCGGCTTGCAATATGTCTATACCGGCAATGTGCATAACCGCACGGGAGACACCACTTATTGCCCGTCCTGCGGCACTGAGTTGATCGTGCGCGACTGGTATGAAATCGAGCTGTATCGCTTAACGTCTGACGGACATTGCCCGGATTGCAATACTGCCATTGCCGGTCATTTTGAAAAATACACTCAAGCTTTTGGTCGCCAGCACATCCGCGTGATGCCGGCTTAACTGCGGTGACGCAGCCCGAAGAATTTGAGCGCAGGCTTGCCCTGAACAAGCGCTTTGCCCTTAACGATTTCTGTATCTCAAAATCAGCATAGCCTGACAGCCAGTTCCTGCACAAAAACGCGACGTAATGCAGATTATCAAGGCAGTGATATAATTTGCACCGTGCTCTGATTGATCGCTTGCAAGGCAAACGAACAAATCCTTTCGCATCAGGCGAGTCTGCTTCCGGCAATACGTCCAGGCATATCTTCATTACCCGACGGCCTCAGCCGATTTAATACAGAATAAAACCATGCTACCCACTATAGAACAACGCCTGTCCCAGGAACTTGCTGCAAAACCCGCCCAAATTACCGCTGCTGTTGCCTTGCTCGACGAAGGCGCAACTGTACCGTTCATCTCTCGCTATCGCAAGGAAGCCACCGGCGGACTGGATGACATCCAGTTGCGCCTGCTCGAAGAACGCCTGAGCTATTTGCGTGAACTCGAAGCGCGCCGTGCAACCGTCATTGCCGCTATTACTGAACAGAACAAGATGACGCCCGAATTGCTGGATGCGATCTCTCATGCGAACGACAAGACACTGCTGGAAGACTTGTATCTGCCCTACAAGCTTAAACGAAGGACCCGTGCGCAGATTGCGCGTGAAGCAGGACTGGAGGCCTTGGCCGATACACTGCTTGCAAATCCATTGCTCTTGCCCGAACAGGAAGCGGCAAAGTATTTGAAAGCCCCCTTCAAAACAGCTGATACTGATCATCCGGGCGTCGCAGATAGCAAAGCGGCACTGGATGGCGCACGGCAGATCTTAATGGAACGCTTCGCAGAAGACGCCACCCTGCTGCAAGGCTTGCGCGACTATGTACAGGAACACGGAGTGGTACAAGCGCGCGTCATTGAAGGAAAACAGGCCGCAGCTGCCAAATATAGCGATTATTTCGATTATTTCGAATCCATCAAAACCATCCCGTCACACCGCACGCTGGCGATTCTAAGGGGCAGTCGGGAAGAGTTGCTAACCGTTCAGTTGCGTCTGGATACGGAAGCGGAAAAACCCGCCATGAGCGCGCCTCACAACCCGTGCGAAGCGCGTATCGCCGTCCGCTTTGGCATTGCAAACCGGCAAAGACCGGCTGATGCCTGGCTCTCCGACACGGTGCGCTACACTTGGCGCGTGAAGAGTTTTTTGCATCTGGAATCCGAATTGATGGGCGCGCTGCGCGCAAAATCCGAGACGGAAGCCATTAACGTATTTGCACGTAATCTGAAAGACTTGCTGCTGGCAGCACCGGCAGGACCTCGTGTCACCATGGGACTGGATCCTGGCGTGCGCACCGGCGTCAAGGTGGCTGTGGTGGATGAAACAGGCCGTGTCCTCGATACGGCTGTCATCTATCCGCATCAACCCAGAAATGACTGGGAGGGCTCCTTGCATAACCTGTCTAAACTGGCCGAAAAACATCGTGTGACGCTGATCGCCATCGGCAACGGCACTGCCTCACGCGAGACCGACAAGCTGGCGCTGGAATTGATCAAAGTGCGCCCCGAGCTCAAACTCATCAACGTTGTAGTGTCCGAAGCCGGCGCGTCCGTTTATTCCGCTTCAGAATATGCCTCACGAGAATTACCGGGTATGGACGTCTCACTGCGCGGCGCGGTATCTATCGCAAGACGCTTGCAGGATCCGCTGGCGGAACTGGTCAAGATTGATCCAAAATCCATAGGCGTGGGTCAATACCAGCACGATGTCGGACAGACGCAACTGGCCCGCTCACTCGACACCGTGGTTGAGGATTGCGTCAATGCCGTGGGTGTGGATGTCAACACCGCCTCTGTCCCTTTGTTGACCAGAGTATCGGGACTTAACAGTACGGTAGCGCAAAATATCGTCGCTCATAGAGACAGTCACGGCCAGTTCGCCACGCGCGCGCAACTGCTGGAAGTACCGCGCCTGGGCAAAAAAGCCTTTGAGCAGGCAGCAGGTTTTCTGCGCATCATGAATGGAGCAAATCCGCTTGATGCATCGACTGTTCATCCTGAGTCTTACCCGCTGGTCACAGGCATGCTAAAAGTGCTCAAACAGGACATCAAAACCGTCATCGGCAACAGCGCGCTGCTAAAATCACTTAATCCTGCCAGTTTCATCAGCGAACAATATGGTCTGCCGACCATTAGCGATATTTTGCGTGAACTGGAAAAACCAGGCCGGGATCCTCGCCCTGAATTCACCACGGCCACTTTCAGAGAAGGGGTGGAAAAACTGTCCGACTTATTGCCTGATATGATACTCGAAGGGGTAGTCACCAACGTCGCGGCCTTCGGTGCGTTTGTGGACATCGGCGTACATCAGGACGGACTGGTACATATTTCAGCCCTCTCGAATACCTTCGTCAAGGATCCGCATACCGTGGTTAAGGCAGGACAAATCGTCAAAGTCAAAGTGCTTGAAGTCGATACCCAGCGTAAGCGCATTGCACTGACCATGCGCCTGACGGATGTTGCGCCAAAACCGGAGAGCCGTGATATGCAGAACACAACCCGCATTCAACCCAAAACGATCGCCGCAAAACCTGTCTTGCCCAATGCAATGGCATCGGCGTTCGCAAAACTAAAGGGGTAACAGACGCTGCTCGTTAGACGCCAACTGGAGTTGTCGTCGGCGACTTGCCGGAAATGATCAATTTACACCCCGGTGTGAGATTTAATCTCATGAATGAGCAGATTTAGTGCGTCCGGCTGAGACTGTCTCAGTTGTTCGTTCTCACGGCTAAGCGATTTGATCTTGTTATTAGCAGCCTGTAGTTTCCTGAACATCGCGAGCAGCAGCGCCTTGTTCAAATACAGGCGGGTTAGCACGTCTATCCGGTCGATATCGTCCTGAGTCATTTCAAGAAGGATCAATTCACCATCCGCCGCCACAGTAGCCGAGCGCATTTGATTATCTTGTGCAAAGAAGGCGCCTTCACCCAGACATTCACCACGGATTAAGGCGCCGACTTTCTGCTTCATTACAAATACAGTCGCTGAACCGAATAATACAACATAGAACGATCGCATCACGTCGCCCTCGGTGATGATATTGTCGCCCGCTTTACAGCTAAGGATATGCCCGACATCCGCCAGTTTACTGAGAACCTCATCCGGCACGGGGTCAAAAAAAGAGCAATTTCTCATCTCACTGTAACGATCGGAAGTACAGCCTGCGAAGTGCCGGGTAAAGCTGTCCAGACTTTCCCGGATTTGCTCGTTATCAGTCATAATCCCCTCATCTCAAAAAGATGAATTATTGCAGAATTTCAGAATACAACGGCCTTAGCGAACACCGCGATGGATTCTACATGCGAGGTTTGCGGAAACATATTCATCACGCCTGCCGCTTTAAGCACATAGCCCTTTTGCACCAGCTCAGCGGCATCACGTGCCAGCGTGGCCGGATTGCAACTCACATATACGATTAGATCAGGCGCTATTTCAGGCGTAATGGCTTTCACCAGTTCCAGCGCGCCATCGCGTGGCGGATCAATCAGCCACTTGTCAAATTTGCCTAAACCGGCGAGTAATCCTTCGTTCATTTCGAACAGATTCATCGCACTAAACGAGGTGTTGCCGGACAAGTTATTGTATGCTGCATTTTGCGCTGCGCGTTTAACCAGCGCATCACTGCCTTCAATGCCCAGCACCTGTGCTCCGCTGCGCGCAATCGGCAGGGTGAAATTTCCGAGACCACAGAAAAAATCGACAATACGCTCTCCCGCCGCAGGCTTTAGCAAGCGCATCGAACGACTGATCATCACACGATTGAGCTGACTGTTGACCTGAGTGAATTCACCCGGTGCAAACGGCATAGTGATAGAAAATTCCGGCAGGCTGTAGGACAAGGCCGGTGCATCCAGCGGGTAGAACGGGACAACAGTTTCCGGCCCTTTGCTTTGCAGCCAGAATTGCACCTGATGCTGATCGGCAAAAATGCGTAATGCGGCTTCGTCCTGATCCGACAAGGGTGCCATAATGCGCAGCACCAGCACATATACCTGCTCACCGACCGCCACTTCAATTTGCGGCAGTTTTTCCCGTATCGACAATCCTTCCAGCAACTCGGCCAAAGGCTGTATCAATGAGGCAACTTTCGGCGCCAGTATTTCACAGCTTTGCATATCCGCAACAAAACTGCTGCGTCTTTCATGAAAACCCACCAGCATCTTTTCTTTTTTGATCACATATTTGGCTGAAATACGCGCCCGCTCGCGATAACCCCAGCTTTGCCCGTAAATGGCAGGCAGTATCGTTTCAGGTTTGACTTTTCCGATACGCGCCAAAGAGTCTTCTAAAATACGTTGTTTTACTGCAACTTGAACGCGTGGCTCCAGGTGCTGCATCGAACATCCACCGCATACACCATAATGAGCACACTTAGGCTGGACACGAATTGAAGCCGTCCGGTGCAAGGTGGTCATTTGCGCCATTTCAAAGGCAGGTTTTTTGCGATAGGATGCATAACTGACGATCTCGCCTGTCAGCGCACCCTCAATGAAAATCACCTTGCCGTCTGCATGCGCAATGCCGCGACCTTCCTGATCCAGCGATTCAATGGTTACTCTGTTATCTGTCATTTCTATTTTTTCTGTTAAAGTCTCAAATGAGACGGTAGAATTTCATTAAGTTAGTGAATTACTATCGCACCCAAAGGCGTTCAATATATATCAACAAGCGACCCAACGGAGTCTGCACAGGCCAGCACACCGATACCGTCAGCCAGCACATCAAAGGTACGGTAACCGGTCCAGCGTCAGATACAAAACCAGTCCCACCAGCCTGTCCAAAGCCATATACGCTTTAACATCAACCCTGTTCGCATTAAACTGCTGTCCAGGCCGCCAGAAATGGCGGCCAGTGCGCGCCATCAAAGCGACTCAACTCAGCCCGCACCAAGGCACACTCTTTTCGATAAGACTCACGATTCAAAATACCGCGCATCAATTGAAAGCGCAGATACACCAGATAGGTGTTCACCACATCCGTTTCGCAATAGTTGCGAATTTCTGCCAGCTTTCCCTGCTGATACGCTTCCCACACCTGCCCCCCGTCCATCCCCTGCTTTCCGGGAAAGCCCATCAGGCGGGTCAGTTCGTCCAGCGGCGCATTCGCGCGCCCGGTATACAAAGCCAGCAAATCCATCAGATCGATATGGCGCAGATGATAACGATTGATGTAGTTATTCCATTTGAACTCGCGGTCATCCTCGCCCATATCCCAATAGCGCGCACCTTGCACACCATGAATTAATCCGCGGTAGTGCAACACCGGCAAATCGAAGCCGCCACCGTTCCAGGACACCAGTTGCGGGGTATATTTCTCGATGCCATCGAAAAAGCGCTGAATCAGTCCGCCCTCCTCTTCATCAATCTCACCCAGTGACCAGACCTTGAAGTGCTCGCCTTCACGCAGCACGCAGGAAATCGCGACCACACGCTGTAAATGATGCGGCATAAAATCGCTGCCGTTCAGCTGTCGCCGTTGCTGAAAAGCCATCTCGGCCACTTCCCAGTCACTGACGCTTGCATCCAGCTCATGCAAAATACGCAGCCCGTTAATATCAGGCACGGTTTCAATATCAAATACCAGGGTGGATGTCATGTCGCAAGTGGTGTTATCAAACAAGATGCGCATGATACCCGACAGCAGCGCATCACACCAAACCGACATCCGTTTTCGGCCTGTAATACCAGCGATCAAGCTGTACTATTTTTGGATCCAGCCTTCATCGCTCATGATCCACCAGCCGTGTTGCGCATTATTTATCCAGCGAGGTGCAAAGGCCGTGCGAATAGCTGATTGCCATTCAGGATGCGCATTGGCATTGGCAATTTCAGAATACAGCCTGCCCCGATCCAGATTTTCCGCATCAACCAGTTTTTGCAGTTTATGACGGACGGCCAGGGGTACAGATTCGATATCACGCAGCACGATGCTACCATCCGTATTCAGACCCACTGCGCCACTTGTATAATAAGGATACAATTGTGCGTGGCGCATTCTCATCTGAGCGGTTACCGAGCGCACGCCCGGCGTATTGACCTGTATATCCGCTGTCGCATTCAAAGACGCCAGCAGCAACAACGCGGCAAACACATAGTTGAGCGGTTTCATCGTTCCTCCCTGACGTTGGTATGAACCGGTTGCCAGACATCCTGAATGATTTGATCAGCAGCCTGCCGGGCCGATGGTGCGGGAAAGTAAACATTGTCCGAGGCACAGCCGGCCAGCGCCAGTAACAACAAAATCCAGATTTTCTTCATGACTACCCCCCTCATAATGAGTAACATTATTGCACATCACTCAGTCAGCTTATTTGAATTTTTTCCGGTACTTATAGCGTCGCCAGCACCATATCAGAAAACTTGCCGAGAAAACGACGAAAAACATGGTTATTTCCATTTTTTTGATATCTGCCAGCATGAATTGCAGCGCATCGCCAAACAAATAGCTTCCGCCGCCGATTAATACAGCCCAGCAAGCCGCACCCAGTGCATTGAACAAGACAAAGCGCCACGCCGCTACAGTGCTCATCCCCAGCGCAACAGGTCCGACGGTACGAAGACCATACATGAACCGGACACCGAAAATAAGCAATTCATGGTAACGGGCTATCAGCTCATTTGCACGTATAAATACCGGAGCCAGCCCGGGATAACGAGACAAAACCCAGCCGCCGTGTCGCCTGCCCAGCCAGAAATAAATTTGATCGCCGGCAAAGCCGCCCGTCAGCGCAATGAGTATGACCCAGTGCAGTTGCAAATAGCCCTGATTGGCAGCAAGTCCTGCCAGTATCAGCAGCGTTTCTCCCTCAAGCAGGCAACCTGCGAATAGCGCAAAGTAACCATATTGGGTGATCAAAGCAGGCAGATTCATGTTGACGGTCAGTGTCTTCCGTTAAATAACTGATGCTACTGCGTAATATCAATTGTTCGCAATAAAAAAATTTTGCCGGGGGCAGCCCGGCAACAGCTTACCTTCTTTTGCGTCGCCAAGCGAAGAAAAGGCGACCGGCCAAGCCGCCAGTCTGATGCGATTCTAGCGGCGTGCCCTTGATAGATCACAAACAGCGGGGCTGCACAACTCGCACGATCCGCGGCGGCTTAATATAGTGTTGGCTCAGCCAACAAAGAAACATCACATTAAAAAATCAAACCCGAAGTCTTATGGCGAGGATGTAACATCCGTTAAATAATTCCTGATTCAACCTGACTGCACACATAAAAAACATTCAGATTTTGCGCGCGCACGCGCTGCAATAGCTGGTCAGCAGTCTTGTCATCCAGAATAAATTCAACTTTCACAGCCAGTTCACCCGCCAATTCGAAGAAGGTTTGTTCATGCAGCCTGCCGTGTCGTCCGAACCCCGCTATGGCGCGAAATGCCGAACCACCATGCCCCCCCATGCCTTTGCCCTCTTCGAGCAACCATTCATACAGCATCATGCCTTCGTGATGTTGTTTTTCACTGACATAAAAACAAAGCTGATTCATCATTAGCTACCTTGTAAATATTTGAAAGTATGAATACCCAGCGCCGTCATCAGCAGAGAACCGCCAAGATGGGCTGCGATAATGCTGATGCACCACAAATACTGCCCGCGCATCAGCAAGGTCACGGTTTCAGCCGAAAAAGTTGAAAAAGTCGTCAGTCCGCCCAGAAAACCCGTGATCACCAGCAAGCGCCATTCCGGCGACAAGCCAGGGTAATGCATGAAAAAGGCGATTGACAAGCCAATCAGATAACCACCTGCGAGATTAGCCGTAAGCGTTCCGAGCGGCAACTGAGGCAGCACGGGATTCAGCCACAGCCCCAGACCCCAGCGTAACCAGGCACCGCACGCCGCCCCCAGCCCGATTGCAAAAAAGGAATAAATCAACATCAATCTGTCACTCTCACCGGGGCGAATCCGCCACCCGGTGTGCGGAAATTAGTCGTTTGGCCCTGATACAGACGCGCTGCCGCCAGCTGAATGACGCCATTGTAAGTATAGCAACGCACATCATATTTCAGTGATTCCATTTCGCTCACGCGGCGCTCGCCAGGCATGGCCAGTTTTTGTGCAATATAAGCCGATTGCAAAATCTCGCCGAACACACGCCGGGTCAGTTTATCACCGCGATAAGCGCCACGACTGCCATACCCGCTGTTGGGTTTAAAAAACAATTCCTTGCGCTCCTCCCACAAGCTGGTTTCAAGTTCAGCTTGCACCACAAAGGTATGCGGAACACCTGCTTGCAATGTGGCGATATCATGCTCATCAATGCCGGCTTCACGCAGCCACCGGGCATCCGTCAGCCGCGCCAGATTGCGTTTATCCGCGTAACGGCTATAGTGTTCAGGATTGGGCGTCAGCACCACGCTGCCTGCCAGATAAGCCTGCAACAAAGGCGCATGCTGCTGCAATGAAAAATCTGTCAGGCGGTTATACAGCAGATCAATTTTCTGACCTTCAACATACAACCCGTCAGCTAATGACCTGATATCAGCCGGATCAACAATAAAAACACGTATGCCGGCGCGTTCGAACAGATGCCGCGCCAGTAAAAACTCCGCATACAGATATTGTTCCTGCGGTTTTTCATCTACGATGGCAATACAGTTCAACGGTAAATTCCCGCGCGCCAATTGCCATTCATGGTGAAACATGTCGACAAATACCTGTTCAAGGTTCGCTTTAGCGACTGCCGTGCCCGGCAATTTTACCTCGCGCTGACTATCCAGCAGTAGCGCATTCAGAAAAGCGCCGCCCGCATTGGTATTGATTTCGATCAGATGCGCGCCCTCATTGTTCAGGTGAAAATCATAACCGTAAAACACGCCTTTGGTGGGGGTGAATCCTGAATCCTCAATCCTCAATCCTGAGTCCTGAGCCCACTTACCACTCCACTTACGGTTATTGACCACCCGTTCCACTGCCGCGATCACCGCTTCCATTTGCTGCAACTGCAGGCCGCTGACATACACAGGCACTTCGGCAAACAGATGCGGGCAACGCGCTACAACCAGTTCATACCAGGCATTACCTTCCACCATTAATCGTTGCCGGACACTGTCCAAACGGCCCGTTTGCCAATCGGCATTGAGCTTCTGAGCCTCATTCATCTGTATCAATTCCTCAACTAGGTTATCTCAAATGTCGCCGCAGCGATCATCTCAATGCACCACCCGCCTTATTTTGGATTCCGCATTGATGCGACTTTGTTGATCGCGATGCTATGAAGTATGATCATGGGCGGGAACAGCGCGCGGTTTACGATCTTCATCAACCGCCACATAAGTAAGTGTCGCTTCCGTCACCTTCACACAAACAGGCCGGGCCGGGTCGCGCTGCACATATACTTCCACATTCACGGTAATCGAAGTGCGCCCGACTTTATCAATGTGCGCATAAAAACTGACAATATCGCCCATGAATACCGGCTGTTTGAACAGAAAGGAGTTCACTGCCACGGTCGCCACGCGGCCACGGGCACGATGCACAGCAGGTATGCTGCCGGCAATATCGACCTGCGCCATGATCCATCCGCCAAACACGTCCCCGGTATAACTACAGTCTGCGGGCATGGTAACCATGCGCAGAGTCGGGTGGCGATCAGGCAGGCAAGTTAATTCATTCATCAGCGGTGTCCCAGGTAAAGTTTTTTGATTTGTGATGCATAGTAACGGGTAACTTCATTACGCTTCAGTTTCAGCGTAGGCGTTAACAAGCCGTTTTCTATCGTCCAGGATTCTCGTAGCAATAACACCCGCTTTACTTTCGCATAGCCGGGAAAATCACGCAAATTGCGCGCAATACGCCGCAATATCTTTGCTTCTATCCGGCTGTCCGTCAAGGCTTCCGGCATTCCGTCACTAATGCCGGTTTCACGGGCAAAGTGCGTCCAAACTTCGGGATTCAAAACGGCCAGTGCCACCAGATAGGGATGCCCTTCGCCAAAGATCATCACCTGATCAAACAGCGGATCATGCAAAATTGCCAGCTCCATATCGGTAGGAGGCACTTTTTCGCCATTGGACATGACGATGATTTCCTTGATGCGCCCGGTGATATAAATATGCCCGGTGTCTGAAATATGCGCGATGTCACCGGTATGCAGCCAGCCATCGGCGTCAATGGCCGCATGCGTCGCTGCAGTGTTATTCCAGTAGCCCAGCATAACATTTTTGCCTTTGGCCTGCAATTCACCCCGCGCACCCAGGCGTACCTGCACCCCCCGCAGCGGCGGCCCGACGCTGTCCGGTATATTATCTGCCAGATGATTACCTGAAATCACCGGACTGGCCTCGGTCAAGCCATAGCCCTGTGAAATCGGCAATCCCAGTCCGATGAACACGCGGGAAACTTCCGGGGACAGTGCCGCCCCCCCGCAAATCGCGCCACGGAGACTGCCGCCCAATTTATCGAGCACGGGTTGCGCTATCAGTTTTTGCAACAGGGGCCAGAGCAAAAAGGCCGGCTGCCAGCTGCCACGCCCCTGCTCACGTTCGAAACGAGCCCAGCCTGTTTCCACTGCCAAATGAAACAGCCGGCGTTTTAACCACGACCCGTTTTCCAGCCTGGCGCGCATCACGCCGTAGATTTGTTCGAAAATGCGCGGAACGCTGATCAGCACAGTAGGCTTGATGACCCGCAGATCTTCCGAAAGCGTTTGTATGGTGCGGGCGAATGCGACCGTTGCACCGGTCATCACATTCAGGTAATAGTCTAAAGTACGTTCGAAGGTGTGCGATAAAGGCAAAAAAGACAGGAACAAGTCATCCCCGTTCACCGCAAAGGTATCCAGGCAGGCATGTGCATTACTGAGCATATTGGCATGGCTTAACATCACCCCCTTGGGCTTGCCGGTTGTGCCTGAGGTGTAAACAATACTGGCAAGTTCATCAGCATCAAAAGATGCCGGTGGCAAGAGTGTCGCTGTTTTTGGCAAAAAGTCCGCCATTGGTTTCAGAAGTAACTCAGCGGCATCAGGCAGACGATTAACACTGACAAAACACATAATATGTTGCAATTGTTTGCGCACGGTAGCTAAACCTTGCCATTGTTCAGCCGATTCGAACAAGAGCACTTTTGCAGCCGAATTGTTGATAATGTAAGCGATATTATCGGGCCGGTCGACCGTATATAGCGGTACAGTCACCAATCCTAACGACATGGCCGCCTGATCAAAAGCGACCCAGACCGGACAATTTCGTAACATCAGCGCAACCCGATCGCCGCGCTGCAGAGCAAGACTGCGCAAAGCCGTCTGCCAGCGCGCCACTTCAATCTGCAATTGTTGCCAGCTGATTGTCTGCCATGCGTGCGCTGCAAAATACCGGTAGGCTACCTTGTGCGGCGTACGGCGTACGCGCTCCAGGAATAGGCCATGCAGCGTACCCGCTTGCGCGGGTGAGATCACCTCATCCATCATTACCATTTTCCTCTAAGTCTTAGCCGGTTACACATCTGATTGATCAATTAACGCGGCTATTTGCAAACCCGGCATTAACGGATAATTTATTTTCACTATCATCCTTTTTTCCCTGACGTGAGCCGTCATTGTCAAGTCAGCACAGTGTCTCATAAGATATCAGGCGCAAAGTCATTTACCATAATAATCTTGCGACGCAGTGCATAATCGCGTCCCAGCGACAAAGCCTGCTCTGCCGTAATTACCCCGCCGTCTCGCGCCTGGGCAATGCGCTGCAACTCCGTCACTCCGTTATACTTACTGTGCTCCGTACGCAGCTTCGTCTGCAAGGATTCGCATTCCAGCGTGCTGGCCAAGGCGGCCTCCAGTGCGCCGACGGCATCCTGTTCATCGTCTGAAATATAAATGCCGGCAGTCAGGCGATCGCGTGCATGCCCCGGTTGCATCAACAGCGCCGCCACTTTATGCCCCGCCAGGTCGGAAGGCGGGGTTAAGCGCCTGCCTAGCGGAAAGATCAGCGCGCGCAAGCTACAACGCACTAAAAAATTGGGGAAATTCTGTATTATTCCCTCGAAAGCCAGTTGTATCTTGTAGAGCCCATCCTGCATAGCCCAATCGACCAGCGGCAAATCCGAGGCCGGGCGACCGTCATCCGCATAGCGTTTCATCGTCGCTGAACACAGATAAAGCTGGCTCAGCACATCACCCAGACGAGCGGATAGTTTTTCGTGGCGGTTGAGCGAGCCACCCAACACCATGATCGCGATATCCGCGCTGAAGGCAAAGGCTGAAGAAAAACGCGTCATTTGTTGATAGTAGTGACGACATATCACTCCTTTTGAAACAGGGATACCATAACCGCCCGTCAATCCGAAGACCAGGCTGCGTGCGGCATTACACAGGACAAAACCGATATGGCCGAAAAAAGCATCGTCAAACAGGTGCAGGGCAAGCGCCTCATTCGCTTCACGGCTTGCCGCGATTTCTTTTAATACATAAGGGTGAGAGCGTAGCGCGCCCTGACCGAAAATCATCCGGGAACGCGTCAGGATATTCGCGCCCTCCGTGGTAATGGCAACGGGTAATTGCTGATAAATGCGCCCCAGATAATTATCCGGCCCCATATTGATGCCCTTACCGCCCTGTATATCCATTGCATCGTTAATGACCGTACGCCCTCGTTCAGTGGCATGATATTTGACGATAGCTGAAATCACCGATGGTTTCTCGCCCATATCCAACGCCAGTGCAGTAAAGGCACGCGCAGCATCAACCATATAGGTGTGCGCGCCAATACGTGCCAGCGCTTCTTCCACGCCTTCAAACAGGCCTATCGGCAGATTGAACTGACGACGAACCCGGCAATAGGCACCGCTGGTACGCGCCGCCAGCTTCATTTCGCCTGTGCTGCCGGCCGGCAATGAAATGGCCCCGCCTGCCGCTAGCGACTCCATCAGCATACGCCAACCCTGACCGATACGCGCTTCACCCCCGATGAGATAATCAAGTGGAATCAGTACGTCACATCCTGTGGAGGGGCCATTCAAAACAGCCGAACTCAACGGTAAATGACGGCGGCCGGTTTGCACCCCGTTGAGCTCTGCCGGAATCAGTGCAAGGCTAATGCCCCGATCCATTTCACTACTTAGCAGCTGCTCAGGGTCATACAGTTTAAAAACAAGCGCGATTAAGGTAGCTACCGGTGCCAGAGTGATATAACGTTTTTCCCAGTTCAGCCGAATCAGGGTGACATCGGTTTTTCCGGCAAACTCGCCCTTGCAGACAATGCCATAAGCACCGATTGCGGTCGTATCCGAGCCCGCCTCCGGGCCTGTCAACGCAAAACAAGGGATTTCCTGGCCGCGCGCCAGACGGCGCAAATACTTTTTCTTTTGCACCTCAGTCCCGTAGTGCAATAACAATTCGGCAGGACCCAGTGAATTGGCTGCCATCACCGTCATCGCCGCCGTACCGCTGCGTGAAGCGATTTTACCGAGGATGGCAGAATGCGCTTGAGCTGAAAACTCAAGCCCGCCATAAACTTTGGGAATAATCATCCCGAAAAAACCTTCATGCTTGAGATATGTCCAGACTTCAGCCGGCAAATCGGCAAGATGACAGGTAATATTCCAGTCATCCAGCATGCCGCAAAGCTGTTCGACTTGCGTATCCAGAAACAATTGTTCACGGACGCTCAGTGCACATTTCGGATAAGCTAGCAATTTGTTCCAGTCAGGATGACCGCTGAATAATTCACCGTCCCACCATACCGTTCCCGCATCGATCATTTCCTGTTCGGTGGCGGAGATCGGAGGCATTATTTTTCGAAATAACTGCAGCATGGCTTTGCTTACAAGGGTGCGGCGCAAATAAGGCACACCAAACACCACGACAAACAGAAATAATAACGAATAAACCACTTGCAAAACGGTAGCCGAGAGCCGCGCCTGTATCGCCAGCACCGGCACTATCAGCATAAATGTCAGCAGCCAACTGATAATTGTGGCGCGAAAGAACGCCAGCAAAGTAAATATGATCAGTGCAGCCAGTATGATTAGCATCAACATCGCAAGTCCCTCAAGTTTTTATTACCGTTCTTTAACCACATTAAACTAGCCTGTGCAGATGAAATCAGCGCATCCTGTCGACAGCCTGCTCTACCCGCTCCACTGCAATAATTTCCATGCCCGGAATCGGGTGTTTGGGCGCATTGGCTTTCGGGATTATCGCCGAAGTAAAGCCCAGTTTGGCTGCTTCACGCAAGCGCTCCTGCCCCCGCTGCACCGGACGCACTTCTCCTGCCAGTCCCACTTCGCCAAACACCACAAGTTTCTCAGGAAGCGGCTGATTGCGCAAGGAGGATACCATCGCCAGAATCACGGCAAGATCCGCTCCCGGCTCGGTGATTTTCACCCCGCCTACAGCATTGATAAACACGTCCTGATCGAAACAGGCAATGCCAGCGTGGCGGTGCAGCACGGCAAGCAGCATCGCCAGACGATTCTGTTCCAGTCCCAGCGACAAACGTTTCACATTCGGACTGTGCGCCTCATCGAGCAGCGCCTGAATTTCCACCAGCAGCGGGCGCGTCCCTTCCTGCGTTACCATTACACAGGAACCGGCCACTTGCTGACCATGCTGAGAGAGGAACATGGCAGACGGATTGGCGACTTCGCGCAGTCCCTTTTCGGTCATGGCAAACACGCCCAATTCGTTCACCGCGCCGAAACGGTTCTTGAACGCACGGATCAGCCGAAAACTGGAATGGGTGTCGCCCTCAAAATACAGCACGGTATCAACGATATGTTCCAGCACGCGCGGACCGGCCAGCGCCCCCTCCTTGGTGACGTGACCGACCAGAATGATAGTAATATTCTGACTTTTGGCAATGCGGGTAAGCTGGGCTGCGCATTCACGCACCTGAGCTACCGAACCCGGCGCTGAAGTGAGTTGTTCAGAATATACTGTCTGGATCGAGTCAATGACCACCACCGAAGGTTTATCGTGAGCGATGGTGGCCTGTATCCTTTCCAGCTGAATTTCCGGCAACAGCCGCAAACTACGCGCATCCAGCGACAGCCGTTTGGCACGCAGCGCAATTTGCTGTGCGGACTCTTCACCGCTGACATACAGGGTATTCTGGCTGGTGGATAAATTAGCCAGCACTTGTAGCAACAGCGTGGATTTTCCGATACCCGGATCGCCGCCGATCAG
>CAIWRI010000126.1 GCA_903915035.1 uncultured Nitrosomonadales bacterium | reverse complement strand
GGACGCGATTGCGTGGAAATTAAATACCCGTCCACGTAAGTCACTCGGTTTCAAATGTCCGGTTGAACTGTTCATGCCAGACGCTTTTGACTTTAAGCTACATCACGCAGCACTTTTTGCACTTGGTGCTTGAAACCGCCATTCCATAGATAATGTTACCACCACTGAAAATACCTGGTTCTACCATGGGTTATTGAGAACTTACGCATACCGCATTGATTTTTATGCTATTCGATTTTCAAAAAATCGACATAACTTTGGCAAAAAACAACCACAAAATGTTAGAATCTCAAACCAATTAAATTTGCTAACGTACTTTAAATCCCGTTTTCTACAGCGCACGCTACCCCATGTATTATTATCTGCGCAAACTCACGGGAACCCGCCGAACCACCCGGAGCAATCTCCAGCTCGGACTGACTCTGGCCTTCGTCGCCGGAGCCACCAACGCAGGCGGCTTCATGGCGGTCAACCAGTACACCTCACATATGTCGGGCATTGTCTCATCCATGGCCGACAATCTGGCGGTTCATAAATTCAGACTGGTTCTAGCCGGGCTGGGTTCGGTAACCTCGTTCCTGGCCGGATCCGCCTACTCGGCCATCCTGATCAATTGGGGCCGGCATCACCGCACCCACAGCCAGTACGCCTATCCCTTGCTCTGGGAGGCACTGCTGCTCTGCTGTTTCGGGCTGATGGGCAGCTATCTTGAATTGCATCAGAACGGCTTTATGCCGGTCACGGTGATACTGCTCTGCTTCATCATGGGTTTGCAGAACGCCATCATCACCAAGATCTCCCACGCCGAGATCCGTACGACCCACATGACCGGCTTGATCACAGACATCGGCATTGAAATCGGCAAGATGCTCTACATCAATTCGTCCGAAGAAACCGCCAATTACAAGCCGGTGCGAGCCGATTTTCAGCGCATGGGACTGCTGGCGTCGCTACTGGGAGCGTTCTTCTTCGGCGGGTTGGCCGGGGCGATTGGCTTCAAATATATCGGCTATTCCATGACCTTGCCCCTGGCCGCCCTGCTGGTTTTGCTGGCTGTGGTGCCACTGATTGACGATATCCGGGTCCTTTCCCGCATACTGATGCGCCATCGCCAGCACGACAGCCAGAACGCCGCCGAATCCCACTCCCGCTTAGAACGCAGCGAGAGAGCTGGTGGTCTTGGTGAGGGGAAAGATGATGGCATCAATGGTCGGATGATCAAGGATGCGCTCCATGATGACGCTGTCACTCCGTTTGCTGAACAGCCTGCCTGGAAGCACGATTCCGATGTGACCTCCCTCACAAAAGAATCCGAAGATATTCTCAATAAAAATGGGGCATTGCTGTATGTTTCATAATACTCAGACTCACGACCAGCTTATATGCCGGGCTTCCTTGACAGACGGGGAAATTATCCAGGGATAGGAAGCAGCAACGGCCTTTGATGCTGTTGCCAGTGCCATAGTTGATGTATAGGAGGGATCAGTAGAATAGGAGACATTGAACATCAAGTTTGAATTTTCAAGTATTTTTATTTGATTTCATATTTTTTCCCCTGTTTTACCATCGACCAGATGACCCGTACTAAGTGGCGACCTAAAACGCGAACGGTTTGGTTATGCGCTTTCCCTTCAGCGCGCTTTTTGTCGTAGTAGATGCGAGAAGCGGATACGCAGGCAATATGCCGAGATAAATAGCCAAACCCGCTTCCGAATCAAAGCGTGCCATGGTACCGATTTCACCGGCTAATTCAGCCCGCGAGATCTTGCCGAATCCCGGTATGCTGCCGATCGTTTGCGCGAGTTCCGATTGCGCGGCGCTTGATACTATTTTCTGTTCCAGTGCCTTGATATCAACGCCCAAAGCCAGAATTCAGCAAATCTTTCAGTTGGACTCGCTAACACAACGAGCCCACTCTTGAAGATAACGTGTCAATTACAAATTTTGGTGACTGCCATCACAAGTCATGCCATTGCCGCTATGCTTGCAGCCGCAAAAATATACGGTTTCCGATTTTTCTGCCTTGAATTCTGCCGGGGCAAATCCGCTCCCTTGATGACTGCCGTCACAAAACGGTTGTCCTGCACTTTTTCCGCAGGTGCAATACCAATAACTTTTGCCCGCTTCAACT
>CAIWRI010000125.1 GCA_903915035.1 uncultured Nitrosomonadales bacterium | reverse complement strand
CCAAGATTCAGCCAAAAAACATTCTTAAAAACTTGGTCGGGGTGGAGAGATTCGAACTCCCGACATCCTGGTCCCAAACCAGGCGCGCTACCAGGCTACGCTACACCCCGAATTACTGCTACAACTTTAATAAATCATTTAAATCTGGTCGGGGTGGAGAGATTCGAACTCCCGACATCCTGGTCCCAAACCAGGCGCGCTACCAGGCTACGCTACACCCCGAAGGCTGCGCATTATACAGATACCCGCCGACAATGCAAGATAGATTTCATAATTTTTTCAATTTTTGCATTGCCATCATCAAATAATAGCCCATAGACCACAGTGTGAGCAGCGCCGCCATATACAGCAACATGGATCCGATCAATTGCAAATCCAGGCCATATATTGGTTCATAGTAAAGCAACAAGGTGATGGACAGCATTTGAAAACTCGTCTTGACTTTCCCCAGCATCGAGACCGCCGTGCTTTTGCTCTCACCCACTTTGGCCATCCATTCGCGCAAAGCAGAAATGGTGATTTCACGACCGATAATAATGAAGGCGATCACAGCATCCGCGCGACCCAATTTAACCAGCAAAATCAAGGCTGCGGCCACCATCAGCTTGTCAGCAACCGGATCAAGAAAAGCACCGAATGCAGAAGTCTGATTTAATTTCCGTGCCAGATAACCATCCAGCCAGTCAGTCCAGGCAGCCAGCAAAAACACAGCAGTTGCAATCAGATTTTTCAGGTGCGGATTGAGCGTACTGTCAGACAGATAAAAT
Organism: uncultured Nitrosomonadales bacterium; assembly: GCA_903915035.1. GTDB lineage: Bacteria > Pseudomonadota > Gammaproteobacteria > Burkholderiales > Gallionellaceae > Gallionella. The sequence goes on along the minus strand of CAIWRI010000125.1, from coordinate 29,322 downwards.
ACCGTGACGAACACCGGAATCAGCAAAATTCTCAGCCAGGTAAGCAAATTTGGAATATTTATGTTCATGGTCGTTAACGTGAAACTTGCGTAAGCGTTCGTTTGCTTCCTCGCCCTTTGGGAGAGGATTGAGGAGAGGGGACAATTATGACGAGTTTTATCATCAGGAGCGCTTTCTTGTCATAGTCGTTAGTGTAGCTGCTGATAAATCACTTGGGCAACTATTAATTTATTGATTGTTAGTTTATTGATGTAGTTGCTGAAAAATCGCTTCGGCCAGGGACTTACTGATGCCTTCCACCTGAGCCAGCTGCTCAATGCTCGCCTGTTCAACTTCACGCAAGCCGCCAAAATGTGTCAACAGACTGCGCCGCCGCTTATCCCCTACTCCGCTGATCTCCTGCAAGGCGGATGCCGTGCGCGCCTTGCCGCGCCGTGCCCGGTGTCCGGTAATCGCGAAACGATGCGCTTCATCGCGTATCTGCTGGATAAGGTGCAGCGCAGGATCGTCAGGCGCCAGTTGTCTTGAACTGCCATCGGGAAAAATCAATTGTTCCATACCTGCTTTGCGTTCAACCCCTTTAGCCACTCCCACCAGCGCCAGCTCAAGGCACAGCTCCTGCATCACCTGCATCGCGACATGTAACTGCCCAAGCCCCCCATCTATCAGAATCAAATCAGGCCTGACAGCTTCACTGCCTGCAAGCTTCTGATAGCGGCGCGTCATTGCCTGACGCATCGCCGCATAATCATCACCGGGCGTAATGCCGCTTATGTTGTAACGCCGGTATTGCGCCGAACGCATATCCAGGTTCTCATAGACCACGCAGGACGCCACTGTTGCCTCCCCCATGGTGTGACTGATATCAAAACACTCGATGCGCTGTAAATCAGGCATCTCCAGCCAGGCCTGCAGCCTTTCCAGACGCAAGGACTGACCACCCTGCTGCATTTTCCGCTGCCCCAGCGCCAGCTCTGCATTCTTTTGCGCCATTTCCAGCCATTGCCGGCGTTCGCCTGCTGTAGCCGTACTGATCCTGACCTGATGCCCTGCCTGTTCACTGAGCAGCGCAGACAAAGTCCCGTCATCGCATTCCGCTGCCAGCACAAGCAACGGCGGCACAGCACGATTAAGATAATGCTGTGCAATAAATGCCAGCACGATTTCATCCGCAGATAATTCTTCTGCATGTTCAGGGAAGAAATGTTTGTCGCCCAGATGACGCCCGCCGCGCACCATCGCCAGATTCACGCAAACAGCCCCCTCCGAAATGGCCAAAGCGATGATATCGGCATCGGTGGTACCGCCCGTTGATTCAACGAATTGTTTTTGTTGCACGGTATGCAAGGCGCGCAGTTGATCGCGCAGCACCGCAGCATGCTCATAGTGCTGCACTTCCGCCGCCGCCTCCATCGCCGCACGCAAGGTGGTTTCGACTTCCTTGTGCTTGCCCTGCAAAAGCAATACCGCGCAATGCACATCCGTCTGATAATCCACTTCTGAAATCAGCTTCACGCAAGGTGCTGTACAGCGATTGATCTGATGCAACAGACAAGGCCGGGTGCGATTGTGATACACGCTGTCTTCACAGGTTCGGATACGAAAAATGCGTTGCAACAACTGGATGGATTCCTTGGCAGCATAAGAGTTCGGGTAGGGACCGAAGTATTGATGCTGCTTATTAGGCATGCCGCGATAATAGGTCAGACGCGGATACGCTTGGCCGGTCAGCACAATATAGGGATAAGATTTGTCATCCCTGAACAAAATATTGTAGCGCGGCTTTAACGACTTGATCAGATTGTTTTCCAGCAGCAAGGCTTCGGCTTCCGAACGCGTCACCGTGGTTTCGATGCGCGCGATGTGAGAGACCATCAGACTTATACGAGGGGAAATATTTGTTTTTTGAAAATAAGAAGAAACGCGCTTTTTCAGCTGCCGGGCCTTGCCCACATAGAGCACAACATCGTTTTTGTCGTAATAGCGATACACCCCCGGCAACAGAGGCAGACTGGCCAGAATCGGCTTTGGATCGAACTCAACCATTTTTGGGACGCCTTATTGCAAAAGTCACATCAACGCGGCTAAACCCGCCGAAAATTGCGTAGCCCCTCCATTGGCTGGATGCCGAACCTGCGCTGCCGGAGTGATGCCCATACACTTGAGCAACTCGTCAGATTTTTTTCCCACGGCGATAATTTTTGCTTCAGGAAAGGCTGCGATAAGCAGCCGCATCGCCGGTGCGCCCAGCGCAACTTCAGCCACTGTCGGCGTGCGATTGGACCACGGCAGATCTTTTTTATAAGGGTGAAGCTGCACTGCATTCCAAAGAATAGTCCGCTCGGCAATCCCCAGACGATACAGCGTTTTCCAGACTATCGTGGCAGATGGCTCTGAGAATGGCAGCCGTCTGGTCGACAGCCGTGCTGACAATACCGGCACACGCGGTATGGCACCTTCAACTAACAGCCGTTCACTGGTAAAAGCGATTCCGCTGTAGCGGCAGCCCGCATAACCGGGCGCCTCCCCGACAAGAATAAATTCCGCGTCACAATCCAGATGCAGCGCCAGGCGCGCTAACTTTTGCTCAGAATCATTGCCTGCTGCATCATGCAAACAGCGCTCCCGCCAGGGATTAAACAGCCCGTTCAAACCTACCGGGAGCGTGTCAACCAAGCTGTTAGCCAGCGATGTCTGTGTCATCTTAATATAAAAAACTTGACCAACCACAAAAACCCCAGCACACAGAAAATTGCGGCAAGGAAATAAGGCCACACGGCCTTTTTATCGGCATAGGGATCAGACAGTGAACGGTTCGCGCCGGCAGGCAGATTCGCCAACCCAGTCAGTGAGGTACCAAAAGGAATATTAATCCGTGCACGCGCATTCACCGCCCAGCCGTTAGCATCCAGGATAGGCGCCAGATTGCGCCGCTTCAACTTGAACCAGGCCAACACCATGGAAGGGCCGGAAATCATCAGCATCAGTCCTGCCAGTGCCAGAGGAACTTGCCAGAACTTTAAATTCAGCAAGCCGCCCACCACAGAGGCCAGTATGCCGCCTATTGCCCCGATTGCCAAGCCGATTGCCGCAAAAATACCGGCAAATTTGCCCACATCAAAAGGCGGCTTGGGCGCTTGCTTTTCAGTCAGTGCTTTGCCGTGATCTGCGGCCGCTTTGATCAGGCTGTCCTCTGCTGAACTGGATTTGGACGCCGCCAGCTTTTGCAAAGCTTCGCTGATAGCTTTCGAGAGTTTTTTGTAAGGGGACCAGAATGCCTGACGGATACTAATAGGCTGATCAATGATGCGTACGATAGCCGCATCCCAGTCCTGCCCCTTGCGATCGTAAAATATGCCGTTGCGACCTGCCATCAGGTAATCCGAATCGCCCGCGGTGAAAGCCGCCGCAATACTCATTTTTTCTGTGCCGCGCACACAATCGCAATACACCAGATATACGCCGCTTGCGGCAGCGAAACCGGCATGTTTGCCCACATCCTCGACTTTGACAGTTAACTCGCAACTGCGCCCGTCCAGATAGAGTGTGCCGAACTGGAAAATGGCTTTTTCCCGGCCGGTATAAAAATTACGAAAAGCGACGAAATTGTTGACCAGTGCAAACAAATCACGCTTGTAACGCAACAGGCGTTCAACCGAGGTAATCGCACTGACTTCAGCTTCTACCGCTTTATCCTGTGCGATCAGCCTATCAAGCAGGCTTTTATCTGTACTTGCCAGTATTTCACGAAGGCGCGTAATGCCCAACTGTTCAGCGCATGACACAGGTTTGTCCGCCTGCCAGGCTTCAAATGCAGCAAACTTATCACATAGCATTTGCCATTCGGCATCGCTCAGCGCAGGCTTGCTACCCAGCACCGGCGTAATCACCATCGCAGACAATTGAGCCAGTCGATCCTGCCACGCAGGATTAACCCCCGCCGTCAGCGACAGTGTTTGATGGGCTGCCACGCCCGAGAGCGGAAAGTTTGCAATTTCACTACTTTGCGCAGACAAACTTTGCGCGGCAAGCAGCTGATAATCTTCCACGGAGCGGCTCAAAGGTGCTGCCGCACGGGCATCAAAGGCGGCTAACTGACAGCGGGTAAAGTAATCACCCACCTTATCCTTGATGGCATAAAAGGCCTTTGCCGCAGTTTCTGTCTGCTCCCCCAGCAAAAGAATCACCGCATCGGATTCGCCCCTGGCATGCCAGTCAGAAAACGCAGCAGCTTCTGCAAAAAAACGATCGGCTATCTCCTGATTAACCCCGGCATCACCACTCAAATCGAGCAGCGAACCGGCACAGCGGATAATCTCATCAAGCGTCGCACGCACTCCGTCAGCTTGCGCTGAAGTAATCACGCCATCGCCGTTAAATTGCAGGCCGGCAACGAATTTATCCATATCGCTCATATCCGACATGGCAATTTTTGTCACGTCCACTCGCCCCAGTTTGTTCAGAATCAGGCGCGCCGAACTTAGCAACTGCTCACCTTCTTTGCTGCTGTCATCAATATCGGCCAAGGCCAGCTCATCCGAACCTGAAACCAGCAGATCGGCATTCTTTAACAGGCCGCCCGCCCATGCAATCGCCGCCAACACTTCATTAGCACGCACGCGTCCATCTGCATCGCCATCGATCAGTTCCAGCGTACGGCTGTCAAATTCAACACCACGCACAGGGCAGCTCAGCGCGGCCCACAACTTCTGATCAAGCTCTTTCAATGCGAGCAAGTCCGCACCGGTATCAAGCCTTACCTGATCAAAGCCGCCTGCACGAAAAAAGTTCCAGACATGAGGGGTTGTCATCGCATTCACCTGTGATTAAATTGCCTGTTGTTCAAGCGTGAAGGACGCCTGCTCATCCTGCCCCAGCACGCGCACCAGATAGGGCATTACCTGCTGCAGGACTTCATGCAGATTGAAGGGCGGATTGAACACGAACATACCGCTGCCGTGCATACCGAAACCATCTTCACCCGGTTGTTGCACGTTGAGCGTAACATTCAGCCAATTTTTCACCGGTAATTTTTTAAGCTGGCCGGGCAATTGCTGCGCATCGGCACGCTGCAACAGCGGATACCACACCGCATACATTCCACCGGGGAATCGCTTCAAGCCTTCAAGCAGCGATGCGACAACACGCTGATAATCCTGCTTTTCTTCGTAAGGCGGATCAATCAGTACCAGTGCGCGACGCGGCGGGGGCGGCAGCAAAGCTTTCAACGCGCCAAAACCGTCTCCTCTTTGTATCAGCACTTCAGAACCAAACCCTGCAAAATTTTCCAGCAACAGTTCGTTATCGGCAGGATGCAACTCAAACAGGCGCATTTTATCGCTGTCCCTCAACAACTCGCGTGCGATCAACGGAGAACCCGGGTATAACTGCAACGGTCCGTCAGGATTGAAACTCTTGATTAGTGCGACATAATCGGCCAGCGCGGCCGGCATATCATCCTGATTGATGAGTCTGGCAATACCGCTTTCATATTCGGCATTCTGCGCAGCATAGCCGCTATCCAGTTCATAACAACCCGCGCCGGCATGCGTGTCGATATACCAGAACGGCTTATCCTTTTGCGCCAGATAACGCAACAACTGCACTTCGATGAAATGTTTTAGTACATCGGCATGATTGCCAGCGTGAAAGGCGTGACGGTAACTGAGCATGAAGTTTGTTTTTTATGATCGAGGCGTAATTGTGCCACGCCTGTGTCCAGTTAACAAAACTATCCGGCATTGTCGCGAAGAATCAGAAGAAGCAGGAGACTACTCACTTTGGCATTTTGAAGTATTGCGGATGATCCCGTCGAAGCCAAATCGTCGCGGATGTATTATGGACGCTTAAATTTCAGGTTCCCTTCCCAGCCGCATGATCCGCAGTGATAACGCTTAAGCTGAATGATAATACCGATAATCCGGTCTATCACGCGACGCTGCACACGATCCAGGTAGGTCGAGCCACACTGAGGACACCGTCGGCTGTCGACCTGAACAGGCAGAGTCGAATTCGGATTGTGGGAAAAAATTTTAGTCATTATCGTAGCACCTCCGGTAAATTTTAATCACAATTGAAGTAAATATTATTGGCGCACAATCTGTGCGGGTGTTACGCACTCGCCATAAAACCTGGGCGTAGCCTTTTGCGGTATTGTTCGTCGCAGATCCCCCGCCCGCAGCCGAAGATTGTCAACATCAGCTTGATTCAGTGCTAATACTTAGCCAGTCAATTGTAACGAAAAATTATTACACATTGATGAATTAGGGATATTCTGTCATTGCATTTGCTACCGGATTCCTTGCCATAGCCGGTATATGCAGGCGATGCTGTCATTCGTTTCTGCACAGGGCAAAATGCGCTGCATAAGTTAAGTGCATGACAAACTGATTGCATGTATCCCACCAATGCAGCTGGTAAGGCCACTCACAGCAAGCGCGTTCTCAAAGCAAAATTTGAAAGCGGACTAACCAGGCCGCAGCAGATTTTGCTCTGTTAATGCAATCAGCTCCGATTCAGTAAAGCCGGCGGCACGCCTGGCCGGCAAATTGAACGGCCCGCGCAACACGGGTGCGGCATATTTCAATGCCAGCGCGGCGTAGGTAGCAACAGGTTCAAGACCGCGTTGCTCGCAAAGATAAGCGTACCAGCGGTTGCCGGTCAAAACATGACCGATTTCGTCGCGCAGAATAATATCCAGAATGGCAGCCGCCGCTGCATCGCCTGCTTGCAGCAGTTTTTCGCGCAGCGAAGGCACGGCATCAAGCCCCCTTGCCTCCATCGTGCGCGGCACCAGCGCCATACGAGCCAGCACGTCAAAGCGGGTTTTATCAGTCATTTCCCACAGACTACTGTGTCCGGGGAAATCGCCATAAGCATAACCCAGGGTTTGCAGATGCCCCGACAACAGGGAAAAGTGCAGCGCTTCCTCATCAGCCACCTGCAACCAGTCAGTGTAATACGCTAGCGGCATGCCGGCAAAGCGCCAGATTGCATCCAATGCCAGATTGATGGCGTTAAATTCAATATGCACCAGTGCATGAATCAGAATCGCCCGCCCTGCCTGTGTATTCATCGAACGACGCTTGACCAGACGGGGAGCGACCAGTTCAGGCTTCGCTGGCAAACCCGGCAGTGCTTTAAGCGCAATCAAGTTCAGCTTCGCATCCAGTTGCATGGTGCCTGCCTGCCAGTCTGCTGCCAGCTGCCTAACCCCTGCCGCTTTTCGTTCCGCATCCGTCTCACACAGCCAGAACAGCGCCGCCTGTCTTAACTCGGCTTGATCATCGTTCATGGTGTCACACCCGGTTTGTTCAGCATCGCTTTTAATCTGGCCAGTTTACCCATACCCTCATCTTTACTTACGACTTGTGCTGCGTCCGCATGACCGCCCGCATAAATCAGTTCGCTCTGCGGCATTTCTTCGATAAAACGACTGGGTTCGCACAGCGCCCAATCCCGCCCTTTGCGGCGGCGGGTACAGTAACTGATCTGCAAACTGCGCTCGGCACGCGTCACCCCCACATACATCAGGCGACGCTCCTCTTCGATGCCTTTTGCATCGCTGTCGCGAAACGGCAGAATATCCTCTTCGGCACCGATGATAAATACATGGGGAAACTCCAAACCCTTCGCCGCATGCAGTGTGGATAAGGAAACGGCATCAGGTTCTTTATCTTTTCCGTCCAGCATATTGATCAGCGCAATGGTCTGCACCATATCGATCAAGGACTTTTCCTCCGCCTCGGATTTTTTTTTCAGCCAGCCAGTAAAGTCCTCGACGTTTTTCCACTTCGTTTCAGCCTGACGCGGCTCCTGACAGTCGTACAACCAGGTTTCATAGTTGATTGCGCGCAGCAATTCGTCGAGTAATTCTGCGCAAGGCGCTGTATCAGCACGCTGTTCCAGTCGGTTGATAAAATTGCAAAAGACCATCAGCTCTTCATACTGGCGTTCAGGCAACAATTGTATAATCTGCACCTCAAATGCCGCCTCGAACAAACTGATATGACGTGTCCCGGCATAACCGCCCAGTTTTTCCAGCGTGGTATTGCCAATGCCGCGTTTAGGAGTGGTAATGGCGCGGATGAAAGCCGGATCATCATACGGATTGGCGATCAGCCGCAAATAGGCGGTGATATCCTTGATTTCCGGCTTGTCAAAAAATGAACTGCCGCCGCTGACCGTATAAGGCACGCGCTGGCTGCGCAGCTGTTCTTCAAAGGTGCGCGACAGGTAATTGCTGCGGTACAGAATCGCATAATCAGAAAATTTACTCTGATGATCAAACTTATGCGAAATCAGCTTCATCACGACACTTTCCGCCTCGTGCTCCTCGTCCTTCGCGGCATAAATACGGACAGGGTCGCCGATGCCATGATCGCTCCACAGTTTTTTCTCGAACACCTTGGTATTGTGATTAATTAAATCATTAGCCACTTTCAAAATACGCTGCGAGGAGCGGTAATTCTGCTCCAGCTTGATGACGCGCAAATGGCTGTAATCTGTGCGCAAGTTATGCAGATTCTCAATGCTCGCCCCGCGCCACGCATAAATCGCCTGATCATCATCACCCACAGCAGTAAACGCAGCCCGCTTGCCTGCCAGCAAGCGGGTTAACTGGTACTGACAATCATTGGTGTCCTGATACTCATCAATCAGCAAATAACGAAGTTTCTGTTGCCATTTTGCCAGTGCTTCCGGATGTTCGTTGAACAGCACTACCGGCAAATGAATCAGGTCGTCGAAATCCACCGCCTGATAGGCGCGCAAGGTTTCCTGATAACGTTTGTAGATTTTTGCATACGCTTCCGTTTCGGCGCTGTCAGCCAGCACCACCGCCTGTTCCGGCGAGATGAATGCCGATTTCCAGTTCGATAGTTGTGTCTGAATATCGCGCAGCTCCTGCTTGTCTCCGGAATTAGTCAATTCGCCGATTATTTTAAAGGTGTCACTGGAATCAAGAATCGAGAATTGCGGCTTGTAGCCCAGCAGCTTCGCTTCAGCACGCAAGATATTCATGCCCAGCGAGTGAAAGGTACTCACCGTCAGTCCCTTGGCGTTTTTTCCCTGCAACAGATATCCCACACGCTCACGCATTTCGTTGGCGGCCTTATTGGTAAAGGTAATCGCCGCAATATTGCGCGCCGCATAACCACATTCCTCCACCAGATAGGCGATCTTATGGGTGATCACGCGCGTCTTGCCGCTGCCGGCCCCTGCCAGTACCAGCAAGGGTCCATCAAGATACATTGCGGCTTCGCGCTGAACGGAATTGAGTTTACTTAACATTGCCACAGTTATCGACATACGGGGGCGCCATGATACCAAACTCATTGAAACTTAAACGATGCAGGTGAAATTTCAATAATAAAGGCATTTATAAATTGACCACTGCACTACAAATAGACTATTATCGAGCGGTTTTTGCTCCCTTTAAGGTATGCTGTGCTCAAACTGATATTCCTGATCCTGATCTGCTGCAACGCCGCTCACGCCGAAGATCAACTCGCGCTCAGCACGCATTTGACAGATCACGTCAGTTATATTACCAATGCGCATGATGTCAGAATAAAACTTCTGTATGACACTGAACTGAACAATAGCGACCTGTGGCAACGCCTGCGCAACGAGTTTGCCATGCAGGATATGGACAGTCCGTTAATCGCCAAACAAGAGCGCTGGTATGCGGATCACCCGGCCTATGTAGCCGGCATGATGGCACGTGCAAATCGTTATCTTTATTACATCACGGCTGAAGTTGAGCGTCGCGGCATGCCCGGTGAAATCGCACTGCTACCCATGATAGAAAGCGGCTTCAATCCGGAAGCATATTCAACCAGTCATGCCTCAGGTATCTGGCAATTCATTCCTTCCACCGGTAAAAATTTTGGTTTGCAACAAAACTGGTGGTATGACGGACGCCGCGATATCGTAGGGGCTACCACCAGCGCACTGGATTATCTGGAAAAACTGCATGCCATGTTTGGCGACTGGGAATTGGCACTGGCGGCTTATAACTGTGGGGAAGGTTCGGTGCAACGCGCCCAGGAACGCAATCGCAAAAAAGGTCTGCCTGTAGACTACATGAACCTCGATTTACCCGATGAAACCCGCAATTATTTGCCCAAATTGTTGGCCATTAAAAATGTCGTTAGCAAACCGGCTCACTTTGGCCTGACCTTACCTGATATCTCCAACGAGCCTTATTTCACTGCGGTAGCCAATGTAAAAAACATCGACGTCAAACTTATCGCACAACTCGCCAATATATCCAGGGAGGAGTTCCTGGCACTCAATCCGGCTCACAACCGCCCGGTTATTTTACAGGACAACAGCGATTCGATTTTGCTGCCTGTTGATAAAGTTGAAACTTTCCATACCAATCTGGAAAACTATGACAAGCCACTGGTTAACTGGCAGGCCTACCATGCAAAAAAGGGCGAAAGACTCGATCAACTGGCACCCCGCTTCGGCCTGTCTGTTGAAAATCTAAAAAAAGTCAACAGCCTGTCTGCACAAAGTCGTTTAAGCACAGGTATCACCCTGCTGGTGCCGACCAATGCCGATTCTGCTGATAACGCCAGCGAATTTGCACCCTTCAACATGCACCTGAATCCGGACGTCAATGACAAGCCGCAGACCGGCGTCGCCAGCTTACAACACACCGTACGCAAAGGTGAAACACTGGCCGGCATCGCGCATCATTATCACGTCAGCGTTGCCCGTTTACAGCAATGGAATGCATCCGTGCAACGAATCAGTACAGGGCAGACGCTCACTATCATTCAAAATCCGCCAGACGAAACTTCTCCTGTCAAATCGAGCCTTCGCCTGGCACAACATCACGGCAAACTGGCACAGCGAACTCAAAAGCACAGCATTGCACAACAAACACGCAGCAGCAAAGTGGCACATCACCAGAGCACACACAAAATACATCTGGCCAAAGCGGACCGGTAAAAAGCAAGTCCTTCAAATCAGTAGGCGCATATCAGCGCCATAGACCTCAAGCAGCAATACTGAAGCATGGCTTTGATCTGAAGAACGTCCTCAACTACGTCTGGTTGGATTGCACAAAATAAGCTAAGCTGCCCCATTTTTGTATTAAACTAAGGAGCGCATCATGGAAGTTTCGAAAGCAATTGAATCGCGCCGTTCAGTCAAAGCCTATGATCCTGAACACCGCATGAGCGAAGCGGAAATCGAAAAACTCATTTCAATGGCCATGCTATCCCCCACGGCATTCAATATACAGAACTGGCGTTTCGTTCTGGTCAGAAATCCTGAGTTGCGCAAACAGATACGTAACGCGGCCTGGGATCAGGCTCAGGTAACAGATGCTTCGCTGCTAGTGGTGATGTGTGCAGATCTCAGAGCTTGGGAGAAGGAAGCCGGCAGATACTGGAAGCATGCGGCCCAACCGGTACAAGATTTTATGTTGCCTGCGATTGACCAATATTATCGGGGTAAAGATCAGGTGCAGCGTGATGAAGCGATGCGTTCCTGCGGGATTGCGGCGATGAATCTGATGCTGCATGCCAAAGAAATGGGCTACGACTCCTGCCCGATGGATGGTTTCGACTTTGATGCGGTAGGCAAACTGATTAATCTGCCGGAAGATCATGCTATTGCAATGTTCGTCGCCATCGGCAAAGGCGTGAAAGATGCCTGGCCACGCGGCGGTCAACTGCCCATGAATGAAGTGCTTATAGTGGATAGATTTTAAACTTTAGAAACTGAGAAACCGCATTTCTGTTTTAACCTAACTCGCGTAGCGGACATGGCGAGTTTAATTTTCGGGGGGTGGCAAAATCGTCAGAGCGCAGGCCGCCCCCGTATTTCCGGATATCGCCTGCGCGCGAAAATGAAAGACTCATATATTCTCGGATCACTCACCACGATAGCCACCCAGATGGTTTCCTACTACGTCGGCTCCAGTTCAGGTAGCGCGGACAAAAGCAAAACCATCAATACCCTTACGAGACGCGGATAACCGTTCACGCCTTCACTAAATTTTGCCTCAAGACTATTCCCTTGAGACGCGTATCTCTGAGATGTCCAGTTCACCGGCAACCTCGCCGTGTCTGTCGATTTGAACAACCTTGACCGGCAACAGGCGATATTCCAGCCCTAACCAGATTTCCAGCCCCTCCTCCCCCGGTGCATGAATTTTTCGCAGCGGCAAGGCGTGCAATATGCCTAAAGGTGTGCGGATTTCTTCTTCATCGCCTGCCTCAATTTGATATGTTTCCAGCTTTTTACCATTGAAAACAGACATCTGCAACATCGGCTGATTCAGCGGCATCTGCGAGAACTGATACAGAAAACTTAAGATGTCCTGTGCGGTATCTGGCAATGCGACATGATCGCCTGCGAAAAAATTAAGCTGCTTGTTCTGCCAGTCAAATTGCGCGCTTAAATTCTGCGTGCCTTTTGAGGTGAGTTTTTGTTCGCTGAAGGTATCAGGCTGCAAGCCCTGCGCATCCACTTTTCCGCTGCTTTGCTGATTCATAACGAAGGTTTTGAACAGGCTGGCGATACCACTGGTGTTCATGCCAACGTGCAGTGTGTAATGGTTATTGCCATCAATATCCAGACGGTGCCGCACTTCGCCTATGCGCAAATTTGTGCCTTTATACGCGATAAAGGTCAGCTCCGCATGTCTGGGTAGTGGGTGAGCCGGCACTGTTATAAGCTGCTCTGCAGCTTCAACAGGTGCAGCTGTTTCAACCGGTGCCACGGCTTCAACAGGCATTGACTCTACTGTAGAGACTGGCGCAGGTGATATTTTAGATTCCGCAACGACAGGTTTTGAGGCTTGGAACGCCTTGGCTGGTGGCTTAGGATGCAATTTTGCACGGAGGGGGACGGACTTTTTGATGGCAGGCAGCATTTCCAGATGCGCAACGAGCGGCGGCAGCTGAACTTCTATCGGGGTGAGTTTCACCAGATTCGGCCCGAGTAATAATGCGGTGTGCAGCAGCAATGACAGGACGATCGCCAGAATGACGGGATATTTTTTAAGCCGCGCGATCACGGTATTGTTTTAAGCGTACTCAGTATCTGCGTGTATTGATTGCCGTTACTTTCGGTGATGATCACCTTGCAAGGCAGCTTATATTCGCTTGATAGCCAGATTTCAGTGCGGCTCTCTCCGGGTTTTATCTGGCTGTCCAGATAAATGGTATCGAATGATCCGGCCGGAGTAGCCAGTTTTTCATGCTGGCCGATGAGGTAGTGATAGCTGTCCAGTTTATTGCCGTTAGTCATGGAAAAGTTCAGCGTATCCCCGTTTTTCAGCTCAAGAAACATAAACTGATACATTGCACTCAGACGGTCCTGTGTGCCTGCCGGCAATTCAAGTGCGCTGCGCCCGGATTGACGGGTCAGTGTGAGCTGCCTGGTCTGCCAGTTGAATTCGGCAGAGGTGTTTTTTTCCGGATTGTCTTCGCGTTTATCTTCAAAATGCAGCGGTTTCAGCCCTTGTCCGGTCAGCTGCCCGCGACTATTGAGATACACTTTACCGGGTTTGAACATTGCCAGCAGCCCCAGTGGTGTCGTGATGCTGGTGATCGTGTAAAGCTCGCCATTCCTGTTGTAGTTTTCATCTATTTTACCGGCCTGTATTCCGCTCATGGATACGACGTAGCTTACTTGCACGCTTTCAGGCGTGGCGGCCAGTGCCTGAGCACTTAACAGCAGCAAGACCGTGCACAGCCATTTCATGGCAGGTCCAGTGCGGGTGAGATTAAGGCCTGGGCCGGCAGATTGTGACACTGCGAGATGACTTTACCGTTTGCATCAAGTTTAACCTGCCCCGAGCATAGCCAGCGCACCGCTTGCGGATAGATACGATGCTCTTCATGCAGAATGCGTGCGGACAGAGTGTGTTCGGTGTCGTCAGGTAAAACAGCTATCGCGACTTGAATGATGACAGGCCCGTGATCGAGATCGGCTGTGACGAAATGCACGGTGCAGCCGTGAATCTTGACGCCATCGGCCAGCGCGCGCGCATGGGTATGCAAGCCGGTATAAGCCGGTAACAGGGATGGGTGAATATTAATCAGCCTGCCTTGATAATGCGCGACAAAATCAGGGGTCAGGATACGCATGAAACCGGCGAGGATGACAAAATCAGGTGCAAAACTGTCAATGACCTCCGCCAGCGCGGCATCGAAACGCTCACGTTCAGGGTAATTCGTATGAGATACCACCGCGGTCGCAATGCCATGCTGCTGCGCAAAGAGCAGTCCATGTGCGTCAGACTTGTTGCTGATGACGGCGGCGATATGGCCTTCCAGCTTCGCGGCAAGCAGGGCCTGCATATTGCTGCCGCGCCCGGAAATAAGGATAACGATGTTTTTCATGTGGGTAAATCGAGAGTGAGTGGTGACTAGTAAGTAGTAAGTAGAAGAAGGTTTTTCTACTCACCACTTTCTACTGACCACTTGCCCTTTTTATTTCACTTGTGTTTGATGCTCATCGCCAATGCGTGCACGAACCACGCCGATTTTCATGACGGATTCTCCCGCTGCCTGCAGCTGACTGATAGCCTGGTCGGCATCAACAGCAGCGACGATGACCACCATGCCGATACCGCAATTAAATGTGCGATACATTTCCTGTTCGGCAACATTTCCCTGTTCTTGCAGCCAGTGAAACAGCTTGGGCATTTTCCACGACTGGCTGTCGATCTGGGCGACGACATTTTCCGGCAATACGCGCGGCACGTTTTCGGTGATACCACCGCCGGTGATATGCGCCATTCCTTTGATGGTGAGACTTTGCATCAGCGCCAGCAATGGTTTCACATAAATGCGGGTAGGCGCCATGATCACCTCACTCAGACTGCGCTCACCGTCAAACAGTGCGGACATATCTGGCGAGGCACGTTCGATGATCTTGCGCACCAGCGAGTAACCATTGGAGTGTGCGCCGTTAGAGGCCATCCCCAGCACGATATCACCGGGCGCAATGTGTTCACCCGTGATGATGTTGGATTTTTCCACCACGCCTACCGCAAAACCTGCCAGATCGTATTCGCCTACCGGATACATGCCGGGCATCTCGGCAGTCTCTCCGCCAATCAGCGCGCAACCGGCCTGTTCGCAGCCATGGGCGATGCCCCTGATGACTTCAGTGGCGGCGGCAACATTGAGTTGACCGCAGGCGAAATAGTCCAGAAAAAACAGCGGTTCAGCGCCCTGTACCAGAATGTCATTAACGCTCATGCCGACCAGATCAATGCCAACGGTATCATGGATGTTCAATTCAAAAGCCAATTTCAGCTTGGTGCCCACCCCATCCGTACCCGATACCAGTACCGGCTCCTTATATTTTTTGGAAATTTCCACTAAGCCACCGAAGCCGCCGATGCCGGAAAGCACTTCCGGGCGCATAGTGCGTTTGGCATAAGGTTTGATATTTTCCACCAGTTGGTCGCCGGCATCAATATCGACACCGGCATCGCGGTAGGAAAGACCGGTCTTGTTAGTTGGCTGGTTCAAGTTGATTCTCGCTTTCTTCAGCATAGCAAAGGCACGCTGTTTATGGGTTTACACAGTCGAGGCGAACAGTCGTCGCTCGCAGCAAGGGCGAATTATACTCAATTGACACAGACGGTTCGCTACTTTCGAGCGGATTGTTCAGTGCTCTGCCAAACAGCGCAAATAGACAGCCGGATCAGGCTGGGTTTTATGACGTTGCGCCTGCCAGATCATTTCACTCAAACACTCCATCATGCGGTGTTGCGCATCATGTTCCGATTCGAAATGATGCGTCAGGCGCACGAAATGCGCACGTATTCCAGGTGGCTGATCGATGGAAATCTGTTCCTCTATGGTCAGATGCATCATCAGGTGCAAAAAAGGATTCGCTTCGCCCTGCTCCGGCAAATACTCGCGTGCCAGATAGCGCTCGGGGTCTTCAAACACAGAGAAATATTCGGGATGTTTTTCAATCAACTGTGCTGCCAGATCTTCCAGCGGTGTCAGCAGTACTCTTTCACGGCGTTTGCGCCATGAATCGATCAAAAAATTACGTGCTTCGTCTCGTGAGGGATTAAAAAACATTATTTATCTTTATCCTTGTATTCGCATAAGTCATAAATCAGACATTCAGCACATTTAGGCGTTCGTGCGCGGCAAATATAGCGGCCATGTAATATTAACCAGTGATGTGCGTCATGCAGAAATTCCTTCGGAATCACCTTGAGCAGTTTCTTTTCCACTTCCAGCACATTTTTGCCCGGTGCAAGACCAATGCGGTTAGCCAGGCGAAAGAGGTGCGTGTCGATGGCGATGGTAGGCTGACCGAAGGCCGTGTTGAGGATTACATTAGCGGTCTTGCGCCCGACGCCGGGCAGCGCTTCCAGTGCCTCACGGGTTTGCGGCACAGCGCCTGCATGTTGTTCGACCAGAATGCGGCAGGTCTGTATTACGTGTTTGGCCTTGGTCTTATACAAGCCGATGCGCTGGATGTATTCCATCAGTTTTTCTTCGCCCAGCGCCAGTATTGCTTCAGCAGTATTGGCAACCGGATACAGCTTGCGGGTTGCCGCATTCACGCTGATATCGGTGGCCTGTGCCGAGAGCATCACCGCGATCAGCAGTTCAAACGGTGAGGCGTATTCCAGTTCGGTGGTCGGATGCGGATTAGCGGCTTGCAGGCGTTCAAAAATTAGCCGGCGTTTACTGGCGTTCATGCATGCGCGGCAGGGAAGGCAGCTTCAAGTGAGGCCGCGTCTTTGAGTTTCTTTTCCGCGCGTAAATTCAGCCAGTTTTTCCCGGCGATCAGGCAGCCCAGCGTGAGGAAGGCTCCGGGCGGCAAGATGGCCAGCAAAAAGCCGTGATAATTTGGTACGACCGTGATCACCAGCGATTTGGCGGATTCGCCCAGCGCCATGTCGATGCCGGAGAGCAGCGTACCATGACCGAAAATTTCACGCAAACCGCCTAGGATAGCTAATACCGCAGTCAGTCCCAACCCCATCGCCAGCCCGTCAAGTGCGGATTGCAGGGGGGGATTCTTGGCGGCAAAGGCTTCGATACGCGCCAGCACAATGCAGTTAGTAACGATCAGCGGGATAAAAATACCCAGCACCACGTACAGCGAATACATGTAGGCGTTCATCAGATACTGAATGAGTGTGACCAGCACGGCGATGATTAAAATAAATACCGGGATGCGTGCTTCATTCGGAACGATGCCCCGGATGGGCGCAATTGCAGCACCTGACAAGGCCATTACCACGGAGGTTGCCAGTCCCAGACTCACACCATTAACCACCGAAGTGCTCACTGCCAGAATCGGACACATGCCAAGCAGTTGTACCACGCCGGTATTTTGCTTCCATACCCCGTTGTAAAGAATATCCTTGAATTCCTGATAGGTCATGGTGTTACTCCTAAGCTAGTTCCGGCAAACAATGCATCCTGATGTTGTGCAAAATATTGCAGCGCCTTGTGTACTGCTTTAACGACCGCGCGAGGACTGATGGTAGCCCCTGCCATATAGTCAAATTGCCCACCGTCTTTTTTGACCTGCCAATTTTCACCATTATATTTGGCGAGCGATGTGCCGTTAAACTGAAGTATCCATTTGCTCTTGGCAATTTCGATGTAATCACCCAGGCCCGGCGTCTCCCTGTCAGAGACCACGCGCACGCCGGCCAGCTCACCGTTATCCCTGATTGCAATCAGCAAGGCGACTTTACCACTGTAGCCATCCGGCGCGACAGCCTCCATCACCAGCACCGAGGGCTTTCCCTTCAGGCGTGCCCGGTAAGCGGTAGTGGCATCCTCAGTGCCCAGCAAAGGGTCGGGGGTGATTTTCAGCGTGTCTGCAATGACATCATTATCGAACAAAGCTTGCGGAACAATTTGCGAAATAAGTTTGAGCTTTTCTGCCTCAACGCTTTGCTCTATCCGCTCATGTGTCTGATTGTAGGTGAAAGCCAGAATAGCGGTGCCTAACAATGCGAAAGCCAGCAGGTTTACGGCAGTATAAAACGAGGCCTTTGCCAGGGTGCGCCTCATGACCGCTTCTCCTTTTTGCCGAATACTTTGGGTTGCGTCCAGGCATCAAGCAAAGGTACCGTGATGTTCATCAGCAAGGTCGCAAACGCTATGCCATCCGGAAAACCGCCGAATACCCGGATCAAGTAAGTAAGCAGCGCGGCACCTGCCGCAAAGATTAATTTGCCTCGCGGGGTAGTAGGAGAGGTGACAGGATCAGTGAGTATGAAGAATGCGCCTAGCATCGCAGCACCTGAGAACAGATGAAGCAGGGGCGCGGCATAGTGCGCCGGATCAAATAAATGGAAAATACCGGCAATGAGGAATAAACTGCCCAGAAAAGCCACCGGCAGGTGCCAGCTGATCAGACGTTTTGCGAACAGGTAAAAACCACCCAGCAGGAATCCACCCGCCACCCATTCGCCGCCCTTGCCCGCCAAATGCCCGTATATCGGCATATTCAGGATATGTTCAATCTGGCTGTGCTGATGTAGTTGTGTCTTGAGTGTATCCAACGGCGTTGCCATGGTGACGGCATCAAGCGTGAGGCCATCGGGCAGCAGCCCCTGAAACATATACCCCAGTTGATCGGAAAAGCTCATTGAGACACCCCCTACTCCTTGCGGAGCCAGCCAGTGCGTCATGTAGGCCGGGAAGGAAATAATCAGTACGGCGTAACCTACCATCGCCGGATTGAAGGGATTATTGCCCAAACCGCCATACAGATGCTTGGAAATACTAATGGCGAAGGCGGTTCCTACCACCACCAGCCACCACGGGGCTAATGTCGGGATGGACAGCGCGAGCAGCCAGGCGGTGAGCAGCGCGCTATTGTCTTTGAGATAGGGTGCGACGGGTTTATGCTGAATTTTGAGCATCAGCGCTTCAATGCCAAGTGCGGTGATACTGGCCAGTGTGATGGACACCAGAATGGCCGGGCCGTAAAACCACACGTACAGCGCAATACCCGGAATCAGGGCGAACAGTACATGTAGCATGATTTGTGACACGCTGACCGGCTTGGTAATAAAGGGGGAAAAGAATCCGGACATATTATTCCTCGGTATTGTCTTTGGCCAGTTCGCGAACTCTTGCGCGTCGCGCCTCGATGTCGGCGATTTCAGCCAATTGATGTGGTGTCAACTGCTCGGTGTTTTTTGGCTTTGCCGCAGCAGCCTGAAGTTTGGCGTGTTCAATCGCCGCCTGAATTTTCTGCTGCACCGGGTTTTCAGCGGCAACTGGCATGGTTCCGGTTTCCGGCACAGCTGCCAGCGCTGCACGTTGTGCACGGGCGTCTTGCGCAGCTTTTTCTTTTGCGGCCAGTTTTTCGGCTTTTTCGCGTTTTTCGCGTTCAATCCGGCTCTCTCGGTATTCATGCCGCTCACGTGCCGCATCCGCTGCTTTTTTACCTGCCTCCTGAGCCCATATTTCGCTTTTTGCGAAACGATAGTATTGCACCAGCGGGATATTGCTCGGGCAGACATAGCTGCACGCGCCGCATTCAATACAATCGAACAAATGGTAGTCCTCAGCCTTATCCAGATTTTTGGCTTTTGCGAACCAGTATAATTCCTGGGGTTGCAATTCTGCCGGGCAAACATCGGCGCAGCGCGTACAACGGATGCAAGAGACCGCCGGCTTTGCGGCCGGAAACAGTTGATCCGAAGAGGCGATGATACAGTTGGTCGCCTTGATCATGCCGACCTGCATGGATGGCATCAGCACGCCCATCATCGGCCCGCCCATGATATAACCGGTTGTGCCGGGCAGTTGATCAGCCTGGGCTACCAGTTCATCCATCGGCGTGCCGATCAGTGCATCGAAGTTCTGCGGATGAGCGACATTGCCCGTGACAGTGACAACGCGCGAGATCAGCGGCTCGCCGTAACGAATCGCGCGCCAGACGCTGTAAGCCGTGCCCACATTGAAGCATTGCACACCAAGGTTGGTGGAACGCACGCCGGCCGCGACTTCGATGCCGGTGAGTACGCGTATCAGTTGTTTGGCGCCGCCACCGGGATAGATGGTCGGTACGGCGATCACTTCCATGCGAGCATATCCGCCCGCTGTGACAGCCGCCTGCATGGCTGCAATAGCTTCCGGTTTATTGTCCTCAATGCCGATCAGCACTTCCTCCGCATACAGCAGCGTGCGCATCATCTCAATGCCCAGCAGAATTTCGCCTGCCCGTTCGCGCATTAACAGATCATCGCAGGTGATGAAAGGTTCACATTCCGCGCCGTTGAGTACCAGGGTCTTGATTTTGTGCTTATGCGCGTACAACTTCATGTCACTCGGGAACACTGCACCACCCAGGCCGACTACGCCAGCGTTACGCAGTATATGGCGAAGTTCTGTATGTGGCAGCGATTGCCAGTCGTCACAGGGTGCCAGCTCTATCCATTTATCCAGACCATCGGGTATCAGAGTGACGCACAGATCCGCCATGCCGGACGCGTGCGCTACCGGCTGCATGTCAATGGCGGCAATGGTGCCGGAGGTGGAGGCGTGTATCGCGCTGGATAAATGACCGTCAGGGCGACCAATCAGCTGCCCCTTGAGTACGTAATCGCCAGCTTCAACCACAGGTTTAGCACAGTTGCCGACATGCTGATGCAGCGGAATGACGAGTTTGACTGGAAGTTGTGCCAGCCTGATCGGGGTCTGAGTTGATTGCGTCTTGTTAGTGGGCGGATGTATCCCGCCGTGAAACTGATAGAGTGTTTTCATAATGCCGCGTTACCGGAAGAGGACACAGTCAATGCGTAAACGGGGTATTTCCACTTCCAGTTGCTGAGATTTTCCGCTATGGGCACCATCAGAATGCAATCTACCGGGCAAGGAGGAACGCAGAGTTCGCAACCGGTACATTCAGCTGCGATGATTGTGTGCAATTGTTTTGCTGCACCCACGATGGCATCGACCGGGCAGGCTTGGATGCACAGGGTGCAACCGATGCAAGTGGATTCGTCGATGACGGCAACGGACTTTGGCTTTGGTTTTGTTTCACCGCCAAACGGTTTGAATTCCATGCCTAACAGATCCGCCAGTTTTTGTATGCCTTCTTCGCCGCCGGGTGGACACATGTTGATATCAGCAACACCTTCGGCAATGGCAGTGGCATAGGGTTTACAGCCGGGAAATCCGCATTGTCCGCACTGCGTCTGTGGCAGTACCGCGTCGATCTTGGCCACCAACGGATTACCTTCTACGCGGAATTTAATCGCGGCAAAACCCAGGATGGCACCCAGGATACCGGCAATTGCCGCCATAACTAGCAAAGCGCTGATCATTATTTAATCAACCCGGAAAAGCCCATAAAGGCCAGACTCATCAATCCTGCTGTGACCATGGCAATCGCAGAACCCTTGAAAATGCCCGGTACGTCCGCGCCTTCCATGCGTTCACGCAAACCGGCAAACAGCACCATCACCATGGTAAAACCCACGGAACCGCCGAAGCCGAACAACAGGGATTCCATGAAATTATGTTTGGCTTGTACATTGAGCAGCGGAATGCCCAGCACCGCGCAGTTGGTGGTAATCAGCGGCAGATAGATGCCCAGCGTCTGATACAGCGAGGGGCTGGTTTTTTCCACCGCCATTTCGGTAAATTGCACGATGCCGGCGATCACCACGATGAACGACAACGTGGTGAGGTAAGCCAGGTCAGGCCCCAGTAAATAGTGGTTAATCAGGTAACTTGAACCGGAACCCAGGGTCAATACGAACGTGGTTGCGGCTCCCATGCCAACCGCCGCTTCCAGTTTTTTGGAAACGCCCATGAACGGGCATAGCCCGAGAATCTTGACCAGGACGATGTTGTTGACGAACACCGCGCCCAGCAAAATTAAAAAATATTCTGTCATTATTGTGCTTTCTAAATCAGGGGCGGATTATCCAATGATTTGCAGGTGGCTTCAACCGTTTTGTTGGCATAACTATATAACTACAGCGTAATTGAGTTCAACTCTCACTATAAAACTTTCCGGAATCATGGTGTGCTGACTATCTTCATGATCAAACGATACCTCTTTCCGGGACAGTCAAAATTCGTTCAGCACGTTACGCTTCACATGCAGAGCTGCACCTTGCCTGTCAATTTATACC
Source organism: uncultured Nitrosomonadales bacterium (assembly GCA_903915035.1). Lineage (GTDB taxonomy): Bacteria > Pseudomonadota > Gammaproteobacteria > Burkholderiales > Gallionellaceae > Gallionella. The sequence continues at coordinate 7,196 of CAIWRI010000125.1, read as the reverse complement.
GGGCTTTTCGGCATCAGCCGCAATCCACGATATGCGTGCTCCAGTACCGTCGCTACATAAACTCTTTGTTTATTTACATTGTTTATCAACGCGTTGGGTGATTTAAATTGCGGATGGCCCGGGCGCAATCAGCGACCAGTGCCGGACCTTTATAAATCAGACCCGTGTAAATTTGCACCAGTGTAGCGCCTGCACTGATTTTTTCAGCGGCATCATCGCCGTTTAATATTCCACCCACGCCGATAATGGGCGGTGCTATCCCCTGCCCTGCGCAGGCTTTGAATTCCGCTGCGAGCTGACGGATGATTTCAACTGACTTTTCCCGCACGGGTGCGCCGCTCAAACCCCCTGTTTCGCTGCCGTGCGGAATATTTTCCACGCCTTCACGCGATAAGGTGGTATTGGTGGCGATAACGCCGTCAATGTAGTGTTTTATCAATAATCTGGCGATTTGCGCCACTTGCTCATTTTGCATGTCCGGTGCGATTTTTAAGGCGATCGGCACGTATTTGCCATGCACATCAGCGAGTCGCTGCTGTTCGGCTTTCAGTTGTGCGAGCAAGTCATCCAGGGCTGTTTCATCCTGCAATTGACGCAGATTTTTGGTGTTCGGGGATGAAATATTTACCGTGATATAGCTGGCATGCGCATAAACTTTGCGCAGACATATAAGATAATCATCTGCGGCCTTTTCAATCGGGGTTGTGGCATTTTTGCCGATATTGATCCCCAATATACCCTTGAAACCCGCACTGGTGACGTTTGCAATCAGCCTGTCCACGCCCTCATTGTTAAAGCCCATCCGGTTGATGATGCCTTGTGCCACGGGCAAGCGGAACAGACGGGGCTTGGGATTGCCGGCTTGTGGCAGCGGGGTGATGGTGCCGATTTCAATGAAACCGAAACCTAAGCTGGCCATGCCGTTAATGCAATCGCCATTCTTGTCCATGCCGGCGGCAAGCCCGACCGGATTGGGAAAGGTCAGCCCCATTACGGTGCGCGGATCATGCGCTATGGACGGCGTAATCAAACCGCTCAATCCAAGTGTGTGTAACGTGTTCAATCCGCTCAGAGTAAGGTTGTGTGCGGTTTCCGGTTCAAGCCGGAATAAGGCGGGTTGAATCAGGGAGTACAGGCTCATATTTTTCTACTTTCTACTTACGGCTTACTTTTCAGATCTTTTTGACTATGACAGGTATCGGAAATTTTTTCTTCCCGGCAAACATCGCAGTGCGCGACTTGCCGCGCCAGTTTTCGGCAACGACATCGGCTAATTGCAAACAAGTCAGCGCAAATAAAATAAAGCCGGCTTGTGCAAGCAGAGCGGGAAAGGCGCGCTGGAAGCTAAATACCACGAGATTGCCGACCAGCATGCCTGAGAGTGCCGTACCGGCCAGGCGTCCGAAGTCGCCGGATTTTGCGGCGGTAAATATTGAACTTTCATGCCATAGCAATTGCAGAGCTGTCAGCAACAGCAAAGGTGAACTCCACATCAGACTATTGAGTTTTCCGGGCCACGCTGCGCCACCCAGCAAACTGAATATGGCGACGGCTAAAAGAAGTCGTGCCAGTGTTTCATCGTTCGCGGCCGGAAAAGTAGTACGAAAGGTCATGAATTTCAGGAAACCGGGTATGCTGCCAAGCAGAGCGCGTGTGACCAGAATGGCCGGGGCGAGCAAAGCGAACAGCAGTGTATTTTGCAGCAAACTCACTAAATTGGGCTGCGGCACACTCGCTACAAACAGATTCAGGTAGCTAAACAGGTAACAAAGCACCACGCTTGCAAGACTGACACCGATAAAATAAGGACGTTGCGCTTTGAGCGGACTATTCCCTGCAAGGTGTTTGACAGCGGAATTGCACAACAAAACATAAACTGCCAGTATCAGACTGGTCAACAAACTGGCGGCGATGGTGAGATTGCCCGCTGCCGGGATTTCAGGCAGATCGCTCCATCCTGCACCGCTCAAATAAAGCCCCGCAAATGGCAATATCAGCAGCGCGGCAATAAAAATTCCTAATCGTGTTTTCATATAGTTCCAGTTGCAATTTGTCGGTTTCCTGTACCACTCGCCATGCCTCAATCTTGTAATGCTTGCCATATCCCGTCTTGCAAGCCTTCTGCCGGCTGATATTGAGTTTTGTAGGACATTTTTTTACTATTTTTTATCCAGTATCCCAGATAGACGAACGCCAGATCAAGTTTTCGGCATAACTCAATTTGCCATAGTACGTTATATACACCAAAACGCGCTCGCGGCAAGTCTGGATCAAAAAAAGTGTAGACCGATGATAATCCATCACTGAGCAGATCGATCACACTGACCATGCGCAGGATACCTTGTCTGTTCTGAACCTGGTCGAAGGGCTCACGAAATTCTACCAGTAGTGTATCAATCTGGCTTTGCAAAAGAAATGACTGGTAGGCATCGTAGTCGTCAGTGTCCATGCCGCCGTCAGGATGGCGGGCGCGCTGGTAGCGCTGATACAACTGAAAATATTCCGGCTTGTCCTGCAAAGTATGCAATGTCGCCTCTAATGTTGCATGCTGAACCCAGGCGCGACGTTGCGAGCGGTTCGCCGTGAAGGACTTTGCCGGCACGCGCATTTGCACGCAGGCGCAACAGGTGTCGCAGTGCGGACGATAAACGTGAGTGCTGCTGCGTCTGAAGCCGTTTCGCACCAGTTGTGAATAGAGCGTCGTGTTGATCAGAAAATCGGGTGCAGCCACCTGTGAGCGCGCCTGCAAATCCGGCAAATAGCTGCAAGGGTAGCTTCCCGTAAGATAAAAATGCAGCGCGGAGATAGGGGTACTTTTGAGTGAATTCATGGGTCAGGATTCAGGGGGAAAGGGGGAAAACGGAGGCACTTGCATCTTGCACCTTTCATCTGAAATCAACACGTTGAGTCTGGCTATAAATTCGTCGCGCTTGATTAACCTGGCACCTAGCGTAGCCAGGTGAGCAGTATACATTTGGCAGTCTATCATTTTAAAAGTGGATGAAGTGCTTGCCAGGTGCGCCATTGCGATTTTTGAAGCATTGGAAACGTCACTATACATGGATTCACCATAAAACATCTGCCCGATGGCCACGCCATAAAGTCCGCCAACCAGCTTGCCATCCAGCCAGGTTTCCACAGAATGCGCATAACCTGCCCGGTAAAGCTCGCAATACGCAGCAATCATTTGCTCATCTATCCAGCTGCCCTGTTGTCGGAAGCGTGGTGCGGCGCAGCCGCGCATGACCTGCTCAAAGGCCGTATCGGTGCGGATTTCAAAAACACCTTTGCGCATAACTTTGGCGAGCGAGTCAGACAGCTTAAATTCGTCCGGAATCAGTATCATGCGCGGGTCAGGACTCCACCAGAGCAGCGGATCGCCCGCGCTGAACCACGGAAAAATGCCATGACGATAAGCGTTTAATAAGCGTTCGGCTGTCAGGTCTCCGCCTGCTGCCAGCAGGCCGTTTGGTTCGCGCAACGCTTGCGAAACAGGCGGAAAGGGTGCGTTTTCAGTTAGCCAGGGGATCATTTTAAAGGCAGATACAAGGATTATGGCTCAAGCTGTTTTTCCTTGCATCCTGCATCACTTGTTCGGACAGGGCATTTTATTGCAGTCCGCATAAATATACAGTGAATGCTCCCGGATGGTAAAGCCGCGTTCAGCGGCAACGATTTCCTGACGCGCCTCTATGGATGCATCGTAGAACTCCTCAACATGACCGCATTGCAGGCAGACAATGTGATCATGATGAGTACCATGGTTAAGTTCAAAAACCGATTTACCCCCTTCAAAATAATGACGCACCAGCAGACCTGCCTGTTCAAACTGGGTTAGTACGCGGTACACCGTATTCAATCCCACATCATCGCCGGTTGACAGCAACTGCTTGTATACGTCCTCTGCGCTCATGTGTCGCTCACGGCCTGATTCAAACAGACTCAATACCTTGAGGCGCGGCAGAGTGGTTTTAAGGCCGGCATTTTTAAGATGATCTGGTTGGTGCATGTCAATGACCTCAAATAAAGTTAGCACATCATGCCAGAAAACACTTGCAACAACAAATAAGAACAATTATCATTTGCATTCAACACAAGTAAAGGTACTGACATGAAGAAGGTTTTAATTATCGCATTGTTGTTTCCACTCAACGTATTTGCAGTCGATGCGGATTATAAACTGGTGATCAGGGATCATCGTTTTGAGCCGGCAGAACTGACTATTCCGGCCAATAAAAAACTGCTTCTGCTGATCGAAAATCAGGATGCCACAGCCGAAGAATTCGACAGCCATGCGTTAAATCGGGAAAAAATGATCAGTGCGCATGGCACGATAAAACTCTACATCGGGCCGCTCAGCCCTGGCAGTTATCCCTTCTCTGGCGAATTTCATGAAGATACCGCCAAAGGCACCCTCATCGCACGTTAGGAGAAATCATATTCGGAACCGCCATTATTGTTTTCAGGGAAGTCCTTGAAGCGTCCATTATTATCGGCATCATCGCAGCGGCCACGCGTGATGTTGCCGGCAGCAGACGCTGGCTGCTGGCAGGCTTGCTGGCCGGATTAAGCGGGGCCTGCGGGATAGCCCGGCGCTACTGCCCCAGAACGGCTTGCCCGGCATGTTACTGCACAGCCTGATGGTTATGACGCAAGGCCGGCAGCTGGTATTTTTTGTCACCGTGCTGCTCGTCATCATACTGGGCATGAAACGGGCTGCGCGAGCAAATAAGGCCTCTCGATGAGTAACGATTGGCAGCAATGCGGCAAACCGCAAAAAACAATTAACGGAAAAACCAACATGAAAAATATACCTGAGCATTTACTCAAAGCAATCCTTTTATGCAGCATTTTTAGCTCGCCCGTGTTTGCCAGCCCCGCGGATTACGTGCTGACCCCTGCTGTAGAACAAGGTGAGCGTGAAATCGATTTCAAATATGGCACAGCCAGTCCGGTGGAGGGCAGTAGCGCACAGGCCTCAAGCGTGGGCGCAGGTTATGGTGTCTCAGAGTCATGGTTTACTGAGCTATATCTGAAACAGGAACGCAATGGCACGCAAAATGCCTCTCTGGCCGAGTGGGAGAACAAGTTTCAGTTGACTGAGGCAGGTCAATACCCGCTAGACCTTGGCATGGTAGTGGAACTCGAAGCGCCGCTGACCAGCCACGTGCCCTGGGAACTTGCAATAGGGCCATTGCTACAGAAGGAGTTTGGCAAGTTGCAGTTGAATGGCAATTTACTATTTGTGCGCTCGTTCGGGCAAAAAGATGAGGATGGCCTGCCATATACGACCAATCTTGCTTACCAGTGGCAGGTAAAATACCGGTGGCTGACGGCTTTTGAATTCGGTCTGCAAGGCTTGGGCGAAGCGGGCGAATGGGATCACTGGTCACCACACGGCACACAAGAGCACAGCATGGGTCCTGCGATCTTTGGCAAGCTGCCACTGGGCAACCGGCAGGCACTCCGCTACAACGCGGCCTTGCTGTTTGGCAGCACCCAGGCGACGCCCAATCATACCTTCAGGATGCAGGTCGAATACGAGTTTTAAAAGCAAGAGTAAGATTCAAGGGACAAGGTGCAAAGTGCAAGAAAAATAGCATGTGCTTTGCCCCCTCAATCCCGAATCCTCAATTCTCAATCCTTTTAGTTAGCCAGGCTTCGATGTCGCGTAACTCTTTTTCAACTAACGAGTGCTGCATGGCGTAATCAAGCCACACAACGGCATATCCCATTGCTTGCAATTGCATGTTTGAAGCCATCCCCAAGGCAAGCGGAACGACATTATCGTTACGCCCGTGAGCCATGAAGACGGGGGTTTTTCGTGAAGTCGCGGTGGCTTCCAGGCTCGCCGCTCCCGCCAGCGGCAGATAGGCTGAGAGTACCAGTACGCCGCCTAGCGGCTCACTTTGTCTTAACGCCGTGTGGAGTGCAATCGCACCGCCCTGGGAGAAGCCGGCCAGAAAAATATGATCCGGCGCAATGCCTCGCGCTATTTCCTGCGCAATGAGCGCTTCAATAGACTTTTGTGAGTCGCGAATGCCTGCCGCATCCTGCTTCGCTTCAATACGGTCGCTGGCAATATCATACCAGGCACGCATCACATACCCGCCATTGATGGTGACAGGACGCTCCGGCGCATGCGGAAAAATGTAGCGGACAGCGGCGGGCAATTGCAGCTCATCCGCCATGGATACAAAATCCTGTCCATCCGCGCCCAGTCCATGCATCCAGATGATGCTGTATTGCGGATTTTTTCCAGAATCGCGAGAGATGTTTGGAAGAATTGCTGTCATGTCATGTTCCTTCGCTTGATAGATTTGCATGCCGTTATGGTTTTGCGTGAATGCGCTGATTTACCGGATTAAATGCGGCGGTCGTGACCAGAGCAACTGGCATACCGACCCTTGCCGCTGGTAATTCCCGCTATTCCTTGCGCCGCAAATATCCTGTTCAAACTGATCGGCGACGCATCGTGTTACGGCATTATGTTGGTGCCGGGATAGTCTCGCGCAGGATCTGGAATATCTCGCGGAAATTTTTGGCAGGCTTGCCGGCTTCTTTTTCCTTGTGCGAATTGCGTATCAGGGTGCGCAATTGTTGTGCATCGATTTCAGGATAAGCCGCAAGCAATTCGGTGAGCGCCGTATCGGAATCCATCAGCCGTTCGCGCCAGCGTTCCAGTTGGTGCATGTAGCCGATATGCTGTTGTGAAGTGCCTTTCCAGGTATTCAACTTGGCGATAATGGGTGCGGTATCCACATCGCGCATCAGTTTGCCGATGTATTGCATCTGGCGTCGTATTGCGCCGTGCGATTTTATGCGGTGCATCTCGCGTATCGCATCGCGCAGGCTTTCGGGAATGTCGAGTTGATTGAGCTGGTCCTTGCTCAGTGCGGTCAATTCTTCGCCCAGATCCCGCAATTCGTGCATCTGCTTCTTGATCTTGGTTTTGCTGGGCGGAAGCTCTTCCTCTTCCTCGACCGGCAGGCTGCGTAAACCGCGACCTTGCGGCTTGGCAGGGGCAACGGCTTCACCACTTTCGTCGTCTACTTCATCGCCGTCTTCTTCATCGCTGTCTTCTGCATCGTCACCGTCTTCCTCATCGTCGTCAAGATAGCCATCGTCCTGCTCGTCCTCCGGGGTCATATCGTCCTGATATTGCCCGTCCGGATAATCCTGTTGATCCGCATTTT
>CAIWRI010000124.1 GCA_903915035.1 uncultured Nitrosomonadales bacterium | reverse complement strand
TGTTTGCTGCCTATCTTCGGCGGCGCTCAGGGGGTGAGACGGATACGCCTTGCGCAGAAAAAATCCGGTCTTATAACCACTTTACGAAAGTCCTACCAATCTCTGCGTAACATCAGTTACTTAACGCGACCTCCTTCGTTGCATACTCAGCAGCCGGTTTGAGTGTGTCAGGCAGTTTAGGCGGCAGTTTGTTTAAACGCCTGTTCTAATCCGCTCAGCGGCTCCACTTTAGTCGCAGACAAACGAGCTGCCAGCCATAAATCGTCGTGCGGCATGAAAGCGGTATTCCGCATGATAGTCACTTCGTTGTTTTGTCGAAAAAATAATGCACTATTGCGCGCAAACCCTGCTTTTTGCTGTGTTTTTATTGCACTTTGAGTTTACGGCTGATCGTTCGCCGGTTGCGCGCGAATGATTTGCTACTTTCACAGAACGATATGCTATTCCTGCCGAACCCTCTGTGGTTTCCACCGAGCGCTCGGCCATTGCTACCGAGTGCTCTGTGGTTTTGGCCGAGCGCTCGGCCATTGCTGCCGAGTGCTCTGTGGTTTTGGCCGAGCGCTCGGCCATTGCTGCCGAGTGCTCTGTGGTTTTGACCGAGTGCTCGGCCATTGCTACCGAGTGCTCTGTGCTTTCCACCGAGTGCTCGGCCATTGCTGCCGAGTGCTCTGTGCTTTCCACCGAGTGCTCTGTGCTTTCCACCGAGTGCTCTGCCTTGTTCACCGAGTGCTCTGCCATGGCTACCTGGTGATGTCGCTTGCCGTCCACTTTATGCTGAAAAACCCGGCAGACTTCTGGGACGAACAATAACGCCTATTGCACTTCAAAACAATATGTCTGATGGCCTATGCCGAATAGCCTGTTGCTGACAGAATAAATCGGACATCGCGCTAAATGCCCGGCCATTCCTGCATCGCATTTGCAATGCAGGAATGGCCGCTGATGTTTGAGTCTCAAACAGTATGGCTGTTGGTGCGAGTTCTGCAGCCCCGCTGTTTGCTGATTATCAATGCCGGAAGGGCATTCCCCCGAAACAACGGCGCTAAAGCTTCTGTTTCTGAATGAAGGGTATGCCGCCAGATTGACATCAAAGCGGCGGCCCGGCCGGTCGCCTTTTGCGCAAAATGGTGCGACGATGTTTTCAGGCGAAGACTCTTGCTGTTTTACGGCCATTCTGCTAATGGCGCAGTAAACTTCGTGAGTGAATCACAGCAAGATGGTAGAATCCCCCCCTTTCAGCTGGTAAGTGCCCAGTCGGCCAGGCTGTTTGCACATTTTTGAGGTTGCGCATGACGGATATTGCACCAATACAGGAAATTATTGAAGAAATTCGTAAAGGCAACATGGTTGTTCTGGTCGATGAGGAAGACCGTGAAAACGAGGGTGATCTGGTTTTCGCCGCTGAATTTGCCACGCCTGAAAAGATTAATTTCATGGCCCGTTATGGCAGGGGGCTGATTTGCCTGACACTGACAGAAGCGCATTGTAAACAGCTCAATCTGCCTTTGATGGTGCAGGAAAACGGCTTGCAACTGGCAACCAATTTCACGATGTCGATTGAAGCGGCGAGCGGCGTAACGACAGGCATTTCGGCAGGAGACAGGGCGCGTACCGTACTGGCTGCGGCGGATAAAAATGCCAAGCCCGCCGATATTGTGCAGCCCGGACATATTTTTCCCTTACGCGCGCAAAATGGCGGGGTGCTGGTGCGCGCAGGGCACACGGAAGCCGGTTGTGATTTGGCTCAGTTAGCCGGGTTGACGCCCGCTTCGGTGATTTGCGAAATTCTCAAGGATGATGGCGAAATGGCCCGTCTGCCGGATCTGATCGAATACGCCAGGCTGCACGGTTTGAAAATCGGTACGATTGCGGATTTGATCGAGCATCGCAGCCAGCATGAAAAACTGGTTGAACGTGCAGGCATGCGTACAGTGCAGACCGCTTACGGTGAATTTGTGCTTGCAACTTATGTGGACAGAACCACGCAGCATACGCATCTGGCTCTGGTGAAGGGCGAGATCGACGCGCAAAATGAAACGCTGGTTCGCGTGCATGAACCGCTATCGGTGATGGATTTTCTTGAACAGAAATCTCACGGGCAATCAACCAGTGTGCATCAGGCTTTGCAAAAAATGGCTAAGGCAAAGGCCGCCGTGCTGGTGTTGCTGCATCGCGGAGAGACGCCGAAAGATTTGCTGGCGCGGGCGACGCTGGAGGGGACGGACGGGCAACAGTGGGATTCACGCAGTTATGGTATTGGTGCGCAGATATTGCGTGATCTGGAGGTAGGCAAGATGCGTCTGCTGGCAACACCGCACAAGATGCCAAGTATGGCCGGCTTCGGGTTGGAAGTGACAGGTTACGCCAGTCTGGAATAGAACAAGCGCGATTAGAAATTAAGGAACAGGACAATGAAAGAAATAGAAAAAAATCTGGATGGTAAGGGCTTGCGTATCGGTATCGTGCAAAGCCGTTTCAATCCTGAGGTGTGCGAAGGCTTGCTGGCATCGTGTCACTCGGAATTGCTGCATTTGGGTGTGTCTGAAGATGATATTACGCTGGCGACAGTGCCGGGCGCGCTGGAAATTCCCGTTGTGCTGCTGCATATGGCGGACAGCGAAAAATACGATGCCCTGATTGCGCTGGGCGCGGTTATACGGGGTGATACATATCACTTCGAGGTGGTGTCGAATGAATCCGCGCGCGGCGTGAATGACGTGCAGTTGGCTTGCGGCGTACCAATTGCGAATGCGATTCTGACCACAAATAATGACGATCAGGCGCTCTCACGCATTACAGTGAAGGGGGCGGAAGCTGCCCAATGCGCGATTGAGATGGCTAATTTGTTGCAGGAACTGGCATGAGCATACTCCCTGAAGCGGTTAAGGCTGTCGTGCAAAAGAGCCCGCGCCATCGCGCACGTGAATTGGCATTGCAAGGTGTTTACCAATGGCGTGTATCAGGCACAGACGCGTCGGAAATTGAAGCTCACTTGCAAGGTGAAAAGAACCTCGGGCGCTACGACAAGCCCATGTATGGCAGGTTGCTGCGCGGTGTGCTGGCTCAGCAAGCGGAATTGCAACTGCTGCTTGCGCCTTATCTTGATCGTGCGCTCGACGAATTGAGCACCGTCGAGTTTTCGGTGCTGCTGCTGGCAGCCTATGAGCTGGCCCATCAATTGGATGTGCCATACAAAGTTGTCATCAATGAAGCGGTTGAGTTGGCTAAGACTTTCGGCGGCACCGATGGTCATAAATATGTCAATGGTGTGCTGGATAAGCTGGCACCCAAGGTTCGTACCGTAGAATTTGCTAACAACAGAAACTAGTCAGTTGTAAGTGGCAAGTAGAGGGTGGTGTTTTTCCACTGTCCACTGTCCACTTTCCACTCATCCATGTCCGAATTTGAGCTTATCCGTCGTTATTTTACCCGGCCGGCAACCAATGTGTTGCTGGGGGTGGGTGATGATGCAGCCTTGTTGCAGGTAACGCCAGGCTGCGTGCTGGCGGTGTCGACCGACATGCTGGTGAGCGGAACCCATTTTTTTGCCGATGCTGATCCTTTTTTACTGGGGCACAAGACGCTAGCGGTGAATTTGTCTGATATGGCCGCAATGGGTGCTACGCCACGCTGGGCGACGCTGGCGCTCTGTCTGCCGGAAGCGGATGATGCTTGGCTGTCACAATTTTCGGCGGGTTTTTTTGCGCTGGCAGATGAATACGGTGTCGCGCTGGTTGGCGGGGATACCACCAGAGGCCCGTTAAACCTTTCAGTGACGATCATGGGTGAAGTGCAAGCGGGGCTTGCGTTACGGCGCAGCGGCGCTTGTGCAGGAGATGAAATCTGGGTGTCCGGACAGCTGGGCGATGCTGCTCTGGCGTTAGCGCACTTGCAAGGACAAATCGTATTGCCTGCGAGGGATTTTTCAGCCTGTGCGACAGCTTTGCACCAACCGCAACCACGAGTCGCGCTAGGATTGGCTCTGTCAGGTATCGTCAGCAGCGCGATTGATATTTCAGATGGTTTGTTAGGTGATCTGGGGCATATACTACAAGCATCGGGTGTGGCTGCAGAAATCAATTTTGCAGCCTTGCCGGTATCGAAATGCTTGTTCGGATTGCTTGATCAGGCGCGGGGGAGGCACTGTGTGCTGGCCGGTGGCGATGACTATGAACTGTGTTTTACTGCGCCGGCGGGCCAGCATCATGAATTGCTGGGCATCAGCAAACAGTTGGACTTGCAATTAACTTGTATCGGGCGGATTATTGAGGGGCAAGGCTGCGTTGTGCTTGATGCGTCGTTGCTGCCTATGGTTTTGGAAAGTGCGGGTTATGAACATTTCTGATGAGTCGTCTGATGATATAAAAATACAACCCGACTGGAAGTTCTTGTTCCGTCATCCGGCTCATTTTTTGTCCTTCGGCTTTGGCAGTGGTCTGGCGCGTAAAGCCCCTGGTACTTTCGGTACGCTGGTGGCTTTCCCGATGTACTGGTATCTGGCACCGCGTCTGTCAGCTGAATTGTTTATCCTGCTGCTGATCTGCTTCTTTGCTGTCGGTGTATGGGTGTGTGATATTACCGGTCGCGCGCTGGGTGTACCGGATCATGGCGGGATGGTTTGGGATGAGATTGTCGCCATGTTGCTGGTGCTGTTCTTTACACCAGCCGGCTGGGCCTGGTCGCTGCTGGCTTTCGTGCTGTTTCGTTTTTTCGACATAATCAAACCGCAACCGATACGCTATTTTGACAGTAACCTGCATGGCGGACTGGGTGTGATGTTTGACGATTTGCTGGCGGCAGGCTACGCCTTGTTATGCATGGCGCTCATCAAAAACATACTGCTTTGATGACATGGAGCCGGGCGGTTGCCGCCCGGACTGGTTAAATGTGCTAAATCAGGCAGCCAGTTCTCCCAATTCAGACGCGTCAAGCACCGTTTGGTAGAACATCATCATGCGCATTGCCTGACGACTGGCCGACCAGCCATACGCATAATCCTGTCCGAGTTTGCCGAGCGCGATTCGTGCATCAGCTTGCTTCAGCATGCTGATGACTTTATCTGAAAAATCAGCTAATTCCTCCCTGGCAATCCACACACCCTGGCCTTCTTTTAATACATCACGCGTACCGAGTTCTGCCGTTGAGACGACTGGTGTGGCTTGTGCCATGGCTTCTAATAAAACCAACCCTTGAGTTTCTGTACGAGAGGCGAAGATAAAGATATCGGCGCAACGGTAGCAGCTATTCAATTCGCTATGGCGATCCAGATAGCCGATAAATTTGACATTGTTGCTCAAATCCATCTTCTTCACCTCATGTTCCAGGCTTTTCAATGCAGGGCCTTCTCCGGCAATAATAAAAAGTATATCCGGTATGGCTTTTCTGACTTCAGATACGACGTCAAGCAGAAAACTGATATTTTTTTCAAAAGCAACGCGGCCTACGAACAACAATGTCGGCCTGTCTTGTGCAATGCCATACTTTTGGCGAAAGGCGAACCGGTCACCTGTTATGAAACTTTCAGGCTCGATACCGGTTGGAATTACCTCGGTGGAGGCGGTGATGCCGTAGTTTTTCAGCACTTCCAGCATCGGGTATGAAGGGACAATCATGCCGCCCAGGCTATTCCCCTGATGCCGCGAAAATCGTTTGGCGATCAGTTGCGTCAGGCGCTTAGGCACGAAGGGGATGTAGTGGTATAGATATTCCTCAAAAAAAGTGTGATAAGTTTCTACGCAAGGAATATTCAGCCGCTGGGATAATTTTGTGCCCAGATAATGCGCGACAAAGGGGGTCTGTATGTGGATGATGTCATAGTGTTCGCTGCGCAGTTTATCCAGATTTTTCATCACGCCCTTGTAGCTCATCAGGCGGTCTTCAGGATCCAAGGGAATCGTGCTCGCTGCGATGCGCAGGATGTCCGTTTCATCCGTGCTCGGAGTCAGGTAGTCCGGAGCAATAAGGTGGACTATGTGTCCAAGCGCACGAAGTTCCTTACGAAAAGTCTCGATAGACGTTGATACGCCGTTGATGCGAGGGAAATAAACATCGGAAATAAACAGAATTTTCATTTGGGTATGTTTTCCATGAAGTTACTTGAGTAAGGCGATTTGCGTATTGGCAGCATCGTTCCAGCGGATCAGTTCCATACGCCCGTCCGCATGTTCAACGATGGCAGTGCAGCTGTCGACCCAGTCACCGCAATTCATATAAGTCAGTCCGTCGACCTCTTTGATCATGGCCCAATGGATATGACCACAAATCGCACCATCCAGCCCCCGTTCGCGAACATGATGGATGACTGAATCTTCAAAATTGTAAATAAAAGTCAGTGCGGTTTTGATCTTGCGCTTGGCATAACCTGCCAGCGACCAGTAGCCGGGGCGTTTTAAGGTACGGCGCAGCCAGGAAAGATAGATGTTGATATTGACCAGCAGGTTGTATGACATATCGCCCAGTATGGCGACCCACTTGTGATGTAGTGTGACCTGATCAAATTCATCACCGTGTATTAGCAGATAGCGGCGCCCGTCACCGGCAGTATGGATGTATTCAGACATCACCATCACATCACCGAAAGAAGTATCCACGTATTCGCGCATCGCTTCATCGTGGTTGCCTGGAATGAAATAAACTTTTTCTCCGTGACGTGCGCGGCGCAATATTTTTTGTACGAAAGTATTTTGTTCAGGCGACCAATGTACACCACCGCGACTCATCGCCCACAGGTCGACAATATCCCCCAGCAAAAACAGATTGTCTGAAGAATAGGCTTTCAGAAATTCAAGTAGCTGGTCAGCCTGGCAAGCCTTGGTGCCCAGATGGATATCCGAGAGAAAAATTGAGCGGACGTGTTGTGCTGTCATGACAAGTGCCATGACTTCGTGCATGAAATGAATATTGGCGCATAAAGGCCGTAATAAAAAATATGTATTCCCATGCGTGCAGCATCTCACGGAAATATTTCACTGGTATTGCAGATTTATGACGATCAGATGAATCCGGGCGGTTGATCTGCATCAATGCGTAATGCGTTGGCATGAGGATTCCAGTCACCGAGTACCCAGCGTTCACATAAATGCTCATCTACCGGATGTTCGTGGCGGTTTTGACGGTGAGTGTGTCCATGGATCAGTCGTGGGTAGTGATATTCACGCAGCAGGCAAGTGACTGCATACTCATTCACATCCATGATAGCCGCATCTTTGCTTTGCTTCTCCTGATTGCTCAGTAGACGCAATTGTTCGATGTAGACACGGCGTTCAGCTAAAGGTTTTGCAAGAAATTTCCTTTGAAATTCGCCCGAATGTACCTGTTTACGGAAATTCTGATATTCGATGTCGTCTGTGCACAGCATGTCACCGTGAGACAGCAAGGTGGGAGCGCCGTACAAATCGATTAAGAGCGGATCAGGCAGTAAGGTTGCGCCGCAGGCGAAGGCGAAGGCCTCGCCCATTAGTAAATCCCGGTTACCCCGCATGATAAATACCCGGGTGTTTTGTGCAGACAGGCTGCGCAATCCTCGTATGACCTTTTGATGGAATGGATCATGCAGATCATCGTCACCAGCCCAGTATTCAAATAAGTCACCGAGGATATACAGCGCTTCAGCCTGCGGTGCAATCGTTGCAGTGAAATGCAAAAAAGCCGCCATACTTTGCGGATGGCAGGCACTTAAATGCAGATCTGAGATGAAGAGAGTGTGAGACATTCAGTATTGTGGATCGAGGATTCAGGATCGAGGCGCAGCTACAACACCGTTTTTAACTCGCTCCTCGACCCTGTGTTTACAGTGCTTCTGCTTTGCTAATAATGACATCCTCTTTAGGTACGTCAGCATGACCTGCTTTGCTGCCTGTCTTTACCTTGCCGATTGCGTCAACCACATCCATGCCTTCAACCACTTTGCCAAATACGCAGTAGCCCCAGCCATCCTGACCCGGATTATTCAGAAAGCTGTTGTCGGAACCTGTATTGATGAAAAATTGCGCAGTAGCGGAATGCGGGTCGCCGGTGCGCGCCATTGCAATAGTATATTTGTCGTTTTTCAGACCGTTCTTGGCTTCGTTTTTGATTGGTGCGTTGACTTTCTTCTGATTCATGCCAGGTTCAAAACCGCCACCCTGAATCATGAAATTGGGGATGACACGATGAAAAATGGTGTTTTCGTAAAAACCGGCATTGACATAGTCGAGGAAGTTTTTGACAGTTTCCGGCGCTTTTTCAGCATCCAGTTGTAAGGTGATAGTGCCGTGATTCGTATATAGTTTGACCATTTTTTGTTTGCCCTGAGTTAATGAATAAGTAGATTGCATTATGCCGCAAAGCAGTAATGCGAGTATTGCAGTGAAGATTTTATTAAGCATCATCTGATACCCTCATAAATAATTTGCCAGCGGGAGTTTGATTTTACCCAATATTGGCGTATTTTCATATGATTCGAGCGATTGCTGCTTTTGTAATCCTGATCGAAATTAACCACTACCATGCCGGGTTGATCAGGGTAGCTGAACAGGCTGACATTGGAGAGATTAACCTTGATCCGGGATTTTCCGGGATTAATGCTTTGTTTTTGTTTGGCCCATTTGTCGTAATTGACGCCTTCGCTGGAGAAATTGATTGCGTAATGTTTAAGGTAGGCATTCGTGTTCAGGCTTGCCCAATCCCGGTGCCATAGGTCAATTTCATGCAGCAGCGCAGTACGATCAGTTTGAAGCTGTGCGTCACCCCAAGCCATTTTATTGGTGATAATAACCGGAGCGATACCAACCTGGAGATAAGGCGCGACTTTACTCATATCGTTATTGTTGAGCACAACGCAGCCATTGCTGGCACGCGGCGCTCTGCTATGGGTGTCGCTGGGTGTGCCATCTTGGCATAGATGGCACCCGGATTTTCGTGTGCTGTTGCGTCACTCGGGTGCGTGCGTATTGCCATTTCAAGTGAAGATTTGGCCTTCTCGTATTGACCTTGTCCTCCATACAACACGGCGATATTGTTGTAAGGCCCGGGAGGTTCCGGGTAATCACGGGTTAAATCAGAAAATACTTTGATTGCATCAGCAGTATTGCCTTGATTGGTCAGCATCAGCCCTTTAAGAAAACGGCCATGCGCATCTTTGGGCTTACTGGCCAGAAAGTTATTGACCCTCATCAGTGCGATGGCTTGCTGGCCTTGTTTGAATAGTTGGCTGGCATCCTGATATTCATCTGCGCGCGGTGCAACACTGACTCCCAGCATCCCGATCAGCAAAACGGAGGGAAGATGGAAGTTGGCGATACGAGATTGTTTGCAGCGGATAATTATACTCATCGGTAACTCAGATCCTGTGGTTACTATATGACAGGCATACGGCTTCTTGCGTCGATTCTACCAAATAACTCATCACCTTAATAGATTTCATACACATCTCATGGGGATTAATTGCATCTTTTCGGGTAAAATCAGCCACCCATATCAGTAGTTTTAATTCTATACCTATTTTTAGAGAGTCCAGAATGAGCAGCGCGCCTTTGCTACCCACCGTTTCAAACTTTATCCGCACCATCATCGATAACGATCTGGCAGCTGGGCTTCATAAAAACATCATCACGCGATTCCCGCCTGAGCCTAACGGCTATTTGCATGTCGGTCACGCTAAATCCATCTGTCTGAATTTTGGACTGGCACAGGATTATCAGGGAAAATGTAATCTGCGCTTCGACGATACGAATCCGGAAAAGGAAAGCGAAGAGTACGCGCTGTCGATTCAGGAGGATGTGCGCTGGCTGGGTTTTCAGTGGGAGGGTAACGTGCATTGGGCATCGGACTATTTCGATGATTTATACCGCTTTGCAGTGGAACTGATCGACAAGGAGCTGGCCTATGTAGATGATCTTACCTCTGAAGAAATGCGCGAGTATCGCGGCACGCTGACGCTGCCGGGTAAAAACAGTCCGTATCGCGATCGCTCTGTTGCCGAGAATCTCGATCTTTTCGCGCGCATGAAGGCCGGTGAATTTGCCGATGGTGCCCGCGTTTTGCGTGCCAAGATTGATATGGCATCCCCAAATATCAATCTGCGCGACCCGGCGATTTACCGTATACGCCGTGCTCACCACATTCGTACCGGCGATAAGTGGTGCATATATCCGATGTATGACTATACGCATTGCATTTCAGATGCTTTGGAGGGTATTACGCATTCCATCTGTACGCTCGAATTCGAGGATCACAGGCCGCTCTACGACTGGGTGCTGGACAATCTTAGTATCGCCTGCCATCCTCGCCAGTATGAGTTTTCGCGTCTGGAATTGCACTACACTATCACCAGCAAGCGCAAGCTTTTGCAACTGGTGAACAACAAGCTGGTTTCCGGTTGGGACGATCCGCGCATGCCCACGATACAAGGGATGAGACGCCGTGGTTATACACCGGCAGGCATACGCGAATTTTCCAAACGCATCGGCGTTTCCAAGAGTGGCAACAGTGTCGATATGGCTGTGATGGAAGGCGCAATCCGCGAGGATCTCGAAGCGATCGCACCTCGCGTGGTGGCGGTCATCAATCCGCTGAAAGTGACCATCACTAATTATGAGGGTGCGTTAACCCGCGAAGCGGATTTTCATCCGAATCACCCTGAGTTTGGCCGTCGCATGGTCGCCTTTGGCCCTGAATTGTTTATTGAAGCGGATGATTTCAGTGAGCTGCCGCCCGCAGGCTGGAAACGGCTCACCCTGGGCGGTGAAGTGCGGCTGCGCCACAGTTATGTGATGCGCTGCGATGAGGCGATTAAGGATGTGGATGGTCATGTGATCGAACTGCGTTGTAGTATCGATCATGCCACTCTGGGTAAAAATCCGGAAGGACGCAAGGTCAAGGGCGTGATTCATTTCCTGTCTTGCGCACATGCGCTGCCCGCAGAGATCAGGCTTTATGACCGTTTATTCACGGTTGCGGAACCGGATGCAGACAGGGAAGTTGATTTTTGCAGCTATCTGAACCCGGATTCCTTCACCATCGTGTGGGGCTGGGTGGAAGCGGCTGTGCAAGACTCAACTCCCGAAACGGCTTATCAGTTCGAACGTCTGGGGTATTTCTGTACTGACAGACGAGACCATCAGCCGGGTTTAAATCTGGTATTCAACCGCACAGTGACCTTGAAAGATTCATGGACCAAGTCATGAACGACATCGTACACCATGAATTTCAATCGCTGAAAAATCTAACGCTGATGGTGTACATCCTGTATGCGCTGTCTTATTTTGCAGGCATCACGGCGATCATTGGCATCATTATCAATTACCTCAAGCAAGATGAGGTTGCCGGAACCTGGCTGGAGAGTCATTTTCGCTGGCAGATACGCACTTTCTGGTATGGCTTGCTATGGGCTGCTATCGGCGCGGCAACGTTTTTCATACTGATTGGCGGGGTGATTTTATTTGCCAATTTCTGCTGGATTACTTATCGCATCATCAAGGGCTGGCTCAACCTGAACGAAAATAAACCCATGATATTCTGATATGTTAAAAATTTACAACACGCTTTCACGCGATAAACAGCAGTTTGTTCCCATTGATCCTCAAGCTGTGCGCATGTATGTGTGCGGCATGACGGTGTACGATTATTGCCATCTGGGACACGCGCGCGTGATGGTAGTTTTCGATATGGTCTATCGCTGGTTGAAGAAGTCAGGCTATAACGTCACCTATGTGCGCAATATCACCGACATCGACGACAAGATCATCCGGCGCGCGGCACAAAACAACGAATCCATCCATGTACTCACGCAGCGTTTCATTGATGCGATGCACGAGGATGCCGATGCTCTGGGCGTTCAGCGCCCTGACCATGAACCGCGCGCCACGCAATATGTGCCGGAAATGTTGCAAATGATCGCGCAACTGGAAGCACGCGGGCTGGCCTACCTGGCCACCGACGGGGATGTCAATTATGCCGTGCGCAAGTTTGACGGTTACGGCAAGTTATCCGGCAAATCGCTGGAAGATTTACGTGCCGGAGAACGCGTCGAGGTGACAGACAACAAAAACGATCCGCTCGACTTTGTGTTGTGGAAACATTCCAAAGAGGAGGAAGCGGAAGAAGTAAAGTGGGAATCGAAGTGGGGAAGCGGTCGCCCCGGCTGGCATATCGAATGTTCGGCGATGGCATCAAAACTGTTGGGTGAGCATTTCGACATTCATGGCGGCGGGGCGGATTTGCAGTTCCCGCATCATGAAAATGAGATTGCCCAGTCCGAGGGCGCGCATCAGTGTCAGTTTGTCAATTACTGGATGCACAACGGTTTCGTGCGCGTTGATAATGAAAAAATGTCCAAGAGTCTGGGCAATTTTTTTACGATACGCGAGGTGTTGAAACAATATGACCCGGAAGTGGTGCGTTTTTTCATCCTGCGCGCGCATTACCGCAGTCCGCTGAATTATTCCGATGCGCATCTGGATGATGCTAAAAAGGCGCTGGATCGTTTATATACGGCGCTTAAAAGTGAAGAGGGAAGGGGGGAGGGGCGTGCTTTAGTGGATTGGAACGAGGCGTATGCGGCTCGTTTCAAGTCCGCGATGGATGACGATTTCAATACGGTAGAAGCACTGGCGGTGCTGTTTGATCTGGCGAATGAAGTGAACCGCAGTCAGTCGGCGGAACTCGCGGCGCAACTGAAAAGTCTGGGCGCGGTGCTGGGCTTGCTGGAACGCGACCCGACTGAGTTTTTGCAGGGCGGGTCTGTCGCACAAGGTGTTGATGAGGCGTTAATTGCCGCGCAAATTGTAGCCCGTAATGAAGCCAAACTGGCCAAAAACTACGCTGAGGCCGACCGCATCAGAAAAGTGCTGCTGGCAGAGGGTATCGTGCTGGAAGACAGTGCGGCAGGCACCAACTGGCGGCGGTTATAATAGCTTGCTTTCGAACAATAATACCCGCTAACGCGGGCATTATTGTTCGAAAGCTGAAAATGCCGAACTGGAATATTATTACAGCAGCTTGCAGACGGTATAGGTGTTCGGATCGGTATAAGTTGTTGCGGCGACGGCATCAGGATCAATATTGCCGGCACCCAATACTGCGCGAATGTTACCTGTAGCGGGATTGCCGTCATCTAAAGTTGCATCCACCGCTTCCGCTGCCTTGGCGGGCAGATTGCCGAAACACAAGTTTAGTCCGACCACCAATCCGGTATTGGCGGCAACCGTATTCTGTACGACGCGAATTACGCCGGTATAGGCATTAACCGGGTCTGTTGCGTTGGCGGCACCTGTGATCAGTCCGGCAAGACGCAAATCTTGTATGAGCGCACAGTTTTCTACTGTAGGTGTGGTGGTCGCTGTGCAGGCTGTCCATGTGTTGATTGTATCTATGATGCCATTGCCGTTGCCAGCCATGGGTGCCGGGCTGTGGCTGGCGGCGGGCCAGCGGTTAACTGCATTGATGTCGTCACCGGGCAGGGCGTTATATCTGTCCCTGTAGGAATAATAGGCGGAGGTCACACCTTGCATGTCATTTTCTATATTTTTGATCTTGCCGTTTTCGATCATTTCCTGCCCCTTCAGCACGCCACCCAGTAGCAGACCGATGATGACCATCACGATGGCGAGTTCGATTAGCGTAAATCCTTTATTGTATTTCTTCATGATATTTCCCTTTTTTGATGGGTTGAGTCTCTGCGCTGCAAGCAGCGCAGAGACTCAACGTCAGATTTTCATGCAAAGTGTATGCAATTCATCCATTGTTGCGGGTGCAGTAACGCCTGATGCTGTTCCGAATACCAGCTGTGCAGCAGTTTCCGGGGCTGCGTTTGGAGTGGTAAGTTTGCCGGCCCTTACATTGCCGGTATCGCTGTTGCCATCATCTATCATCACATCAACCGCCTGAGCAATTTTCCAGGGGATGCTGCCGGAGCAAACCACATTGCCTGTCATGCCAAGGACAGAAGTTGATGCTGCACCGGCCGTTTTTATATCAGACTGAACGCCGAGGATGCCGCCCACTGCGTTGGTGCCGACAGGTGCTGTTGTGGCGGTTGCTATACCCGTCAGAAAACCGGCCATGCGTGTGTGCTGCCAGAATAATTGACTATCTGTGGCGGGAGTTGCTGCATTATCCGTGTATGCACCATTGATGAAACCATCCCCATTGCCGGCGATGGTAGTTTGTCCCAAATGGGCGGTGGAGTTGGCATCGTCTCCGGGTATGGCCTTATAGCGATCCTGATAGGAGTAATAGGCGGCAGATACACCCCTTAAATCATTGGCGACATTTTTGACTTTGGCATTGGTAATCATTTCCTGCCCTTTGAGTACTGCGGCGAGAATCAGACCGATGATCACCAGAACGATAGCCAGTTCAACCAGGGTAAAACCTTTTTCTTTTTTCAACATGATATTTTCCTGTAAAAAGTTATGAATGAATAACGGAATTAAATTACCAATAGTGCGGTAGAGAATTTAACGCTTACTGTAAACGGGCGAAAGTACAAAAGTTTTACACCTCCCCAGTTGGTAGTGTCAGCAGGAAGCAAATGTCGTGTTCATGCAGTTCGGCGCTCAGATCGCCACCGGCTTCCAGCAGGCTTTTGTGCGCCTGATACAGCCCTAGCCCCAGCCCGCCCGGGCGTCCGCTGCTAAACGGCTCAAACAGGTTTTCCGGCGTTAGTTGTGCGATTTCTGCAAGGCGCGGCAGATTGATGCAAGCTGTCACCTTGCCTGCCACTTGTGTAATAAGCACTTGGATGCTCACGCCGGGGTGCAGGCGCAGCAAGGGGGCGACATTGGCAAACAGGTTATCCAGTGTGCGGTTGAGCAGATCACGGCGAACGAAAACTTGTGCATTGTGCTTGATATGGATGCTGATGCCGGCATGGTCAGCGGCTGACTGAATGATGCTTGCCAGTGAATAAGTCGCCGCTTCTGCATCTGAACGGTTCTTGCAAGTCGCCTCAAGTATGTGCTGCGCGCGCAGTGACGCATGAGGTGCGCTTTTTTTCAGGCGTCGGGCTATGCCCAACAGCTGCGTATCATCAGAGGCCGTGGCAAAATCAGTTGCGAGCCATTCCACCCATTGAGCAAGGTTGCGCAGATCGTGTTGCAGATAGAGCGTCAGCCTGGCCTGTTCGGTTAATGCGACGGACAAGGCTTCCATTTTTCTATGGACGGCTGTTTCCATCAGCAATCGAAATACACCGGCCAGATTTTCGGCGAACAGGCGTAATTCACCGTGTTCTGTTTTTGCATACAAACGAAATGCAAGCTGTACATCGTTATTGGCCAAGACCTGAAAAGTAAAGGGAAGGCTGTCGTTATGCGCGATCCCCAGAGAGTCCTGTACCGGTTGACCGAACCAGTTGCCTGAATATTCGAGTCGCGCCAGTCCGCCTGAGGCTAATGCCGGCCAGGCAGAGCGAGGCAGTTGCAATGGATCCAGATTGATTTGCGCCAGCAGTGTGCCGAGTAAGCATCTATGCAGTCTGACCAGATGCGCAAGATAGGCCGCGACGGCCAGCAGGATCAATCCGGCTGCGATCAATATTTGTGGCAGGGCAGGGTAAAGTGTCATCACCGTTAAAACAAACTATTCACGATAAAATTCCGCCTTTGCATTTACGCTCGTTGCAGGCGGATGCCGTATTTTTTCAGGTAGTAGTACATGTTTTCGCGTACCAGGCCCAGTCGTTTTGCCGCTTCGGAGACATTGCCCTTGGAATCGGCCAGCGTACTGCGGACGATCTGTTCTTCGACAGTATCTGCACTGTCTTTCGGACCGTTCGCTAACCTGATAGTGAGGTGCAGGCGCGTTTCCCCTGATTCTGATAGCTGTTTTTCGTGATGCAGAAAAAGTCGCGCGCGATGAATGGCAGATTTGACGTCATCCATCGCGGCGGGTTTGCTTAAAAAATCAAATGCGCCGCGGCGAACTGCTTCGAAAGCTGATGACTCTTCGTCTTGCCCTGTGATGACGATAATTTTGCTGTGTGGTTCGCAAGCTAACAACGCATCGATCAAAAACAGACCCTCAGAGATGCTGTTTTCAGCGGGAGGCAGTCCCAAGTCCACTAGTGCCAGCAAGGGTTGCGGGCATATTCCGAGTGCCTCAGCGCGGCTGTGCGCGCAGATCACGCGATATCCATCGTCTTCCATCACGCTTGCTAAATAACTGGCCAGCGCTTTATCGTCTTCGACAATCAGCAGGCTGGGCGCTTCAGGTGTCGCGAGAAATGATCCGTTCATGGCAGTTTGCCCGCCTGAACCATGCGGTTGAACAAAGTGTACTGCGACAGCCAGATCACCTGATCATCAAAGTAGCCGCCTGTCGCTTCTGCAGGATTGGGAGAATGACTGATAAAAACCCGGTCATTGTCTGCGCTGTTTGGATTGGGATTTTCAGCCTCGTCAGCACCTGTGCCACCATCTGCGCCATTTTTTCCGGTAGAGTAGATGACTGCCGGAACGCCATTGGTCGCGAGCGAGGTGTTGGTCGGGATACTGGCGCAGCTTGGAGGGGAGCCGTTAATGCCTGTCGTCGTAGAACAAATTTTCAGATCGGGTGCCAGCGTGGCCATGCCGGTGCTGCTCATGCCGCCGGTAGTGGTAAATGCATTGCCGTTTGCCGGAGTGACGGCATAGCGGACAGGGTTGTTCCAGCTGTCAATGGCGTAACCATTGCCGTTAATTGGCGTAAACCCGAGTGTCGCTGCAGGTAAGTATCCGTTATAGGGGTTGGTGCAAATCCCTCCGCCTGGCGGGCTTTCCACGCCGTTTGATGTTGCCGATGCGGGGCAAGGCAATCGACCATTGGCGATGGCAAAGCCGATCAGTGCTTCTTGTGCAGCGGCGAGCCGGTGATTGGTGTCTTCAATTCGTCGCTGATCCTGCTGGGCGGAAAACAGCGTCAGGCCGGCACCCAGCACCAGCGCAATGATGGACAGAACGATGGCCATCTCAACCAGGGTAAACCCGTTCCGTTGCTTGAACAAAACTTTGCTATGAGTCATGGTATACAAGCCAATATGTCAGATGAAGTAGCGGTGGTGGAGTAGGATGACGCACCCGTGAAAGCAGTGCCGCCTGTCGTGAACGCCGTAAGGTTGTTGGCGGAGGGCATGTCTTCCAGATAATTACTCCAGGTGTTTTTATCTGTGTTCGTGATTCTGACCTGTGATGTGTTTTGTTCCCCTGAAAATATCACCACGCCATGACAGGATGCACTATTGATGCTCAGGCAGGCAGTTCCGGACGAACATGCTGCATACAGCAGATTGTCCTGCCAATTATCCAGCGGGGATGTAAGGCAGCTATGCGGGACTCTTCCTATGGTGAGATAGCCAGTTGGGGTACCCCCCGATACTTCAGTGAGTGGACTATTGTTAAAATTAATGACTACCGGAGGAAGTGATGTTGAAGACAGGCATGTCTTAGCCGCATTTAACAATGACGCTACAAATATCCCGAAGTCGTTGCGTTTTTTTATCGCGTTCCAGATGTCCTGTTTGGTGATATAAACCAGATGGTCACTGGTGTTCAAGGTCGGATCGCCGATTCTGAATTGGCTGTTGGCACCTGCTGTATTAGATACGTTTGCATTGTTAATCTTGCCCGCAGCGTCCAGATAGTTGCTTGCGGTGTAATTGCCAGTGCATATCGGCGCTGCGTTGCCTGAGCGATCCTGACCTGGAGCGGTAGTGCCCGGCGCAAGGATCACTGCGACTGCCTGATTATTGGCGGATGTCAACAATGTAGTCCCGTCGTATGCATAAACTTGCAGTTGTCCGCTTGTGTCCCAGTCCATCAAATCAGTTTTCGGGTTATATTTGTAAGTCCCTGAAACGGCATACCAGAGGCATTCATTATCACCGCCCCGCAATACCGGAATGTCCAGTGTTTTCCATGGCAATCGGCCTATCGCACTGATATTTTTCGCCGAGCAATGGCCTTCTGCAGCACCTTCGCCGCCTAATGCCGTTCCCGATTTGTCAGGGCAGGGCAGATAGCCTTGCACATTTCCCGGATGACTCTCGGCATAAGTGATCGCATAGCCCAGCAGTGCATCCCTGGCCTGTGCCAGTGCTGCGGCGGTGATTTTGTCGCGGGCGATCCGGGTGTTGCTACTCAAATTGTTCAGGGCCGTGACCGTCACGAAGGCAGTCGATCCAGCAAGCGCCGCGATAAGCAGCAGCAGCGCAAAGCCCTTTTGTTTTGATATGATTTTCATGGCTTCACCCTCACGGCGTTTTCGGGTATTGGCAATACGCGTTGGCCGGAAATAATGTCGAGTGTTTCGCCGACCTTGATCGGATGTTTTTCAATCAGTACATGATCGCGATGAATTTGTAGCGTGCTGATGACAGGATCGGCTGGCAGTTCGGGAATTGCACGGCCATTGATCCATACCGCACTTTTTCCTTGCGCTCGCTGAACAATGCCGTTGATGGTGAAGGCGTTGGTTTGCGCAATGCCGTTGCGTGCTGCGACCAGTTCTGCACGTTCGGCCGTTGAATAAAACACAGTGCCGATGTTATTGGCGCGTGCCATGCCGCCAGGCAGCAGCAAACTGGTAAAAATAAATAATTTTATGTCCATCGTATTTTCAACCCTTATGATTTTCCACTCACCACTCACCACTCACCACTCACCACTTTCTATTTATCCGGCAATGAATATAGCTGAATCGTGCAGTTTATTTGCAGTCCGGCTATCGGTTCGCTGGCTTCTTCGCGCATAAACCGGCAGGTGTCGATGCGGTAGGGGGTACGCCAGTCAGCGCTTAATTTGTCCGTAAAATCCAGAAACTCCCCTTCATGAATGCCGGATAATTCAAAATTAAGATCATGACGAAATACCTTGTTCTGGTAGGCTAAAGCGGCCTCGTCAGGTAAATGCTGCGGGTTGATCAGTGCGGGGGGGCTGAGTGTATAGCGCAAGGTGGGGGGTAAGTGCGTGTCGCGATAAATTGATTCCAGCATTTGTACCCAGTTGTTTCGATCAGGTTCGCCGATGAAACCCCGTTTGGTGAGGCGCTGGTATCTCGCCGCGAGACGATGGATGGTATCCAGATCGAAAGTGAGCTTTCTGATGCTCTCGCGCGTGTCCGTTAATTGCTTTTCGGTTTGCAGAATGGAATGTTCCTTTTCTGTGCGTAGTCTGCTAAGCGCTGATACCAGCGCAAAAGCCGTCAGTATCGACATTGCCAGCAGAATCAGTGCCACTCTGGCCGGTTTTAACACAAAGCCATAGTCGTTCATGGCAATCCCTTAACGTGAAATTCGCGTAGCGTTTCATTTGCCCCCTCGCCAGCTTGCCGGAGAGGGGGGGCGGGCATCATAGTCTTCCAGGGAATGCTCATGCACCAGAGATTCTCCGCCTGCGATTTATCTATGCCGAATCCTCCCTTGAGCGTGTTGAGCAGAGAGAAAGCCGCCGGATCCAGCATTAATTGCACGTCGGGGCTTGCTTTGAGTCGTGCCGAAATATGTTTGCGAATTTCGATTTGTGCTTCAGGCGTCAGATTGTCGGTGAGTAAAATCGAAAATTGCAGTTCGGTAAAATGTTGAATGTCTGCATCCGGCGGTGTGCTGCCGGGTGACAGGTTGATTTTGCGTTTTAGCAGTGGCAATTCAATGGCCGTAGGACCTTCGCAATAGTGTTCGTCAGGTTTTGGAAAACGGAAAGTCAGACTCTTGACGCGCACCTGAGGCAGGTCGGCGATGGTGCCCGCAATAAATTGCAGTATCACTTCAGGGGCGGGAGCCGCTTCCATTTCCAGCTCTGAAAACCTTGTCGCCTGACGCACCAGTGCAGGGTCTGTGCCACTTGCGCTGATGCGCGCCGCCAGCGTTTCACGTTCGAGGGATGTCTTTTTAAGATTGGCTTCCACTATCTGTGCTTTGCCATGCAAGGTAAGCAGTTCGCGAAAATCTGCCTGGCCAAACAGAATGGCCGCCATCAAACTCAAGGCAATGCCGGCATAAGCGATTTGGCGCAGGCGCAGACTCAGGTGACCGGCTCGCAGTTGCAGCGGGGCTAATTGCCCCTCTGGTGTAGTGACTAGCAGTTTAAATATGGGATGCAACCAGGCTGCATCACCCATGGGCTTAAATGCGGCAGGCAGAGGCAGCAATGCGACGCCTGCACGGGACAGTTGCACGTCAACCATGGCTGTGTCGCCCAGATAGAGTACCGGCGGAATCGCCTGCCGTTCGAAAATGCGTTTATTTTCCAGATGCTGGCGGGTGCGCAATATTTCATTGGCATCGCCCTCTTTCTCTTCGTTATAGCGATGTATGTAGCGCGTGATGACAGGAACGCCTTCCTTTAATACCAGTATGCGCAGGTAATGCGTGCTGGGCAGAGCCAGTATCACATTATCGATAGCATGTTTGCGCAGCAGGATGGCGAGCACGACAGACATGCCCCACACCCCGGCGACGGGCGTGGTCAGTTTGCTTATTTCACGGCTTACCGCCTCCGCTGAAGTGAGCCCGGTAAGGATCGCCGTGCCGGCAGTGAAACGGTTGCCGGAGAACATCGGGGCTGCGCGGTATTGGCTGTGAGGGAGTGCGGTAGCGAGATTTCTTTGAATAAAATGGCGGCGGTCGCTGCCGAACAACAGTGGCACTGCGAAAGTTTCCAGCATTTCTTCGGGCAGATTGGCAATGACCCAGAGGCGGTCATTTTGTTCCGGGTTTTCAACCGACTGCCACAGACCGTTGGCACATTTAAAAAACTGCCCCCCTGACGAATTGATTAACAGTATGATTTTCATGTCAGCTTCAGTCTGGAGATGGTGTCGTAAATCGGTCCTAATACGGCCAGCATGATCCAGCCCAAAATCAGGCCGAGCACGATTGTCAAGGTAGGTTCAATCAGCATTTGCACACGGGCAATGGAGTCATTGATGTCGCGGCTGTAAAAATAGGAAATATTTTTCAATGAACCTGCCAGATCGCCTGTTTCTTCGCCTACTCTGATCATGCGGATGACCAGCGGTGGAAACAGTTTTTGTGCGGAAAATCCCTTGTTGATGGCTGCGCCATTAGCGATATCGGTACGGGTACGTTCCAGCGCCTCCCTGACGATGATATTGCCGGTGATGTTGCAGCAATACATGAGCCCGTCCAGCACCGGGATGCCGGTGCGATAGGTCAGCCCCAGTGTGTCGCTGATGCGGGCTAAGATGATTTTTTTGATAATCGGACCGATATAGGGCAGGTGCAATTGAACTGCATGCATTCGCCGCCGCAAGCGGTAATTGATTTTTGTGAGCAGCAATAACAGCAGCAGGATAAAAAAGGGTGCCGGAATAATGATCCACCAGTTTTTGACCAGCATATCCGACATCCAGATCAAGAGCCTGGTTTGCAGCGGAATTGTGCCGCCCATATTTTTGACAAAACCGATGATCTGCGGCACCAGATAAGTCATCAGAAAAATTGTGACAGCGCCGACCACGAGAGTGACAAAAGCCGGATAGATCAGCAGTTGCTTGGTTTTTGCGGCAAGTTCATCCTGCCATTTCAGCGAGGTAACGATTTCCTGCAAGACATAGGGAAGTTGCCCTGTTGCTTCGCCTGCGCGGACCAGATTGACCACCAGTTCCGGAAAAATACCGGGATTAGCCGCGAAAGCCTCGGACAGATTTGAACCGGAGTCGATTTTTTCATACAAATTGGTGCAGAGACTCTTGATGTGCGGTGTTTCCGACGTTGCGCGCATATCAGATAAAATAGCCTGTATCGGTACGCCCGCGCGCAGCAACATTTCCAGTTGAAATAAAAACTGGATCAGATCGCGCCGCGACAGTTTATGTAGGGTGTGCGTTTTGTTTTTTGTCGTACGGGCACGTATCAGCTGGAGTCCGTTTTTCTTGAGTTGCGACTCAAGGTCAAATTCGTTGAGTGCATCGGTCTCGCCACGGGTGACATGACCCGTGGCATCAACGGCGCGATAACGGTAAAGTGCCATTATCCTTCCATCCTTTCACTGAAGTCGACGACACGCCGCACTTCCTCTAACGAGGTTAAGCCCTCCCTGACGCGCCGGATGCCATCCTCAATGAGTGGCATAAAATGGTGTGTATTCGCATAGTCGGTCAATTCTTTCAGGTTGGCACTGCGTGTGACCAGTTCTATCATGCCGCGATCAAAATGCAACAGTTCCATGATGGCCAGACGCCCCTTATAACCTTGATTTTCACAATCCGGGCAGCCCCTCTGGCGGTAGATGGTGAGTTTTTCTGTCGGACTGAGGCCCATTAACTTGCGCTCGCTGTCATCCGGTTCGTAAGCTGTTTTGCAGAGAGGACAAAGACGGCGCACCAGTCGCTGTGCAATGATGCCGATCAGATTGGCGGCAAACATATCGTCAACGATGCCAAGATCATGCAGGCGCGAAACCGAACCCAGCGCGGAATTGGTGTGCAGTGTTGAAAATACCTGATGTCCGGTCATCGCAGCGCGCAGTGCCATTTCGGCAGTGTCATGGTCACGGATTTCGCCGACCAGAATGATGTCCGGATCTTGACGCATCAAGGAGCGTATGCCGTTGGAAAAGTCGAGCTTGATGGTTTCAGCAATCGAAGTTTGCCGGATGAGCGGCAGCGGATATTCGACCGGGTCTTCCAGCGTCATGATGTTGACGGTATCGTTATTCAGGTGGCTGAGTATGGAATATAGCGTGGTGGTCTTGCCCGAACCTGTCGGGCCCGTCACCAGCAGAATGCCCTCGGGTCGTTTCAGCATGCGTTCGAGCAAGTTGAACTGAGTTGTGGTCATGCCGAGTTTTTCAAGGCTGACGATGCCCATCTTGCGATCGAGTATCCGTAACACGAAATTTTCACCGTGGATAGTCGGGTGAGATGCTGTGCGAAAGTCGATCTGGCGACCAAACAGCGAGAGTGAAATTCGCCCGTCCTGAGGTGCGCGGGTTTCGGCGATATTCATGCCGGATAAGACTTTCATCCGCACCAGTAGCGCCATCCAGTGCGTCTTTGAAAGGGAACGCACGGGCCGTAAGACGCCGTCGATGCGGTAGCGCACGCGCAAAAACTGTTCTTCGGGTTCGAAATGAATATCCGAGGCGTTGCGGCTGACGGCATCGGAGATGATTGCATCGGTTAGCCGGACAATAGGGTGGCTGTACGATACGCCAGTCTGAGTCAGTGCGTTGAGATCGAGTTCACCGCTCTCCAGTTCGATAAGTATGCCTTCAATGGAGAGTTCGTGGTCGTAAAATTTGTCGATTGCCGCCAGTACATGCGCGCTGGGTGCGATGCGCCAGGCGGGAATAATGCGTTGACCGTGCTGCACCAGATGGGGCGAGATGGCATCGCGTGCCACGATGTCGTCCGGGTTGGCGGCGACAATCACCAGATGACCATTGCTGGCGTCAAAGCTGACCGGAAATAACACATGCCTGATGGCGAGCGATTTGGGTATCAGGGACAGGGCCGCCGCGTTGGCGACATTGCCGGACAGATCAAAGGACTTATAGCCGGCAGCTTCCGATACCGCATCACGCATATCCTGCTCGGTGATGAAATTCAAAGCCAGCAATTGCTCACCCAGCGGCTTATTATCATTTTTTTGGCGTTGCAAGGCGATGCGTAACTGATCTTCATTGATCAGTCCGCGTTCTAACAGTACTTCGCCGATGCGCTGACGTGCGTCTTGCGGGCTTTGAGTGTTCATGTGAAGTTGAACTACCTTTTGTCAATAATTATAAAAATAATTCATCATTAACTAACCACTAACCACTAACCACTAACCACTAACCACTAACCACTAACCACTAACCACTAACCACTAACCACTAACCACTAACGTTCAGTTCCTCTATCCGTTTGTTAATCGCGTCCATGTCGAGGATCGGGTCATTGGCAAGTTTTGCGGCCTGCCGGTAATAAGGCAGGGCGGCGGCAGGTTGATGCAGGCGGTCAAGGGCTACGGCCAGGTTATAGGCAAAGAGTGCGTTATCAGGTGACAGTGTGTAAGCATGAAAAAATGCCTGTTGTGCTTCAGCCCAGCGCAACTGTCGGGCCAGTACATTGCCCATGGCATAGTGAAACTCGGCTGAGGCCGGTTTTAGCTCAATCAATTCCTTGAGCTGACTCTCCGCCGCTAGCGGGTCTGCTGTTGACGCCAGGCTGATCAGTGCTGCAGCAGCGGTAGTATTGCCGAGATCTTCACGCAATACCTGCCGGTACAGGCTGATTGCGCGGTCTTTTTGCATCTTGCGTTGCGCGACGATCGCCAGTCCCAGCAGTGCATCTTTTTCATAGGGATGTAGCACCAGTGCTTTCAAATACTTTTGTTCTGCGAGCGGCAAATTTCCTGCGAGCAGCGCCAGATAACCGTCTTTGAGCGGATCGCTTTCGGCAGGCAGCACGGGCTGTGTGTACGGATGACGATTTTTTGCATGATGTTTTTTAGCTTTAACCGGGTAAGTCCGGTCATTTTGCTTCAGGCTATAAGTCAGATTGCCCACCGCCTTGGCAGGTAGCGTGTTCATCGCCACCACAGCGGAAGCCGGTGCTGATGGAGCGGCCGCAGCAAGCTGTAGCACAGGCGCCAGCGCCGGTATAGGAGCATGCCGATACTGCAGAAAAATATAACAGGCCGCTGCCAGCAGCAATCCACCTGCAAGGCCGGGCAGCACAAGGGAATACTTGAGGGCGGCGGGTGTTTTTGCCTGATCAGTGGCAGCTTTGCCGGATAAGGGGAGGGCATCATTATCCCGGGCGCGTTTTAAGGCATCGAAAAGCAGGCTCATTGCGTCACCTCCGCGTGCCATTCAGGTGTGCCGGCAGGATTCTTAAACTGGCGCACCACGTCGTACTGGCTTTCCTGATTTAAAATCACCGGGCGCAGGAAAATGACCAGTTCCGATTTTGTATTGGTATCGTTGCGCGCCTTGAATAATTGCCCCAGCACTGGAATATTGCCTAAACCGGGAATCTGACTGTCCTGTCCTGCACGTTCATCCTGCATCAGTCCACCTAGCACGGCGATATCGCCATTGCGCACTCTTAAGATGGATTCCATTTCGCGTGTCTGTATCTGCGGAATCAGATTGGGTGTGGCATTTTGTGCCAGCACCGGATTCGGGTCGGGCATGTAGCCTAAAATGCGGGTGATGGTTGGCCTTAAATTGAGTGTGACTTCCGAATCACCGCCGATCTGCGGCGTCACGTACATCATCACGCCGACGGGTACGGTGTGGATAGTGGTGGTATAGGTCGGAGGGGTGACGATAATCCCGCCTGTGCCATAAGTGCCTTGCGTGACTTCGATAGTAAAATAAACATGCTCATCCACCGCCTTGACCAAGCCGGTCTGGTTGTTGAGTACCGATAATTTCGGGCTGGACAACACATGCAGCTTGCCGAAAGCTTCCAGCAGATTGATCACCCCGCTCAGATTGAATTTTCCGGTGCCGGGATTTTTAAAGCTAATGGTTCCCATGGTGGACACGGTCGAAGTTATCGGT
Organism: uncultured Nitrosomonadales bacterium; assembly: GCA_903915035.1. Lineage (GTDB taxonomy): Bacteria > Pseudomonadota > Gammaproteobacteria > Burkholderiales > Gallionellaceae > Gallionella. The sequence goes on along the minus strand of CAIWRI010000124.1, from coordinate 1,508 downwards.
GGCACGGTGGATGTCTGGGTCAGACTCAGTCCGATGTTGCTCAGCAGCGACCAGTTGATGCCTTGCTGGTACTGGTCTGACAAGGAAACTTCGACGATAGTCGCTTCGATAAGCACCTGGCGGCGTGCGTTGTTGGTGATTTTGTCGATGAATTCCCGCACATAGGCATGCTGGCGAGAGGTGGCGCGCACGCTGATAATGCCCGATTCCGCATTGGCGATCACATAGGCAGCCTCACGATACGTTACGCGCCGCGCACGACTGGTATTCTGGCTCTGAATTTGCGCGGGCAGCATGGCGACTGCGTTTTTCTTGCCCTTGGTTTCAGTGGCAGTAGTGCCGGCCTGCGGCGTGATTTGTTGCTGATTGCTCTGTTCAGTGACGGTCTCGCTTGACCCTTCCGGCAGCTTTTTGTCGGTTTCCCGTAAAATATCCTTGATGTTTTCGGTCAGCGTTTCCCAAAAATGGTTGTTGGAGATGTTGTTGATGCTTGAATTTGCGCCATTGCTGCCGCCGCCCGCCGTCTCCCCTTTACCGATTACCGCAATGTTAGTGGACATGTTGATGCTGTTTTTGGCATCGCGGGCAATATTGGGATATTCAACCTGATAGGTCTTGAGATACGGCGTATCCGGCAGAATGGCGAGACTGGCGCCGTTGAGTTCATAGCGCATGTCCACCTGACGGGCGATGGCATCCAGTATTTCCGGCAGGGTGCGGTTAATCAGATTCATGGTCACGGTGCCGGTGATGCCAGGATGGATTTCGATGTTGATTTTTGCATCCCGCGCCAGCGCGAACAATATTTCCTGCGCCAGCACGTTATTGACCACGACGCTGTAACGCTCGGCGGCTTTGGATGTTTTTGGCGGAGGCGGCAGCGGTGCGGTTTCAATCAGCGGGGGAATGGTACCGGGCGTGTTGTCCTGCGGCAGGCTGATGTGTCCACTTGAAGGCGCCATTGCGCGGGGCAGATTGATGCATGCGCCTAACGGGGCGCATAACGCGGCGACTATGAGTATTGCCTTTCTTTGACGACTAAGACCAAGATGCATTGCCTGTTCCTCTCAATTTCGGCTATTCGGCGACTTCAGGCCGGGTTGCAGTTTTCCATCTCAGCTTCATCGGGTCAATATGCCAAATGGCCTATGTAATAAGGTCTATATGATAAAGACTAAGGAACCGGGAACCAGGAGCTAGGGATAAGAGGAAGGTAACATTACGCATTCGCCATAAAACTTGGATTTTTTGGTCAATGCAACGGCTGCAGGGGGCTATTGAGGGTCTGAGCCCGGCAAAATCGGATTGATTTTAAGCTGACTGGTATGACGGCGTTACATCAGTTATTGGCCTATCGTTGCCGCATTGCTCAGGCGCGAGAAAGTCGGCAATATGCCAGCTCAAGTCTCCCTGTATCGCAGCAATGTCTGCCGAAAATGTGAAGGTGCGCCTATACCCGGGGGTGGTCCGTGTCATGGCAATGGATCTCTCACTGGTGCCAGTAAATC
>CAIWRI010000123.1 GCA_903915035.1 uncultured Nitrosomonadales bacterium | reverse complement strand
GCGGAGAACTTTGCCAGCATACGCGCGGATAGCTCAAACGCCAGAAAAAATGGCAAGAATATCTTGTCCGCCATTAAAGATGCCCTGGCAGGCAACCCCTTACACCCGATCCAGCTTAAACGGATGGGGTTGGTAGTTACCATTTAAACATATCCCGCTTGATAGAGAATCACGCCAAACTGCTTCCAGTAATCTATATGAAAAAACTACATGGAAATTTTAATTTGCCGGCTTACGCGATTGAAAAAAATGTAACAGGCCGGGAAGCAAGGATAATAAAATGACACCGAGGATGATCAGCGTCAGATTGTTCTTAACAACGGGAATGTTGCCAAAGAAATAACCTGCCAGCGTCAAACTACCTATCCAGGCAAGACTACCCAGTGCGCTGAATAAGAGAAACAACTGGTAGCGCATTGAACCTATACCGGCAACAAAAGGTGCAAAGGTCCGAATAACAGGCATGAAGCGCGCGATAATAACTGTTTTCCCGCCATGTTTTTTGTAAAAATCATGCGTTTTGTCCAGATGTTCCCGCTTGATAAAACGTCCTTTCACACGATGAAAAAGTCGCATCCCCACCAGACGGCCTATCCAGTAATTGGTATTATCACCCGCAAAAGCGGCCAGCATCAATAAAGGCATCAGCCAGTGCAATTGCAATACATCCAGACCACATAACGCCCCAGCCACGAACAGCAGCGAATCTCCCGGTAAAAAAGGGGCGAATACCAACCCCGTTTCGGCAAAGATAATCGCAAACAGAATAGCATAGACCCAAACGCCATAATGTTGCACCAGTGCCATCAGGTGTACATCCAGATGTAAAACAAGATCAATCATAGGTCAGACTCAAGGTTCAAGGAAAAAACAGGTTTAAGGGACAAGGGACAAGGTTAAAAATTGCTACTGCACCTTGCATCTGAATTTACTTCTTGCACCTTGCACTTGCATTTAAGGCAGTACTTCTTCAGCTTCGGCTTTTACCGGCTTGATGAAATCTTCGCGCGACACGCCTAACCACATCAGGATCGGGCTTGCAACCAGCACGGAAGAGTAGATACTGAACAGAATACCGATAGTCAACGCCATCGCAAAATAATGCAGCGTCTCCCCACCCAGAAACAGCATCGCACCCACCATCATCTGCGTACAACCATGCGTGATGATGGTACGTGACATAGTTCGGGTAATCGCGTTATCGATAATTTCGGTCGTCTCAGCCTTGCGCATTTTGCGAAAATTTTCACGAATACGGTCAAATACAACCACTGATTCATTGACTGAATAACCGAGTACCGCCAATACCGCTGCCAGCACCGACAATGAAAATTCCCATTGAAAGAACGCGAAAAAGCCAAGAATGATCACGACGTCGTGCAAATTGGCGATGATCGCGGATAAGCCGAATTTCCATTCAAAGCGTATCCACAGATACCCAATAATGCCCAGACTGACCAGCAACAACGCCATTGCGCCATTATTAATCAGATCTTTTCCCACCTGAGGACCGACAAATTCAACCCGGCGCATTTCCACGCTGGCGTCCACACCTTTCAATGTTGCCAGCACCTGTTCGGAGAGTTTGGCTCCGGCAACACCTTCCTTGAGCGGCACCTGAATAAGGACATCATGACTGGAGCCAAAATTCTGCACCTGCGCTTCGGCCAGACCTGCCTTGGCCATTTGTTCACGAATTTTGGAAAGATCAGCGGTTTGCGCATAATGCACTTCCATCACCGTACCGCCGGTGAAATCCACTCCGAAATTCAAGCCTTTATGAGCCAGGAAAAACACCGCAAACAGAAACGTCACAAGCGAAATCGCCGTGGTGTAACGTCCATAGCTCATAAACGGAATGTCGTGCTTAATCTTAAAAAGTTCCATTATTTTTCCTTAATACATTACTTATGCCGGATGAGTGCCTGCAAGTCGGATTGCAACCCCACCCGTTTAACCGCTAAATTAACCAATAGAGACGTGAGTCAATCTTGCTCTACGCCCGTAAATAAAGTTCACAATAGCTCGTGACACCAGTACCGAACTGAACATTGAAGTCAGAATACCCAAACACAAGACCACCGCAAAGCCCTTTATCGGACCTGAACCAAACAGGAATAACGCGATACCGGCAATCAGATTGGTGATATTCGAATCCACAATAGTCGCAAAGGCATTTTGATAGCCTGCGTTAATCGCCGCTTGCGGTGAAATACCGTTGCGCAATTCTTCACGGATACGTTCATTGATCAACACATTGGAATCAATCGCCATACCGAGCGTCAGTGCAATACCCGCCATACCCGGTAGCGTCAAGGTTGCTTGCAGCATGGATAACATAGCGATCAGCAACAACAGATTAGCGGCCAGTGCCAGCACCGAAATTGTACCAAACATCATATAGTAAGCCGCCATAAACACCGAAATCAGGATAAAACCGATTTTAGTGGAATTAAAGCCGCGTGAGATATTATCCGCACCCAGACTAGGCCCTACAGTACGCTCTTCAATAATCTGCATCGGTGCCGCCAGTGCGCCTGCCCGCAGCAACAACGCGGTGTCCTGTGCTTCCTCAGTGGTCATTTTTCCGCTGATTTGCACGCGTCCACCGCCAATTTCCTCACGAATAACCGGCGCTGTGACAACCTCACCCTTGCCTTTTTCAAACAGAATGATAGCCATGCGCTTGTTAATATTTTCACGGGTCGCGTCCTTAAATTTCCTTGCGCCTATGCCATCCAGATTGATGTGCACCGCAGCTTCGCCGCTACGGCTGTCAAATCCGGGTTGCGCATCATTAATGCGCTCACCGGTCAGCAACACTTCCTTTTTAACCAGCAAGGTATTGCCTTCACGATCCTTGAACATTTCCGTACCGAAGGGGGCTACGCCACCTGTTGCCACCTGATGCTCATCATCCACCATGCGAACTTCAAGTGTCGCGGTACGACCCAGAATATCTTTGGCACGCGCCGTATCCTGCACGCCGGGCAATTGCACCACCACGCGATCCGCACCCTGCTGCTGTATCACCGGCTCTGCCACACCCAGTTCATTGACGCGATTGCGCAGTGTCAGTAAGTTTTGTTGCACTGCCGATTCCCCGATGCGCTGTTGCGCTTGCGGTTTCAAGCCGGCTTGCAGTAAAAATTCACCATTCAGTTCTTTTTCTGCCAAGGCATAATCAGGGAAGCGCTGCTTAAGTTGCTCTTCACCTTTACTGCGTGCAGTGGTATCGCGAAATTTCACCATCAGGGTATCACCCTCACGACTCACGCCGGAATAGGCAATATCACCTTCACGCAAGGCACTGCGAATGTCACCTGTTGCCGTATCGAGCGTTTTATCCAGCACCGCCTTCATGTCTACCTGCAACAGAAAATGCACGCCGCCGCGTAAATCCAGCCCCAGATACATCGGTAAGGCATGCAAACTGGTCAACCACCTGGGCGAACGCGGCAACAAATTGAGTGCCACCACATAATCATCGCCTAATTGCGCTTTAATCACATCTTTTGCCTTGAGCTGCACGTCGGTATCAGCAAACCGCGCCTTGACACTGTTGCCATCGAGTTCAACCATTTCAGAATTGATATTAGCTGTCTTAAGCGCCGACTCAACATGCCCCAGTAAAGCCAGATCGGCTTTCATACTGGAACGTAACGGCAAGATTTGCACCGCAGGTGATTCGCCATAAAAATTCGGCAAGGTATAGATCAGTCCGGCCAGTAACACAGCCAAAATCATCAAATTTTTCCACAGTGGATAACGGTTCATAACGACCTCATGGTATTGCGTGCAGCACGCTACGGCTTATTTGATGGATTTGATGGTGCCTTTAGGCAAAACAGCCTGAATCGCCGTTTTTTGTACCATGACTTCAAGATTTTCTGCCAGGGTAACACTGACATACTGATCAAAAACCTTGCTGATGCTACCCAATTGCCCGCCCACCGTCACGACTTCATCGCCACGTTGCAATGCTTCCGTCATGCTTTTAAGATCTTTGGCGCGTTTTTGCTGCGGGCGCAAGACCAGGAAATAAAACACGGCAACCAGGCCAATCAATGGCAGATATTGCATCAAACCCTCTTGAACTGACCCTGCCGTCACTGCTTCTGCAAATGCATTACTGATAAACATTATTTTTGCTCCATGAATCAATCAAAGGGCGCGCATTCTAACACGAAGCCTGTTACAGCTTTACGACAGTCTGGCGCGTCGCTCAGCAAAACGTACCATAAAACCTGCGAAATCATTCACTTCAATTGAGCGTCTCATCTCGGCCATCAGCTGCTGATAATAGTGCAGATTGTGCAGGGTATTCAACCGGGCACCTAAAATCTCCTTCAGGCGATGCAGGTGATGCAGATAGCCGCGACTAAAATTTTGGCAGGTATAGCAGGAACATTCCTCATCCAGCGGCTTTGTGTCCAGGCGGTACTGCGCGTTCTTGATCTTGATATCGCCATTCTGCGTGAACAGCATGCCATTGCGCGCATTGCGGGTCGGCATCACGCAATCGAACATGTCGATGCCTTGTGCAACAGAGGCCACCAGATCTTCCGGCGTTCCGACACCCATCAGATAGCGCGGCTTGTGCTGTGGCAGGCGCGGTGCGGTGTGTTCAAGTATGCGTCGCATATCCTCTTTAGGTTCACCCACTGACAGTCCGCCGATGGCATAGCCGTCAAAACCAATCCGGGTCAGCTCTGCAAGCGATTCGTCACGCAGACTTTCAAACATGCCGCCCTGCACAATACCGAACAGCGCGTTCGGATTACCAGCATGCGCAGCCTTGGAACGCGCAGCCCAGCGCAAACTCAGGCGCATCGAATCCGCCGCTTCCTTGAGGGTCGCAGGGAAAGGCGTACATTCGTCGAAAATCATCACAATATCGGAATTGAGCACACGCTGAATACGCATGGATTCTTCAGGCGTCAAAAACAGCTTGTCGCCATTGACAGGAGACTGAAATCTCACGCCTTCCTCGGTGATCTTGCGCAAAGCTCCCAGGCTGAACACTTGAAAACCACCGGAATCAGTCAGAATCGGTCCATCCCAGCCCATAAAGTTATGCAAACCACCGTGCGCCGCGATGACTTCCAACCCTGGTCGCAACCATAAATGAAAAGTGTTACCCAGCACGATATGCGCATCAATGTCGCGCAATTCCTGCGGACTCATCGCCTTCACCGTGCCGTAAGTGCCGACCGGCATGAAAGCCGGTGTTTGTACTGTGCCGTGCGCCAGCGTCAATTGCCCGCGCCGCGCCATTCCTGAAGTATTGTATAAAGTAAATTCCATGCTTTTTCATCTTGAAGAATATGTTTAATTCAAAAATAGGCAAGTAGACAGTGGTGAGTAGAACCCTTACCGCACTTACCACTTACCACTTACCACTTACCACTTACCACTTACCACTTACCACTTACTACTTGGCTTCTTTTCTATCAGCATCGCATCGCCATAGCTGAAAAAGCGATATTGCTGCTCTACTGCGTGGCGATAAGCCTCATGCATTTCCTGCATACCGCCAAAAGCACTCACCAGCATCAGCAGCGTGGATTTTGGCAAATGAAAATTAGTCAGCAGCACATCGACCACGCGAAATTGATAGCCAGGCGTGATGAAAATACTCGTCTCTCCGCTGCCAGATTGCAAATATCCTTGCTGCGCCGCACTTTCAAGCGCGCGTAAACTGGTCGTACCCACCGCAACTACCCGTCCGCCGCACTCACGCGCCTTGCCAATTGCGTCCACCGTTGCCTGCGGAATTTCATAGGATTCGCTGTGCATCACATGCTCATTGATGTATTCGGCACGTACCGGCTGAAAAGTCCCTGCCCCCACCTGCAAAGTCACATATGAAATTTTAACGCCCTTAGCAAGCAGGGATTGCAGCATCGCCTCATCGAAATGCAGCCCCGCAGTCGGTGCCGCAACCGCACCGGCAACTCTTGCAAACACAGTCTGATAGCGAGTCTCATCTTCCGCTTCCGCCGTGTGCGTTATATATGGGGGCAGGGGCAGACGGCCATAACGCTCCAGCAACTCCAGTACCGGCACATCAGAACAAAAGCGCAAGTGGAAAAATTCGCCGCGACGCCCCAATATCTCAACACTCAACTCACCCGCCAGCAACACATAACTTCCGGCAACGGGAGATTTACTGGCACGCAGCTGAGCCAGCACCTCATGGTCATTCAATACGCGCTCTACCAGCACCTCAATTTTCCCGCCGCTGCGCTTGATACCGAACAGTCGCGCCTTGATTACGCGCGTATCATTTAACACCAGCAAATCATCTACTGACAGCATTTGCAGCAAATCAGCAAATTGTTTATCCTGCAATTTCCCCTCATGCACACACAACAGGCGACTGGTACCACGCAATGCTGGCGGATGCTGGGCAATCAATTCTTCGGGCAAAATAAAATCAAATTCCTCGGTACGCATAGCAAACTTTTTCACAAAGGCGCGATTGTAGTTGATATGGAGAACAGTTTCATGGATAATGCGTAGCTCGTTGCCGGGGTGATGGAACTGGTAGACGTGCCGGACTCAAAATCCGGTGCCAGAAATGGCGTGGGGGTTCGATTCCCCCCCCCGGCACCAAAATTAGCAAAAAGCCACTTTATTAAGTGGCTTTTTTCTTGCCCGCCATTCCAAAGTCTGATTAGTCTATCGTTGCCGCATTGCTCAGGCTTCCTCAGCTCAGGCGCGAGAAAGTCGGCAATATGCCAGCTCAAGTCTCCCTGTATCGCAGCAATGTCTGCCGAAAATGTGAAGGTGCGCCTATACCCGGGGGTGGTCCGTGTCATGGCAATGGATCTCTCACTGGTGCCAGTAAATC
>CAIWRI010000122.1 GCA_903915035.1 uncultured Nitrosomonadales bacterium | reverse complement strand
CCATCAACCTAAAAAAATCAGTTGAGTCTAACCCTGCCAAAAAAATTCAGCATAAACTTGACAACATGTTTCTAAGTATTGATGGTATTTAGCACACGCTATTAGTCAAATCGGGTGGCTTTAAAATAGCGCCCTGCAAGTATTTCTTCATGGCTTCACTCAAAATACGATACCAACACTGAAGTGGCGTTAACTGCGGAGCAATGGCTTTGAGCTGATTAAAAAACTCACAGACCCGTTGATAGGCAGCCTGTACATAAGAAGCTCTACCATGGGTGCTGGTGATCGTAAGCATTTTTTGGGCTGCGTGACTAGTCTGTTTACCCACCCCATGCAATAACAACGGCCTGGACACGATAGCCTCATAATGTTTATCGGGCTCCGCAAGTCTAACAAACAAGGACCACCAATTATAAATGAGGGCAATCATTCGCGCGATCAAGCGACACGGCTTGAGTTTCTGTGTCACAAATCCGCCCCAGCCCCACTGGTTTTTTATTTCGTCAAAGTTATTTTCGCAATCAGCACGATCCCGATAATGTTGAACAATGCTCACCACTTCGGTCTTCAATGAGGTCACCAGGACACTGTATTCATAGGCTGACATTTTTTCAGCGGGTTCCAGCAAAGAAAGTTGTTCGGGTTGCACATGATCTGAATTAGGTGCGATGATAATAGCCTTGGATAACCGACGCCTAACCAAAACAACTCGACGTGATTGTTTCCATGTGCTCAATTTGAGTTCGGTGGATAAAGCTTCCCAACCGCCAAGAGTGTTTTGCCAACCCGTTTCACAGTGTTTTTGCAGAATCAGTTTCTTGACGTTAGCGGATTGCCGAAGCTTAAACAGATAGTCTATGCCGCGCTGCTCGGCTTCCGTCATGATCGTATCGCTTCCCCAGTCGGAGTCACCACGAATAAATGCCGGCCAGTTTGCGCGGGGTATACGCTCCAATAATGCCCAGAGCCCGGGTGCTGAATAAGCGGATGAACTTTGGTTACCTGCCTGTACCTCGACATCAAGAATGAGGCGTAAATTCGCGATCATGTAAGTGTGAAAGGTATGCGAGGGACGGCCGGGTTTCGTGGGATTATAGCCAACAACCGCGCCTTCCTGCTGACCATACAAGGGCTTAATGGTCACATCAGTATCCAGTATCCATGACTGACTCAGTAGCGGACTGTAACAACGATATAAATGATTTTGTAACCAACTGACGCCACTGTCTTCATCAATCCTGGCCAGTGCTCTGCGAGCGCTATCATCACTGATGACCTTGGTCATGCCTAATAAGGTAGAGTTAACACTCTCTCCCATCAAACTGGTTATATGGGTATAGCGAGTATGTCCTGCCAGGATTGATAACAAAAACGATCCCAGAACATTCACTTTTTTGGGTGCGTTATTGCTGGCATAACTCAACGGACAGTCATTCACCCAAGGCTCAAATAAATGTCCCATTTTTAAAAACTGAATGAAAAATGGCAATTGCCCCAAAGGGGTCACTTGAGCTTGCGGATCCCACTCAATATGGATTTTTCCTGCAAATGTGTCGGCAACCAGTGCGCTGATTTCGCGCTTTTTAAGGTTGGATTCTGCATCACCCTTTGGGTGAGTGTCTTTAAGCGGTAATACCATGGCTCAACTCAATTAATTCGGTCGATACAGATTATAGCGCTTTGTTGAAATGATTTTTATAGGTTAAAAGGAGCCAATGCCTGTTGTTCCTCACTGCCTGCATTCGCTTGAGATGCGGCAGTGGCCGCTTTGTCGGCGGCGACCAGATCATTAATCGAAGACACGCACATTTGCACCAGCACGCCATCATTATCGGTAAATGCTTTCATATAGCGTGCAAACAATTCGGTATCTTCTGCTCTGTGGCTAACATCCCGAGTCGTCAAGCTCAGGTTATAGGTGTAGCCGTTTTGTACGGTATCGGCATGGACTGCTGTTACTGACAGCATGTGATCCAGCAGTATGACCGGATCACCATTAGTTTTGACTACGCCGGGACAGGGCGTAATGCCGGATGCAAATGCTTTGCCGGTTTGACGCCCGTTGGGGGTTGCCTCGGTGAGCATTCCAAAACCGGCATGGTTGGTCATTGACCAGTAACCGGCAAGATAACGTCCTCCACGATGCGTCCGGTATTTGTAAAAAGTATCGTGTATGATTGTTGTCAATAACTGGGTGTAATGCACGGCCAGCGAATTGTTATAGATGCCGCCACTAGTATCGTCAACACCGGCCCCGTAATGAGGTGCCAACTGTATGATCTTGTTAATTGCAGCCAGACGTTCATCCGATAATGCAGGCAGATTGGCGGGCGTGTCGTTGCGGAACCATACCCGCATTCGTTGTAATGCTTCATGCCACCAATCATCAGCCTGTTTACCGGCTTGTGTGTTTGCTATAAAGTTACACTGTAGTGCCGCCAATAATTCCTGAACACTGATCTTGCCGCCAAAAATTAGGCTGTCAATGATGCAAAATGAATCTATTACATCGGCCAGCCCAATAATGGCCACTCCGGCAGAGTTATATTTTGCACCTCCCGCCGCTACGTCACGAAATTTTGCACCCTGACTGTCCGGTGTGTTGGTGGGGCCGACAAAAAGACCGGACAGAAAGGGCGAGGCTCGCTCCTGTTCCAAAAAACGGCCAAAATAGTTATTGCATTGCACGGCATGCCTTGCCATTTCATCTAATTGAAAACGAAAAGCTGTAATGAAATCTTGCATCGACGTCATTTCTGTAATGGGTTTGCTGGTGTTTTCAGTTGTTTCGTAAAATAAATTAGGGTCAGT
>CAIWRI010000121.1 GCA_903915035.1 uncultured Nitrosomonadales bacterium | reverse complement strand
GGGCGTCAGGTCGTCGAATGCCTGTTCGGCAAGCCCTACCGAAGAATTGCCACGCGATATGAGAAAAGCCATCAATGACATGGGCATGCCGTCATTTGCCCCGGTATGGCTACGCTGAAACCTCAGCCGAACCTGGCGCGAGGCATGAGCCGGGCTCTACCGGCGAAAACCATGAGCTGCGCCTGCGATATGTCAGCAGGTGGCGCCAGGAGAGGTTAGCTTGATTAATACTTATGCGTCGACCAGTCCGGCAGAAATTTCGCCGTGCTGAGTGAATATTTTTTTACCGCGCCCGATATCCTGAAAAACTTCTGCCCTGCTGTTCATGAGCAATTGATGCGCTTCTACTGGCAGTCTGCACAGACTACTGATTAACTGAAGCCCGCTTCCGGCTTTATCTGCTGGCTGATTGCATTACGTGACAGTGACGACTGCCCCATGCTTAGCAAAGTTTCATGCTAACGGTAATTGTAATAAATCCCACACGGTAAATCCCCCATTGGAAGATTTACCTGTGATGAATCGAGATACAGTTTAAAAGCGACCTCGGGTATTATTCAAAGCTTACTTCTGAACGGGCATTTGTCCCTTGATATCCAGTACGATACGACGATTAGGTTGCAGACATGAAATCAGCGCCTTGTTTTTATGATTGGCCTTGCCTTTGATGTTATCGCAGGACACAACAGGATCCGCTTCGCCTTTTGCTGCTGTCTCAATGCGACCGCCATCGACGCCTTGTGCAACGATGTATGCTTTGACAGCATCTGCACGACGTTGCGAGAGAGCCGTGTTATATTTTGCACTGCCGATCCTGTCGGCGTAGCCGGTTATGACCACAGTATCAGTTTTCGTATATTCCTTCATTTTATCGAGAACTTCATCGTGAATCTTCTGTTTTCCCTGCTCTTTCAGTTCAGATTTATTGTAGGCAAACAGGGCTTCAGTCTGCAGGGTATAAGGAACAAAAACGGTTTTTGCCTTAACAACAGGCGCGGGTACCGGTGCTGCTACAGGTGCTGCTACAGGTGCTGTTACAACGGCGGCTAGCGGGGCTGCTTTTCCGCATCCTTCAATGACCATCTCTGATGTCCAGAATCCGGTGTGCACACACTGACCGGAGCCATCTCTGACGACAGTGCCCCGGCTGTCTATCAGATAGCCTTCATGGGTCATTTCATTTGCAGTCGCAATTCCGGTCATGGCTAAAGCTGCCAGAGCAAACACATTAAGAAGATGGGAGGTTTTCATGATATTTTCCTATTTTACAGTGATGATTTATTAAAAGACTACGCTGTGGTGATTCAACTGCCTGATACATAGTTACACTCAAGGCGTACCGATACGCAAATCGGGCACGCCTTGCGGGAAGGTTCCATATCCGCCAGGCTGCGGCGGGATAAGTACTGGAAATTGTCTTGCTGCCCGCCTGCATCTCTACCGGACAGCCTTTAAGCAGACTGCCTGTATAAATCTTCTGCCGGTAATCATGAACAAGTCGACGATAAGCACCAGCAAAACGCGTATAAAACCGCGCATGATGGATGAGCTGATCCGCCCGGGTCAGCCACCGAACCATCATGAGGACAACAAGAATATAAAGAATAGTGTTATGCCTTTTTGATATCAGCCAGATTTCACACTTGCGGGTGAGCGCGCTCGGCACTATCCTGCAATTTATTCAGCGCATTCAGATAGGCCTGGGCGGAAGCCACGACAATATCCGTGTCAGCACCCTGCCCGTTCACAATGCGCCCGCCACGAGCCAGTCGCACAGTCACTTCGCCCTGCGCGTCCGTACCGCTGGTGATGTTGTTCACTGAATACAGTTGCAACTCGGTGCCGCTATGCACGACTTTTTCGATGGCTTTAAAGGCTGCATCAACCGGTCCGCCACCTTGCATTTCGGCTTCAAACTTGTCGGCTCCGATACTCATCACCACATGTGCTGTCGGCAAAATGCCTGTTTCACTGTGAGCGCGCAACGAAATCAGACGATAATGTTCATTGATCTCTGTAATCGCATCAATACTCACTAAAGCCTGCAAATCCTCATCAAAAATGTCACTCTTGCGATCGGCCAGTTCCTTGAAACGCGTAAAAGCCGCATTAAACAGTTCTTCCGAGGCGAATTCGATATTTAAACTGGCAAAACGCGAACGCAAGGCATTCCGCCCGGATAATTTGCCCAGCGTCAGCTTATTGGCGTTCCAGCCCACATCCTCTGCACGCATGATTTCGTAGGTTTCGCGGTGTTTCAGGACACCGTCCTGATGAATCCCGGACTCATGCGCAAAGGCATTCGCGCCCACAATCGCCTTGTTCGGTTGGACAGGATAACCTGTGATGCTGGAAACCAGTTTTGAAGTTGTTACAATCTGCGTGGTATCAATACGCGTATGCAGATTGAAAATGTCGTGACGCGTTTTCACCGCCATGACGATCTCTTCCAGCGAGGCATTGCCGGCACGCTCGCCTAAGCCATTGATGGTGCATTCGACCTGACGTGCCCCATTCATCACCGCTGACAAAGAGTTCGCCACTGCCAGCCCCAGATCGTTATGGCAATGCGTGGACCAGATGACCTTATCCGAATCTGGCACCTGAAGAATCAATTGTCTGATCCTCTCGCCCCAGGCCGCGGGTATCGAATAGCCGACCGTATCAGGTACATTTAAAGTTTTGGCACCCGCCTTGATCACCGCATCAAACACGCGCACCAGAAAAGCCATATCAGAGCGCACCGCATCTTCGGCGGAAAATTCCACATCATCGGTATATTCAAGCGCCCATTTCACTGCTGCGACGGCACGCTCAACCACTTGATCCTCGTTCATGCGCAACTTGTGCTGCATGTGTATCGGACTGGTGGCAATAAAAGTGTGGATGCGACCCGATTTCGCAGGGGTGATGGCCAAACCTGCACGTCGCACGTCATTCTCACTGGCACGTGCCAGTGAGCATATCGTTGAACCTTTGACCGTTTCTGCCACGGCTTTCACCGCTTCGAAGTCGCCGTCACTGGCTGCCGCAAAACCGGCCTCAATCACATCCACTCCCAGCTTCTCCAGCTGACGTGCAATGCGGATCTTTTTTTCACGCGTCATCGCAGCGCCGGGACTCTGCTCGCCATCGCGCAAAGTGGTATCGAATATGATTAATTTATCTGTCATGTAATACTCCTGATGGAATTAATTTTAAGTAGCACAGGAATGTCTGGCATCCGAACGCTGCGGGAGTCAGGCAGACTGTTTGCGACGAAGATACCACATGACAAAACCTGACAGGGAATAACACAAGAATAAGCCAAACAGCACACCTGGCGGGTAACTAAAAATCAGCAGAAAAAACAGAGCCACAAGAAAAATCACCAGGAATGGCACGCTCTTGCGCATATTAATGGTCTTGAAGCTGTAGAAAGGCAAATTGCTGACCATACTCAAACCGGCGAAAACCGTCAGGGCGGAAGCATACCAGCGCATCTGCTCGCCACTAAAACCTGAGTCGAGCATCACCCAGACGAAGCCCCCTACCAGCGCTGCCGCAGCCGGACTTGGCAAGCCCTGAAAATAATTTTTGTCAATAACCTCATGATTGGTATTAAACCTGGCCAGGCGCAGTGCAGTGGCAACACAATAAATAAAAGCGGCAAACCAGCCCCATTTACCCATCCCCTTCAGCGCCCACTCATACACGACCAGAGAAGGAGCAACGCCAAATGAAACCATATCGGACAAGCTATCGTATTCCGCACCAAATTCACTCTGGGTATGCGTCATGCGAGCCACCCGACCGTCCAGGCCATCCAGTATCATTGCAATAAAAATTGCCACCGCTGCATGCTCGAACTGTCCGTTCATTGCTTGCACAATGGCATAGAAACCTGAGAACAACGCGCCGGTAGTAAAAAGATTAGGCAGCAGATAAATACCTCTGCGGCGTAAATTCATTGGTTTTCTTGTGGTGTATTCATCCATAGGCAGTAGATTAACCGTTCTGAGCAAAAACCGCCAGCACCAGCGTTATCCATTTTCAGAGTCGCAGTGAAAAATTTGCGTATTTCCATGAGGTGTTGAGTCCGCAATCACGTAACTATTGTGCCACATCCGTTATCAGACGGGATTGCTCTTCGTGCATACTGCCTGAGCAGTGCTCGCTGGTGCTCGCGCATCGCGCTGCATCCGCGATGCGCTCATCCCTCGCAATGTTCGGGGCCGCCCCTCTGGCGTCCTGCGCGAGCAATGCTCGCTGGTCGAACCCGGGAGGGTTCTCACCCGCCGTTCTCCCAAATTAAAAAGGACACCCTTAAGGGTGTCCTTTTTAATTTGGCGGAGAAGGAGGGATTCGAACCCTCGGTACGGGAATACCGTACGCCTGATTTCGAGTCAGGTACATTCGACCACTCTGCCACCTCTCCGGAATGCGAATTCTACCAGCATACTGAAGATTTAGTGCAAAATGTTGTCATGCGCAGACACATTCTCATCATCAGACTGTTTCAGTTCGGCATTTTTATGTCGCTGCTGCTGTTCGGCTATACGCATCTGAACAAGCCATTTGTAACCAAACTATTACCTTCCTGGCGTACAAAGCAACTGGTTGTCGCCATTGCGCAGGACAGCACACTCTCCGATGAGGAATTTTCCAAACAACTTGCACGGCAATTTGCCGATTATCTGCATGTTCCGCTGGAAATAATTTTGATTCCGGCTGATCAGATCGAAAAAACACTGCGCAATCATCAAGCGCATTTATCATCTTCAGGTTTCCGGCTGGATCAAAAAACCAATGGCTTGCTGCTGGGACCGGGTTACCTGAGCTCTGTCGAACAGGTCGCATTCAATCAGGACCAGCCGGCACCGCGCCACTTAATAGACCTGCTAGGTAAACGCATTGCAGTCGTAGCAGGCTCAAACCACGAAAAAGCACTTATTATGGCCAGGGAGCAAATACCCGACCTAACTTGGGCCTCACGTAGCACAGACACGGTTGAAGACCTGCTAAAGGAGGTTGCTCAAGGCAAACTGGACTACACGATTGCCAATCACGAACAAATTTCGCAAATGCTCAATTACTACGAAAATCTGGCTGCGGCATTTGATATTGGCAAACCAGCCAAGCTGGCCTGGGCTTTTCCGGGCGACGCGGACAACGATCTGATCACGGCAACAGAACAGTACTTCGCCCAGATCACCAGCAACGGTGAATTGAACAATCTATTGGATCGTTACTACGGCCACAACGACAGACTGGCTCCCCTGGACGCAGCCACATTTATCGAGCTAACCACCAGGATACTTCCCAAGTATCGCTCACTTTTCGAAAAGGCAGGCAAAGCGGTCAACGAAGACTGGCGTCTGGTTGCAGCCATGGCCTATCAGGAATCGCACTGGGATCCTCTGGCAACCTCTTTTACCAACGTACGCGGCATGATGATGTTGACGGAAGCTACAGCAGACGAAATGAAAGTAAGCAACCGCCTTAATGCCGGAGAGAGCATTTTGGCCGGCGCAAAATATCTGGAGCAGATAAAAAGTCAACTGCCGGAAAAAATTGAAGAGCCGGAACGCACCTGGATGGCTCTGTCCGCCTACAATCAGGGACAAGGTCATCTTGAGGATGCGAGGGTATTGACTGAAAGAAAAAAAGGTAATGCAAACTCCTGGGTCGATGTGAAAAAATGGCTGCCTTCATTAACCAACCCGGCTTATTTTGACTCACTTAAACACGGCTATGCGCGTGGCGGTGAAGCCGTCGTTTTTGTCGAAAATGTCCGTGCTTATTATGACATTCTGTCCCGACTAACCGATGATACGGCAAGTGTTGCGAAACATGACTACCAACTGCTCAGCACACGTGCCAAACCCGCTTTTTCGTTGCACCTGCCGATTCAAGTGAAAGCCAATTTGAGCAATGAATTGGCCGATTCATCCTATTCCCTGACAAAATAGACAAATCAATTATCGCTTTCCGTCAGGGCCTGAACACTTATGGTGTGCATATACTGCTATCGGCAAGTTGATTGTATTAGCTACGTGCTTTATTTGTCTTTTGTCTGCGCAGAAACAATCAACTTGCAGACAATATTTTTAAACCCCCCATGTAACATTGCAATACTTCCGGGATTTTCACGCTGCCATCCGCAAGTTGATTGTTTTCTAAAATCGCGACGAGTGTACGGCCTACGGCAAGCCCCGAACCATTCAGCGTATGCAGCAATTCCGGCTTACCCGCCGCATTCCTGAAACGCGCCTGCAATCGCCGGGCCTGAAACGCCTCAAAATTACTGCATGAAGAAATTTCCCGGTAAGTATTCTGCGCGGGCAACCAAACCTCAATATCGTAAGTGGTAGCAGAAGAAAAACCGATATCGCCGGTGCAGAGTTTTACCACGCGATAAGACAGGCCCAACTGCTGTAAAATCGTTTCAGCATGTCCTAGCAATTGCGCCAGGGCAGCGTAGGATTCATCCGGATACACCATCTGCACCAGCTCCACCTTTTCAAACTGATGCTGGCGTATCAACCCGCGCGTGTCGCGTCCGGCAGAACCTGCCTCAGAACGAAAACACGGCGTATGTGCAACATATTTCAGCGGCAAATCCTCCAGCGGGATAATTTCATCGCGCACCATGTTGGTCACCGGCACCTCGGCAGTTGGAATCAGATAAAAATTCTGCTCGCCTTCCTCGCCCATCTGACGCGGCACCCGAAACAGGTCTTCCTCAAACTTTGGTAACTGCCCGGTACCGCGCATTGATGCCGCATTCACCATATATGGCACATACACCTCGGTATAGCCGTGACAGTCGCTATGCGTATCAAGCATAAACTGCGCCAGCGCACGATGCATGCGCGCAAGCCCCCCCTTAAGAACAGAGAAACGCGCACCTGAAATTTTAGCGGCCGTTTCAAAATCCAGCCCGCCCAGCTTCTCACCCAGCTCGACGTGATCCTTAACGACAAAATCAAATTCGGGGATAGCACCCACCTTGCGTACTTCCAGATTATCCGCTTCTGATTTTCCAACCGGCACGCTTTCATGCGGCATATTGGGTAATCCCTCGAGCATCGACTGCAATTCGTTTTGCAGTTGCACGAGTTGGATCTCAATCGCTTTCAGTCCTTCACCCACCAGTGCCACTTCCGCCATAATTGCCGTGGTGTCTTCACCGCGTGACTTGGCCTGCCCGATCAGTTTTGAGGAGCTGTTGCGCTTGGCTTGTAATTCCTGCGTGCGCATCTGGATATCCTTGCGTGCGGTCTCCAGTTCAATAAAGCGTGCCGTATCCAGCACGAAACCTCTTGTCGCCAGACGTGCTGCAACATTGTCCAAATCACTGCGTAAAATCTGAATATCTAACATTTTGTTTATCCTTTTTTTGCCGCTGCGTCCAATTCACGCAGGCGCGCTAATTTTTCTGAAATTTTACCCTCTAATCCGCGATTAGTCGGCTGATAAAAACCAACCTCCGGCATATTATCCGGAAAATAATGCTCTCCTGCCGCATAGCCGCCAGCCTCGTCGTGCGCGTAGCGATAATCGCGACCGTAATCGAGTTGTTTCATCAATTTTGTCGGTGCATTGCGCAAGTGCAGCGGCACATCCCTTGAGCCATCCTGAGCAACAAAAGCGCGCGCGGCATTATACGCGACATAGCCTGCATTCGACTTGGGCGCACAGGCCAGGTAAATCACGGCTTGTGCCAGCGCCAGTTCCCCTTCCGGAGAACCTAATCGTTCATAGGTCAGTGCCGCATCATTTGCCAGCTGAATCGCTCTGGGGTCGGCCAGCCCGATATCTTCCCACGCCATCCTGACAATGCGCCGCGCCAGATAGCGTGCATCCGCACCGCCATCCAGCATGCGCACCAGCCAGTACAGCGCAGCATCCGGGTTCGACCCTCTGACCGATTTATGCAACGCTGAAATCTGGTCGTAAAACGCCTCACCGCCCTTGTCGAAACGACGCAAATTCTGCGCCAGTGTATTGTCGAGAAATGCGCCATCTATTTTACTTGTTCCCGACGTTTTTGCCGCTGTTTGCAGCTGCTCCAGCACGTTCAGCAAGCGACGCGCATCACCGTCTGCATAACCGATAATCCGCTCTCGCGCGTCAGCCCCGAAGCTCACACACGGCATCGCCTCTTGCTGCGCGTGATCAAACAATTGCCCCAGTTCATCAATAGAGAGGGCATGCAGCACATATACCTGCGCGCGTGACAGCAGCGCGTTGTTTACTTCGAAGGAGGGATTTTCTGTGGTTGCGCCAACAAAGGTGACCAGTCCCTGTTCGACAAAGGGCAGAAATGCATCCTGCTGAGATTTGTTGAAACGATGTACTTCGTCGACGAACAGGATGGTATGACGCCCCTTCTGCTGCAACACCTGCTGCGCATTGGCAATCGCTTCCCGAATATCCTTCACACCCGACAGCACTGCGGACAACGGCATGAATTCGGCATCGAAGGCTGAAGCCATGAGTCTTGCCAGCGTAGTCTTGCCAACGCCCGGCGGTCCCCACAAAATCATAGAATGCAGACGACCCGACTGAAATGCCAGACGCAGCGGGCGCCCCTCACCCAGCAGATGCGATTGCCCGATCACCTCGTCTATATGTTTGGGGCGCAATCGTTCGGCAAGCGGGGCGGCGGCAGTCGGACTCTTAAATAACGAAGCATTGAACATGGTTAGTGATTATTCACCGATCAAATCCGTGCCCGCCGGCGGGGTGAACTGAAACTGCTGTGCCGATAACCTAGGATTGCGCTGCAAGCCTGCAAAACGCAGCACCGTCTTGTGGCCGAACGCGTCATTCAACTCCATGACAACCAGCCCTGCCTGAGCATCGAAAGCCATATAGATTGCAGAGAAGCTGCTATCCGAACCTTTGGGCGTCGCTTGCAACCATTCAAGCCCGTCGCGGTTGCCGCTATTCTTGAGCACAAAACCGCGCTCAATCTCATTATTGCCTGCCAGCAACGCAGCCGGACTATTGCCCAGTGCAGCATCGAGTTTTTTGACTGTCACCTGATTCAAATCCTTGTCATACAACCAGAATTTTGCGCCATCGCCGACAATAATTTGCTCATACGGTTGCTGGTAAGTCCAGCGAAATTTCCCCGGTCGCTGAAACTGCATCACACCAGCAGCACTCTGAATATGTTTGCCGTTCTGATCCTGTACAACTTGCGTAAAATTCGCCTGCGCGGAATGAGTAGCGCCGATAAAAGTTTTAAGCTTTTCTATCGCATCGGCCCGTGCAGTCAACGGCGCGAGAAACAGTATTACTATAATAATTATATTTTTCATTTTTTTGGATTTTGGATTCAGGATTCGGGAACTTATCACTCACTACTTACCACTCACGACTCCCTGTGTGGAGCGATCACTTCGCGATTGCCGTTGCTTTGCATCGCGGTGACGATACCAGCCGCTTCCATTTGCTCAACCAGACGTGCGGCGCGGTTGTAACCGATGCGCAAGTTGCGCTGAACCAGAGAAATCGACGCACGGCGAGACTTAACCACGATTTCCACCGCCTGATCATATAAAGGATCCGCTTCCGCATTCAATGTCGGGGCACTTCCTCCGCCATCATCCCCTGACTCTTCCAGCGAATTGAGCATACCTTCTATATATTCAGGTGCGCCTTGCGCCTTCAGATGCTCGGCAATACGATGCACTTCCTGATCGGAGACAAACGCACCATGTACCCGTTGCGGATAGCCGGTGCCCGGCGGCAGATACAGCATATCGCCCTGCCCCAGCAAGGCTTCCGCGCCCATCTGATCTAGGATAGTGCGGGAATCAATCTTGCTTGACACCTGAAAGGCAATGCGCGTCGGCACGTTGGCTTTAATGAGGCCGGTAATGACATCCACAGAAGGACGCTGAGTAGCCAGCACCAGATGAATGCCGGAAGCTCGCGCCTTTTGTGCCAGACGGGCAATCAGCTCTTCGATTTTTTTGCCCACCACCATCATCAGATCAGCCAGTTCGTCGATAAATACCACAATCAACGGCAATTCTTCCAGCGCCTCCGGATTATCAGGCGTCAGCGAAAACGGATTCGTCAGCGGCTTGTCGGACTTAATCGCTTCACGAAACTTTTGATTAAAACCGGCGATATTGCGCACGCCAAAGTGCGACATCAGCCGGTAGCGCTTATCCATCTCCTGCACACACCAGTTAAGCCCTGAAGCTGCCTGACGCATATCTGTCACCACAGGGCAGAGCAAATGCGGGATTCCTTCATAAACGGATAGTTCGAGCATCTTCGGGTCGATCAACAACATGCGCACTTGCTGCGGCGTAGCCTTGTAAATAATACTCAGAATCATGGCGTTGATTCCCACTGATTTACCGGAACCTGTCGTCCCCGCCACCAGCACATGCGGCATTTTGGCCAGATCGGCCACCACCGGATTACCGGCGATATCCTTGCCCATGGCAATGGTCAGCATGGAGTGCATGTCTGCATAAACCTGAGAATTCAGAATTTCAGACAGTTGCACCATCTGCCGTTTGGCATTGGGTAATTCCAGCGCCATGTAGGTTTTTCCAGGGATTGTCTCAACCAGACGAATGCTTACCACAGACAGTGCACGCGCCAAGTCCCGCACCAGATTGGTGATCTGACTGCCCTTCACGCCGACAGCAGGTTCGATTTCGTAACGCGTGATCACAGGTCCGGGATAGGCTGCGACAACTTTGACAGCCACACCAAAATCCTGCAATTTGCGCTCAATCAGACGTGAAGTGAATTCCAGTGTATCGGCGGAAACAGTCTCTGTCTGATGGGTTGCTGGATCCAACAAATGCAACGGTGGCAGAGGCGAGTCGGACATATTTTCAAACAGCGTAATCTGCTTTTCTTCGTTCACGCGCACTACCTGCTTTTCTTCGTTCGCTCGCGCTGATTGAACTACCACAACCGGTCTTTCGACAGGCATAGGCTGATGCACTTCGACCCGTTTTTTCTCAACAGCCAATACGGTACGACGCTGACTGATTGCCTGTTCGCCTATGCGCTTGTCCTGACGGGTTTGCCAAAAGTTCAATGCCCGGCAGAACCCGGCCTCCAGTTTCGCACCCAGCCAGTCCATAAAACGCAACCAGGACAATCCCGTGAACAAACTGAAACTGGCAGCCATTAACGCTAGCAGCAACAAAGTTGCCCCGGTAAATCCCAGCAAATGCGTCAGTGCTTTCCCTATCATCAGGCCAAACATACCACCGGGTGCCAGTGGCAGGGATACTTTAAGGGTATACAGACGGATCGCTTCCAGCGCGCTGCTGGAAAACAACAACAAACTGAAGCCGATAAAGGCAACCCATAAGGTACGCTTACAGAAAACACTGTCTTGACGTAGTCTGCGATAGCCTGACCACACTTGTTGCAGCATGAACAGCACCAGCCACCAGGTTGACACACCAAACAAATAGAACGATAGGTCGGATAAATAAGCGCCCAACACTCCGGTAGGATTATAAATCCGTGTGCCGGATGCGCTCTGCGACCAGGCCGAATCAGCGGGGTTATAACCGTACAACGCTACCGTAAAATACAGCGCCAACGCAGTCAGCAACAACCAACGCGATTCACGCAATAAACTGAACAATTTATTTTCCGGCAAGTCGCGACCTGCTTCAGCCATAAGGCACTCCGACCAGCCCCAGATGCTCGGCTGCACGCACCGCTTCCAGACGACCGTTCACTTTCAAGGTCAGATAAACAGCTGCGACATGAATTTTTACGGTTCCATCAGCAAGATTCATGGCGGTTGCGATTTCCTTATTGCTCATCCCTGCACAAATATTCTGCAATACTTCCAGCTGACGTGGCGTCAATCCATAAGCATTCACATGAAAACGCTTGTCCGCGTGTCCTGTTTCACAAACATACGCATGTGCAATTTCCGGCGGCAGATATATCCCGCCGGACAGCACCAGATTCAAGGCTGCTAACATCGTTTGAGTATTTGAACTCTTACTGATAAAACCTGCAGCACCGTAATTCATGACTTTTTCCATATTTGAACTCGCTTCCTCGCCTGATACCACGACGACAGAAAGCGTAGGATAGCGCTGATGGAAATAGCTAACCGACTTTGCGCCGTCGCTACCCGGCATATACAAATCAAGCAGCACCAGACCCAAATCCAAATTTTGGCCTGCAAGCTTTAAACAATCCTGAAAATTATCCGCTTCCAGTATTTCCAGCGGGTCCGTCAACTGTTGCAAAACATATCTCATTCCATCGCGAAACAGCGCATGGTCATCTGCCAACAAAATTTTCATACTTTCCCCCCGGATAAGTGTGTTCGTTAATGCGAATCATAACACCAGGCAAGCGAAAACACCTGCTCAAGGCTTGCCCAGCGCCAGCAGCAAACGGATATCCTGCTCCAGAAAATCAACGCGTTGCGCGTAGGGGGAGAGCAATCTAACCTTTCCTGCCGTATCAATCAAATAAGAACCTGCACTATGATCCACATTATAGCCTGCACGACCCGCCTGCTTTTGATAGATCACATTAAAAATTTTGGCAACTTGTGCTGTGGTACCGTTATCGCCATATAAACCCAGAAATGATGGATTAAACGCCGGCACATATTGCGCCAGCAAGGCTTGCGTGTCCCGATCGGGATCGATGGTGACAAATAACACCTGCACGCGCTCCGCATGTTTACCCAGATTTCCCATCACATGAGCCAGATCCGCCATGGTCGTCGGACAAACGTCAGGACAATGCGTATAGCCAAAAAACAACACCACAACTTTGCCGCGAAAATCACTCAGTGTGCGTACTTTACCGTTATGGTCAGTCAACTTGAAATCAGCACCGGCAAATTTACCGGAAACATCACTGGCGTGAAACGGCGAAGGCAGCCTGGGCCCGTCGCAGGCGGAGATGAAAAACGACAACATCACTATCAGCAAATTACGCAGCGACATGACAACTCCCGATCCATCCGTTGATATAAAGGGTATAGCCTACCTTGAACAGGCCATAGACTCCCAGACACACCACCAGTAACCCGGCAGCCCTGCGCACTTGCGGTGCTTGCACCCAATGCTTCAAACTTTCCCAGAACAGGCCGATTGCCAGCAGATTCGGTAAAGTACCCAGGCCAAACACCAGCATCACCAGCGCACCGCTTTTTGCATGCCCGCTGGCCAAAGCGGTAATCAGCACACTGTATACCAGTCCGCAAGGCAACCACCCCCACAAAGTGCCTAACAAAAAAGCCCGCAACGGCGTTACCACCGGAAACAAGCCGCGCGTCAATGGCTGAATGCGCTTCCACAGCGATTTGCCCAACATCTCGATGCGCCGCACGAAGCCCCAAATCCCGGCGAGATAAAGTCCTAATGCGATCAGCATCATACTGGACAAGGCGAACAACAAATGTTGAACGGGCATCACATCGCGCAACAGCATGCCTGCCTGACCGATAGCACCAACCAGTGCGCCTGCCAGCGTATAGCTTGCCACTCGCCCTGTGCTGTAGGCCAGATGAAATGGCCAGCGCGCCCCCTGTTCGGGCAACTGACCGGTCAAAATACCGACCAGACTGCCGCACATTCCAAGACAGTGAACGCCGCTTAAAAGACCGACAAAGAATACCGCGACAATACTAAAATCGGTCATAAATGCAATGGATAGTGGATAGTGGATAGTGGATAGTGGATAGTGGATAGTGGATAGTGGATAGTGGATAGTGGATAGTGGATAGTGGGATTCTAAGCGTGTAACAGCGACAGTTCCAAAAATTTCGCTACTTCTTTTATATCCGGAAGGGTTTTGAAATTCGGCACCACACCAAGCAACGGCCCTGCAATACGCTGCTGCAAAGCGGCGATATTTTCCTCCCGCATCTTCATATCTTTATCCACGCAGTTCGCCACCCAGCCTGCCAGTTTCAAACCGCTGGCGGCAATCGCCATGCTGGTGAGCAGCGCATGATTGATGCAACCCAGCCGCATGCCCACCACCATGATCACCGGCAATTTCAACTGCCGGGCAAGATCAGCACCATCCTCCTGGTCATTGAGCGGCAGCAGATAGCCGCCTGTGCCTTCTACAATCACCACATCAGCCTGAGTCGCCAGCTCACAGTAGGATTGCACAATGCGCTCCAGATTAATTCTGACTCCGGACAATTCAGCCGCCAGATGCGGTGCCACGGCCCGCTCAAAAAAATAGGGATTCACCTGACCGGGCATGCCTTGTACATTGCTGCTAGCCGCCAGCTGCCTGACATCCTCACTTACCGCACCCTCATTGCAGGCGACCGGTTTCATGCCTGTCACCCGCAATCCTTGACCTGCAAAAGCCTGCAGCAAGGCGCAACTGATCAGCGTTTTGCCGACATCGGTATCCGTACCTGTGACAAAATAATTCATAAAGTCAGGTTCAAGGTTCAATATCCTGCATTCATAGCTTGAAGGATGTCTTGATAATTGCAGCCCCGTCGCGGTTCACACGCGGAGCAGGCTTCCAAGCATGGCCGTAAACCACTTCATAAGTAGCCGGCAGCTTACCGTCGCGGCGCAATTTTTCGTAATTTTCCAGCAAGCGCGCAAAAGCGGCTTTACCCATCAGCCCCTGTCCGCGCCCCTCTGTCGTATTATGCGCGCCTATGCCTTTGAGATCCTGCAATACGCCGCGCACATCGTTGTAAGTCAGCGTCAGATATTCCATGTCCATGACGGGCTCGGCGAAGCCGGCTTGTACTAGCATATCGCCGATGTCGTGCATGTCGGCAAAACGGTTCAGATGACTGTGTTCATCCACGCCGCTGAACGACTGGCGCAACTCTTTGAGCGTGTCCGGCCCCAAGGTACTGAACATCAACAGCCCTTCTGTTTTGAGCACACGATGCAGTTCGACAAAAGTTGCGGGCAAATCATTACACCACTGCACCGCCATATTCGACCAGACCATGTCAAGGCTGTTAGGACTCAACGGCAAAGCTTCCACATCAGCACAAACAGGAAAATTCCGTTTAGCCCCAAATAATTTTTGCCACCAGTTTGAGCGGCTTTGCGCATTTTGCAACATGCCGATGGCGATATCCAGTGAGATCAGCGTGGCAGCCGGATACTTTTCCGCCAGTTGCCGTCCGCCCCAGCCGGTACCGGAACCGGCATCGAGCAGACGTTCAGGCTGTATCTTGACATAATCCAGTCGCTCCAGCATGCGCGTGCAGACTTCACGTTGCAATACCGCAGTTGCATCATAGTTTGCTGCCGCGCGGGAAAAGGATCTGCGCATGGCTTTTTTATCGATTACAAATTCATTCATGTAAAAAGTCACGCATCAATTCAATAAATATATCCGAATGGGATAAAAAAGGTGTATGTGCTGCACCTGCTATTGCTGCCAGTCGTGCGAAGGGCAAGTGAGTCGCCAGATATTGCGAGGCAGCAAAAGGTGTGAGCGTATCACGAACGCCTGCAACCACCAGTGACGGTTGACTGATTAGCGGCAAAATTTCACGCAAATCGACGTCACGCAGCAGCGCCAGTCCGGATTGCAACGCTGTCAGGTCAGGTTCCGGGCGGGTTTGCAACAAATGACGCAGATTGATCAATAATTCCCGCTCCTGTTCACTGCCACGCGCTTGCAGCGCCAGAAACCGGCGCAACGTGACCGCAAAGTCTTTTTGCAATAATGCTGCAAATGCGTTCAGCGTCTCTTTTTCCATGGCACAAAGCCAGTCGTCCCGCTGCACAAAACAGGGCGTTGAAGCTACCAACACCAGCCGTTTTATTTGCTCAGGAAACCGCTCTGCCCAGCGCAAGGCAAGCTGTCCGCCCAGTGACCAGCCGCAGACGGTAACGGGTTCAGTAAATTGCGCGGATAATTGATCAACGAGACTGTCCAAGTGGTAAGTGGTAAGTTGTGAGTCGTCAGTGTTCGAATCAACATTTTTCCCGCTACCCGTTATCCACTGTCCATTTTCCGCACTAAGTCCATGTCCGGGCAAATCGACGGCCATCACGCGATATTCTCCGGCCAGTTGTGACAGCACGCTGCTCCACATGCCACTGTGCATGCCCCAGCCATGGATGAACAACAGCGGTTCACCTGTATTGCCAAACCTGTCAACGTGCAAGACGGTCATTTTTGTTTTCTATAATTGATGTTACTGAATAACATCAGTTTAAAATCCCTTGGCAAGTTCATGCAAAGCCTCCAGCAAACGGCTGACATCAGCTGTCGTGTGGCTGGCCGACAAAGTGATGCGCAATCGCGCAGTCCCGGCTGGTACGGTAGGCGGCCGGATAGCCGCAACCCGGATGCCGCGCTTCTGCAATGCCATACTTAAGTCCAGCGCGCCCCTGTTCTCACCGACAATCAACGGTTGTATCGCGGTATCCGACGCCAGCAAAAGCCAGGGTAAATCTTTCATTCCGCCTTTGAGTTGCGCGATCAGACGGTACAAATGTGCCCGCCTGTCATTGCCGGCGGCAATCAGACGCAAACTTTGCAAAAGTGCCACCGACAGCGCAGGCGGGGTCGCTGTGGTGTAGACATAACTGCGCGCCTGGTTAATCAGCGTATCAATGACCACCTGCTCTGCGGCGACGAACGCACCAAACACGCCTGCCGCCTTACCCAATGTCGCCATATAGATAATCCGCGGCGAATTTAAATCCCCCACTCGCCCCCCTTTTGCAAAGGGGGTGGATTGAAATAAGGAGCCGCGTCCCTGTTCACCTACAACACCGAATCCATGCGCATCATCCACCAGCAGCCAGGCGTCGTATGCTTCGCACAAGGCCAGCAATTCAGGCAACGGCGCTCTGTCGCCGTCCATACTGAATACCGCATCAGTACAAATCAGGCGGCGTCCCTGTTTTACCTCACCTAGCATTGCCTCCAGCTGCACCATGTCGTTATGACGATAGCGCCTGACCCTAGCACGCGAGAGCAGCATTGCATCGTTTAAGGAAGCGTGATTATATTTATCGGCAAAAACAGTATCACGGCGACTTGTCAGCGCCTGTACCACACCGAGATTCGCCATATAACCGGTGGAAAACAACAGTGCAGCGGGTTTTTCAACGAAATCAGCCAGTTCCTGTTCGAGTTGTTCATGAGCATCGAAATGCCCACTCAGCAGATGTGCAGCACCCGCCCCCGCACCGTATTGCGCAGCACCTTGTTGCAGTGCATTAACGAGCAGCGGATGACAGGCCAACCCGAGATAATCGTTACTGCAAAAGGATAAATAAGGTTTGCCATCGACAATCAGCTGCGGCGACTGTGGTGTTGACAGCGTGCGTCGCTGACGCAACAACCCGCGAGCCTTGCGCTCAGCGAGTTGAAGCTGGAGTTCTGAAAAAGGCATAAATATTCTCTCCACGAAATGATTCTCGTGGAGAAATAGTTTTAGTGTTTATCGGCAAAAGCATACATGCCGAGCCTATCCATCAGCGCCCGGTCGCGTTCCACTTCAGGATTCCCTGTAGTGAGCAATTGCTCGCCGTAAAAAATGGAATTGGCCCCGGCCAGAAAACATAAAGCCTGAATCGCATCCGACATCTGTTGACGTCCTGCGGAGAGCCTCACGCGTGCAGTTGGCATGGTGATGCGCGCGACCGCAATGGTGCGTACAAAATCCAGCGGGTCAAGCTCGGCCTGATCGGCAAGCGGCGTGCCTTCCACCTTAACCAGATTATTTATCGGCACACTTTCAGGATAAGGATTCAGATTCGCCAGTTGCGCCACCAGACCGGCACGTTGCGTCAGATTTTCACCCAGACCAATGATGCCGCCGCTGCACACATGCATGCCGGCACGGCGTACCCGCGCCAGCGTATCCAGCCTGTCCTGATAATCACGGGTGCTGATGATATTGCCATAAAACTCCGGCGAGGTATCCAGATTATGGTTGTAATAATCAAGCCCTGCCTGTTTTAACTGCTCGGTTTGCGCATCGTTCAGCATCCCAAGCGTGGCACAAGTCTCCATCCCCAATCCGCGCACCGCCTTGACCATCTCAACCACGCTCAACATGTCCTCTTTTGAAGGTTCGCGCCAGGCAGCCCCCATGCAAAAACGATCAGCGCCCGCCTGTTGCGCCGCTTTTGCAGCGGTAATAACCGCATCCAGCTCCAGCATTTTACGGTCTTCCACGCCGGTCGAATGAAAGGCCGACTGAGGGCAGTAGCCGCAATCTTCGGAACAACCGCCGGTTTTGATCGATAACAAGGTGGAGAGCTGTACCTGATTCGGATCGAAATGTTCGCGGTGTATCTGCTGCGCACGATACAGCAGATCAGCAAAGGGTAAGTTGAACAAGAGTTCAACCTCTTCCACACTCCAGCGCCCGACTGTCGGGATTTTCTGTACAGGGGTATGAAAAGCAATAGTCTGAGTATTCATCGTTTAGCGGGTATGATGCTCATAAAAAACAATCGCGCATCATCCTAGAAAGGCATGCACCTTGTCAATTTTAAGTATTGTAAAGCTGAACATCAGCTTAAAATTAAGGCAGCTTTTACCCGCACAACCCTGCGTCTTATGTGGCAGCATGAATCATGAGGGTTTATGGTGCAAGAATTGCAATCACAGCCTGCCCTATCTTTCCGCACCGCATTGCCCGGTTTGTGCCCTGCCTACACTGCACGGCGAAATTTGCGGACATTGCCTGACAAAACCGCCGGCTTTTGGCCACACCGTCGCCGTATTCGACTACCGGTTTCCGCTTGATCAGTTGATAGGACAAATGAAATATCATGAACAACTGGCTATAGCGCAAGCTTTTGCAGAAAAACTTACGCAACGAATTGATCGCATTCATTTGCCGGATTTCGTTATTGCCATGCCGCTGCATCCGGCCAAGTTACGCAGTCGCGGATTCAATCAGGCGCAGCTGCTTGCTGTACCGCTGGCTGATTATTTTGGTATCTCTCTGTTATCCAATGCATGCCAGCGGCTGCGTGATACGGCATCACAAACCTCATTGCCCTGGCATCAACGGCATAAAAATGTGCGCGGCGCTTTTAGCTGCGACAGGAATTTATCCGGCACACATGTTGCGCTGGTCGATGATGTCATGACGACAGGCGCAAGTTTGAACGAACTTGCCTCAGCGGTTAAAAAGCAAGGCGCCAAAAAAATCAGCACCTGGGTGGTAGCAAGAGCAGGAAAATAATTGACATGCTTTAGTCTGCAATCTTTCTGATACTGGCCGCCGTTGGCTTAACTGTCATTTCATATCGCGCCAAAATTACCAGATGGCAGTGTTACGGCTATACCATTTATTATTCAGCGCTGGCACTTTCGGTGCATTAAGAATCCATTCCCGTTGCATCCAAAATAGTCAGTTTCGGCAAGGCATTCACGATTTTCATGGTTTCAAGGCTGACGGTCACGACGCGCATGAATAATTCCAGCAGATACTTCGGATTTCCCATTGTTTCCACTGCCCAGTCGTTCGCGTCGTTGACGATGCCGCTGTCCTTGTCAGTCTTGACGCATTGCCGTTCGACCACCCAATCCAGCTCGGGCTTGCCGTTGACGATGTAATCATAAGCTTCCCGTGGAATACCGGTCAGGGTGATTTTATCGTTGTAATGCAGCGTGGTGGGATCTTTACCCTCACTTCGCCGCCCCCGTGATGGTTCCTCTCGCGCCGGGAGAGGGTTGGGGTGAGGGAGTTCTCGAAGAGAACTTACCGTACTTCATTTTCTCAACGCGATAGTCGGCATCCTGCAGGTCGGGTTTCCCCGCAGGGGTTCTCGCACTCTCTGGGTGTAACCTGATATATCGGGATGAATCCCAACCTACATCTTCGGATGCCTGATAGGCCTCGACGACCGCCTGAAACATACCGGAAATTTGTTTGGAACTAACTTTATGCGTCTTGGCCCCTTTTGATACTTCAATCACCTGGCAAAAAGCAACGGCGCGTTTCATCGCGTCACTATCGCCTGTCAAATCATCAGAGAGTCCTTACTTGGATAAAGCTTTCCAGCAGCCGATGATTTTTGCCGCATCATCGACTTTGAGCTGATTGTCTGCATCTTTAAGCAGATTTTGCAGACAGCGAGTGATGTTACGCACTCGCCAAAAAACCTGGACTTTGCCTTGTGACTCTTGCCGGCAAAATCAACTTTATGTCAGGGCGATACTGCCTGAGCACCGCGTCATCCCGCTTTTACGTTAAACTATCCATTGTCGCAAGGTCCTGTTTTTTACAATAAATGAAAAGTCTTAACGCACAATATGTTCAATGTAATTCTGTACCAACCTGAAATTCCGCCCAACACCGGCAATATCATCCGGCTCTGCGCCAACACCGGTTGCCAGTTGCACCTGATCAAACCGCTGGGCTTTACACTGGAAGATAAACAGCTATTACGGGCAGGGCTGGACTATCACGAGTTTGCCAAGCTGCGCGTCTACGATGACCTGACAACTTGCCTGGCAGGCTTTGATCCGGCACGTGTGTTCGCGCTCACCACCAAAGGTGCGCATTCATTTTATAAAGCCAGCTATCGAGCAGGAGATGCTTTTTTATTCGGCCCTGAGAGCCGTGGACTGCCCGCTGAGCTCCTCAATTCATTCAACGCGGCACAGCGCGTACGCCTGCCTATGCTGCCCGACAACCGCAGCCTGAACCTGTCGAATACAGTGGCCGTCGCGGTATTTGAAGCCTGGCGACAGTGTGATTTTGCAGGCATGCTGAACACCGCGGAATAGTGCGGCGCGTAAAGTTCATCGACCCTATATAAATTTCACGCGTTTTCCCCCACCAAATCCTGTGAGTAGCCCTGCCCATTGGCTTGGCTGCAAAAGACTGTCGAGGCACATCCTTGAACCTACAAAAAGCATTTGGCCACAGAGAACACCGAAATCACCGAGTAAATCGGGGTAAGCAGGGATGAAGTCCGGTGGACTTAAACTCGCAAAGCATATGGTTACAACAAACTTTTCATTCACCGTTTGGGTGATTTAGTAAAAAATGAAAATCCCCAGTCACTCTCTGTGAACTCTGTGGCTTGAACTGCAGTTTTAAGGTTGAAGCCAGCCGTCGGATGACCGGCTGTGGTTAATTGTGACTGCGATATTAAGGTTGCGCCCAAACTTCGTTTTGACTGAAGATTGAATTACACTGATATACACCAAAAATCTGATTGCTGTGAATTGCCTGTGCCCTGAAACCAGCAAATTCCACGACAGGCAGTTTTACGGCAGGCAGTTTGCTGACCCAAACATCTCTTTTGTGCCAAAAGCCGACTTTCACTTAGAAACCTCAAGTTATTTCGTTACGACAATGATTATTTCTGGCTGCTCATTCTCAAAAATTGTCATCATTCAATCTCTCGAACCAGATGAAATTGCAACTGGCCGTATTCTTTCCGAGTTCATTAGTCCGTTAATTTTTAAATTCAATCACCAGACTCATCTCGAATTCGTTACTTGTTTAAGCTGCGTTGAAAGTAAGCGCTCCATAAACAGCAGGCTTGTTGACGGCTGTTAATTTTTGAATGATTGCCACCTCGCATAACTAAAGTGGAAGATGAATAAAAATACGGAATTCTGGGCGGCGCATGTTGCTGCGCTTAAGCTGAAATAAATTTCGGAAAGCGAATATGCAAGGTGCCACAATCTTGCGGTGAAGTCGCTGTATTACTGGCGATGCAAACTTGCAGTTGCAAAGCCGGCGCATCAAGCAGCCGCAAAGCAAGTGCAGCACTCGATGCAAGTTCATCAAACCGAAACAAAGCCGATCCAATCCGTGCCGGGCAAGTTTGTCGCGCTACAGGTAGCGTTACCTCGGCCAACGCATTGCACGCTGAATTTGCCGTCTGGTCTGCAACTGGAAATATCAGCGCTACCGCAACCTGAATGGCTGGCGGCTTTTGATCGTGCCGTACAAAGCATGCCGGCGTTGCGCTGATGCACCCCGGTTGCAATATTGGGCAAGTCTATCTTTGCCGCGAACCGATCGACTTTTGCAAATCCATCAACGGGCTGAGCGTACTGGTCGAGCAGAAACTGGGGCTGAATCCGTTCGGTGCCGCGCTATACGTGTTCGTCAATCGCCAGCGCAATAAACTCAAGGTGTTGTACTGGCATCGAAACGGGTTCTGTTTGTGGCTCAAACGCCTGGAAGCGGAGAAATTCGCCTGACCGCGTGAGCTGGATACGCACACGCAGTTGATCGGGATACATGAGTTCGAATGGTTGCTCGAAGGCTTTGATTTATGGGCCGGCGAGTTTAATTATAAATTATGATTTTGTTTAATAAGGATTTTTTGTAAAATGCGACATGCATTCAGCTATACAAAAATCCTTGATTTCACTCCCGAACTTTACGCTACAAGCGGTCAATCTTCCGCCTGCATTACCAGATGGCGACATGGCGGCATGGACAGCGCTGTTGCATGAACAACAAACTGCACATCAAGTCACTTTGAATTTAATCGAAAGCCAAGTGCGCGATCACATCAATCACCTCAACGAACAACTCGACACGGCCTTGTCCTACATGAACACCTATTGGGACAAACTGACGCGCTATACCGAGCGGGGTGATTTGCCTATTAATAATAATCGAGCCGAAAATGCGATTCGTCCGTTCGTAATTGGCCGAAAAGCGTTCAGTGATACCCCGGCGGGAGCTAACGCCAGCGCGATTATTTACTCGCTGGTGGAAACCGCCAAGGCCAATGGCCTTGATCCCTACGCCTGGCTGCGCCGCATCATGCGTGACTTGCCCGCCGCCCGCACGGCTGAAAAAATTGAAGCGCTGTTGCCGTGGAATTTGCATAACACGGATTTAACCATTGAAATGACATGCTGAACAGCCTGGGGTTCATGGATCACTTATGCTTCAAG
>CAIWRI010000120.1 GCA_903915035.1 uncultured Nitrosomonadales bacterium | reverse complement strand
TTGATCGAATTGATTACGCAAAAATAAAAATGATTGCGTAATATTTTCAGCTCTAAAGGATGGCTTCTTCAAAAGATACTTAAAATTCACCGTTAATACAAGTAAATAAATGACCAATATGTATTCTTATGAACCGAAGAATGGTCATGGCTTACCCCATGACCCGTTTAATGCCATTGTGGGGCCAAGACCTATCGGCTGGATTTCTACTCAGAGTAAAGCAGGTGTCGTCAACCTCGCACCCTATAGTTTCTTCAATGCCTTCAATTACGTGCCGCCTATTATTGGCTTTTCGAGTGTTGGCTATAAAGACACCTTAAGAAATGTTGAAGAGACGGGTGAGTTTGTTTGGAATTTGGTCACCGAAGACTTAGTTGAGGCCATGAATCAATCGTGTGCCCCGTACCCGCCTGAAGAAAGTGAGTTTGACGCTACAGGACTTGAGCAAGCTAAATCAACATTAGTTATGCCACCGAGAGTTGCCAAGGCAAAGGTTGCTTTTGAATGTAAATGCACCGAGATCATTCAACTTAAGGGTATTTCTGGTGAAAAAGCACAAACATGGTTGGTATTAGGCGAGGTTGTAGAAATTCATATTGATCAGTCTCTTTTAAAAGACGGAATCTACGAAACCTCTGAAGCCAGGCATGTACTTAGAGGGGGAGGAGCCGCCGATTACTTCACTATTGGCAAAGAACAATTATTTAAGTTATTTAGACCTGAGTAAAGGATAAAGGAGTAGCTAAACTTTTAAACTCTCGTGTCCATGCGGCGATACTGCACCGCTTCAGCAATATGCACCGATTGGATTTTTTCGCTGCCGGCCAGATCGGCGATGGTGCGCGCCATTTTGAGCACACGATGATAGGCGCGCGCGGAAAGATCCAGGCGCGTGATGGCCAGTTTTAGCAGTGCCTCACCTTGCACATCCGGCATGCACAGCGTTTCAAGTTCAGTCACTGAGAGTTGCGCGTTAGGCTTATTTTGCCGTGCCTGTTGTCTCAGTCTTGCGGCTTCCACCCGAAGCTGAATTTGCGCGCTCTGCTCGCTGGCAAATTTTTTCAACAAATCCTGTTGCGCGACTGCCGGCACTTCAATCTGAATGTCGATGCGATCAAGCAGCGGGCCGGATATTTTGCCCCGATAGCGTGCAATCTGATCGGGCGTGCAATGACATCGCCCATTGTAGTGGCCGTAATAACCGCAAGGACAGGGATTCATCGCGGCGATCAGTTGAAACTGCGCAGGGAATTCAGCGCGGCGCGCGGCGCGGGAAATGGTGATGTGGCCCGATTCCAGCGGTTCGCGCAACACTTCGAGCACACTGCGATCAAATTCCGGCAGTTCATCCAAAAACAATATTCCGTGCATCGCCATGGAAATTTCGCCGGGGCGCGGATTGCTGCCACCACCCACCAGCGCAACGCCGGAAGCGGTATGGTGGGGCGCTCGATAGGGGCGCGTCTTCCAGCGTCGTACATCGAAACTGCCATCCAGTGATTGCAATGCCGCACTTTCCAGCGCTTCCCTTTCCGTCATCTGCGGCAGGATTCCGGGAAAACGCGCAGCAAGCATGGATTTCCCCGTGCCGGGCGGCCCTATCATCAATACGCTATGCCCGCCTGCTGCGGCAATTTCCAGTGCACGTTTGGCCTGCTCCTGACCTTTTACTTCGCTCATATCCGGATAGTGCGGGGCTATCGTCGCAGGCTGACTGATTTCGGGTGTGATCAGCTCACGACCTGCCAGATGCGCTGCGACTTGCAACAATGTTTTCGCCGGATAAACCACGGCACCTTCCACGAGGGCTGCTTCCGCTGCGTTCAACTCTGGCAGTATAAAAGCCCGACCTGAATTGACGGCACGGTAGGTCATCGCCAGCGCACCGCGTATCGGACGCAATTCACCTGTCAGTGCCAGCTCGCCGGCATATTCATAATCCGCTAATTTATCGCCGGGAATTTGTCCGGTCGCGGCCAGAATGCCTAACGCAATTGGCAGATCATAACGCCCGCTTTCCTTGGGCAGATCGGCTGGCGCCAGGTTAACAGTAATGCGCCGCGCAGGGAAATCGAAATGGCAGTTTTGCAGCGCCGCGCGCACGCGCTCACGGCTTTCCTTAACCTCCATTTCCGGCAGACCTACGATGGTAAAACTGGGCAGACCACCTGCCAGATGCACTTCGACAGTCACCAGCTCCGCTTCCATGCCGGATAAGGCGCGGCTGTAGAGCACCGCAAGGCTCATGCTATTTTACGGCCGCTAAAGCTTCCAGTTGCGCAACACGGGCTTCCAGCGCGGTGAGCTGCTCGCGTGCACGCAACAGCACTTGCGCCTGAATATCAAACTCTTCCCGGGTAACCAGATCCAGCTTGCTGAAACCTTGCGTCAACAGAGCGCGCATGTTTTTTTCAATATCTCTGGCAGGGCCGCTTTCCGCCACAGCGCTGAGTTTGGCGGAGATATCATCAAAAATATTCGTGTTCAACATGGTAAATCTCCTTATATATGGTTAAATTTTTTCGATCCTGAATCCTTGATCCTGAATCCCTGATTCTGCCAGTGTAGCAAAACTGCTGCGCCAGCGCATGCACAAAACTGGTGCATCTGTATGCCAAGGTGCGTTCAGATGGTGCGCACAGCTGAATGCATAAAACCATAATGTATCACTAGTGACTTGTTTAATATAGATTAAGTTTTTGTGGCACGCATCCTGCTTATAAGCTTACGTTGGAATTTAATTTTAAACTTAACGGAAGGAATCACCATGTCACCACTCTTGAAAACTCTGATCCTGGCAGCTTTGGCTGTTCCCTGTGTCGCAATGGCAGAAGATGCAGCTCCTGCAGCGGCTCCTACTCCTGCCGTGACCGCCAACGTCGCACTGGTAACTAACTACCTGTATCGCGGCATTTCACAAACCGGCGGCAAGCCAGCCATTCAGGGTGGTTTTGACTATGCGCATTCCTCCGGTTTCTACGCCGGCGTATGGGGTTCCAACATCAGCTGGATCAGCGATGAAGGTCTTGCGAAAAGTGCAAGCGTAGAACTGGATACCTATTTCGGTTTCAAGAACAGTTTTGCGACCGATTACAGCTATGACGTAGGTTTCCTGCGCTACAACTATCCAGGCACTTATACCATTACACCAGGATATGCTAAAGCTGACACCAACGAAGTCTACGGTCTGATCGGTTACAAATGGCTAACCGCCAAGTATTCCTACAGCCTGGGTGATACCTTCGGCACTGCCGATGCAAAAGGTACGGACTACATCGACATTTCAGCTAACTACCCGATTCCTGACACGACTTACACCTTGGGCGCGCATTACGGCAAACAAGATTATAAAGGTAAATATGCTGGCACTGGCATTAGTGCACTGAGCTACGATGATTACAAACTGAGCGTCACTAAGGATATCAGCGGCTATGCGTTAGGCCTGACTTACAGTAAAACCAATGCATCAACCGCTCCTGGTGCTATTTATACCAACGTTAATGGTTATGCGCTCGGCAAGGGCGTAGCCGTTCTGTCACTGGCTCACTCCTTCTAATTACACTAACGGGCGGAGCAATTCCGCCCTATCAGGAGAAATATGATGAAAATGGTCACAGCAATTATCAAGCCGTTCAAGCTTGACGAAGTGCGTGAAGCCCTCTCCGCCATCGGCGTACAAGGCATCACCGTCACCGAAGTCAAAGGATTCGGTCGTCAAAAAGGACATACAGAACTGTATCGCGGTGCGGAGTATGTCGTGGATTTCTTGCCCAAGGTCAAAGTGGAAGCGGCGATTCAGGCCGATCAGCTTGATCGCGTACTCGAAGTGATCGAAAAAGCAGCACAAACCGGCAAGATCGGCGATGGCAAAATTTTCGTGCACAATATTGAACAAGTGATCCGTATCCGTACCGGTGAAACCGGTCCGGAAGCGCTATAAGGAGATCGACATGCATAAAATTATCGCCTCACTCATGCTGGTAGCTGCGTTATGCGGCCTGTCAGCGCCCGTCTTCGCTGAAGACGCAGCCTCTGCCCCCGCAGCCGTTGCAGCAACGGTCCCTGTTGCCGCCCCCGCAGCAGCACCTGCAATCGCCGCTTCAGCTGTCGCTCCTGCCTCTGCCGTAGTTGAAACCCCGAACAAGGGCGATACTTCCTGGATGATCGTAGCGACCCTGCTGGTCATTATGATGTCTATCCCCGGCCTGGCTCTGTTCTACGGCGGTCTGGTACGCAGCAAAAATATGCTGTCCATCCTGATGCAAGTATTTAGCATCTTTGCACTGATTACCGTGCTTTGGGCTGTCTATGGCTACTCGCTGGCATTCACTGAAGGCAGCGGCGCACTGAGTCCATTCATCGGCGGCTTTGATCGACTGTTCCTCAAGGGTATCTTTGATTCTGCAACCGGCAATGTGGCCAATGCAGCGACTTTCAGTAAAGGCGTCGTGATTCCTGAGTTCGTGTTTGTTGCGTTCCAGGCAACCTTCGCGGCCATCACTGTGGCACTGATCGTAGGTTCCTTCGCCGAGCGTATGAAGTTCAGTGCCGTGATGCTGTTCTCAGCGCTGTGGTTCACCTTCGCTTACTTGCCTATCGCTCACATGGTCTGGTTCTGGACAGGTCCTGATGCGATCACCAATGCAGCAACGCTTGCCAGCGAAACACTCAAAGGCGGCTGGTTGTTCCAAAAGGGTGCGCTGGATTTCGCCGGTGGTACCGTGGTGCATATCAACGCAGCGGTAGCAGGTCTGGTTGGTGCATTCATGGTCGGCAAGCGTGTCGGTTTGGGTAAAGAATCAATGGAACCGCACAATATGGTGATGACCATGATTGGCGCTTCATTGTTGTGGGTGGGCTGGTTCGGTTTCAACGCAGGTTCTGCGCTGGAAGCGGGCGGTACGGCAACACTGGCTTTCGCTAACACACTGATCGCAACGGCTGCTGCTGTGTTGACCTGGCTTGCTGCTGAATGGATGCTCAAAGGCAAACCTAGCATGTTAGGTGCAGCTTCCGGGGCAGTTGCAGGTCTGGTGGCGATTACACCGGCTTGCGGTTGGGTTGGTATCGGTGGCGGCCTGGTGATCGGCGCACTGGCTGGTGTAGTGTGCTTCTGGGGTGTAACCGGTCTTAAGAAGTTGCTCGGTGCGGATGATGCGCTGGATGTATTCGGTGTACACGGTGTGGGCGGTATCATGGGTGCATTGCTCACCGGTGTGTTCAACAACTGGCATCTGGGCGGTACCGGTATCTCGGATTATGTTGCCAACACGGTAGTCAACACCGACATGATGCCGCAACTCTTGATTCAGGCTCAGGCAGTTGGTACAACCATAGTATGGTCCGGTGTGGTGGCTTTCATCTGCTACAAGATTGTGGATATAACTATCGGTCTGCGTGTCACAGCTGACGAAGAACGTGAAGGTCTGGATATCTCCTTACACGGCGAAACTGCCTACCACAACTAATCTCTACAATTTTCTCCTCTCTGAGCCTCCCCGGCTCAGCTTCCAAGGGCACCGCAAGGTGCCCTTTTTTTAAGCTGGCATCACGCACTTGCGCATTAAGATCGTGGTTTGCTAAGCATTAGCAATAATTTGAACTGATTTATGCTGGGTGCGCTCAAAAACCAAGTGCAACATTTTTAGAGGAGAATGTTGCATGGGAAAAATTTACAAGCAGTTGAGTATCGAAGAGAGAACAATGATTCAGACACAGCTATCAATGGGGTTCAAGCCAGGGCAAATTG
>CAIWRI010000119.1 GCA_903915035.1 uncultured Nitrosomonadales bacterium | reverse complement strand
CACCGAAGCCATCAATCACATTCCGGGGTTGAGGCTGTAGGAATCCCCTGTCTTTCATTCAAAAACACGAGCCGTAAGGCGACATGTTTTGAGGGAAGCCCCTTGCGGGCTTAGGCAGGGGAGGATGTCAAGGAGCAGCGTTGAATGACCTATTGCGTATTGTGGCTCACCACGGTTTTGTTACCATCTCTTTTATGACTGCTTGCCAAATTTAACGGTTAATAAATTTTTGCTGCTCATTATGCGTCGGGAATGCTTTGGGCGCTATTGGACAGTTCTGCTTGGCACATAGGGCTTTTAGCGTGATATAAAATCGCGTAGATGATGCGGCTAAACGAAGTGTGGCAGCTGAAAGCTTATACGCAGCCGACCTGCCACCGACCAGGTTCTTTTCATTAGGGGAACCCGAAGCCCGATGCGATTGTGCGCCGGCTCATGAAGCACTCAGGTGTTATAATCCACCGCTCTTAGAACGGGCATGGCGATGTCGCTACGTCCTTATTCCGCAAATTCTGCCCGCATACCGCGTCCCGCCCCTTAAACAGGCGAAGTCGAAACTGCGCAGATTTTATGTTTACCGGTGCCGCCTAATGTCTGCCGTATTAAATTTCAAAACCCATATTTCTGAACTGTTTGCGCATGCCTTGCGCGAGGTAGCGCCTGAGCATACTGCGGCGACTATTTTAATCGAGCGCCCCAAGCAGGCCTCGCACGGTGATTACGCCTGCAATCTGGCGATGCAACTGGCCAAGCCTTTGAAAAAATCACCGCGCGATATTGCTCAGGCACTGATTGCCGCTTTGCCTGCTTCCGACGTCATCGAAAAAGTGACTATCGCCGGTGCCGGCTTTATCAATCTGGTTATCACCCGTGCGGCCAAACAGGCGATCGTGCGCTCAGTGCTGACGGCTGGCGCAGGCTACGGCCATCTGCATCTGGGCGGCGGTCGACGCGTACAGGTTGAATTCGTCTCAGCCAATCCGACAGGACCGCTTCATGTAGGGCATGGACGCGGCGCTGCGGTGGGCGATTGTCTGTGCAATGTGCTGCACGCGGCAGGCTGGCAGGTCACGCGTGAATTTTATTACAACGATGCGGGGGCGCAAATTGAAAATCTGATGCGCTCGGTGCAATTACGCTGCAAAGGCATTACGCCTGAGGACCCTTCCTGGCCGGAGGCCGGCTATCGCGGCGATTACATTGCTGATGTGGCGCGCGCTTATCTGGCTGGCGAAACGGTAGAGGCGGACGATCAACGCACCACAGGAAAAGCGGATGCAGATGATACGGTGGCAATACGCCAGTTTGCCGTGGCTTATTTGCGCCGCGAGCAGGATCTTGATCTGCGCGCCTTCAATGTCGAATTCGATGTGTTTTCGCTGGAATCTGCACTATATAGTGAAGGTAAGGTTGACGAGACAGTGGAACGGCTGATTGCCAGCGGCCATACTTATGAGCAGGATGATGCACTTTGGTTACGCACGACTGATTTTGGCGATGACAAAGACCGGGTGATGAGAAAATCCGATGGCGGTTACACTTATTTTGTGCCGGATGTGGCTTATCATCTGGATAAATGGCGTCGCGGTTTTGTTCGCGTCATCAACGAACAGGGCGCAGACCATCACAGCACCATCACCCGCGTCAGGGCAGGCTTGCAGGCACTCGATATCGGCATCCCTAAAGGCTGGCCGGATTACGTGCTGCACCAGATGGTCACTGTGCTCAAAAACGGCGAAGAGGTAAAAATTTCCAAGCGTGCCGGCAGTTATGTGACGCTGCGTGATCTGATTGATGAAGTGGGCTGCGATGCGACGCGTTATTTTTTGGCGGCGCGCCATCCGGACTCTCAACTGGTGTTCGATATTGATCTTGCCAAATCAAAAAGCAACGACAATCCGGTATATTATATTCAGTATGCGCATGCCCGCATCAGTACCGTACTGGAAGCTTGGGGCGGTGAACGGCTGGCTTTGTTGCAGGCGGATGTCAGCCTGCTCGACAGCGAATATGAAACCGCCTTATTGCAGCAACTGATTGACTATCCGCAGGTCATAGAAAATGCGGCAGAGGATCTGGCACCGCATCTGGTGGCGTTTTATCTAAAGGATTTGGCTGCCGCATTTCACAGCTACTATAATGCATCGCGTTTTCTGGTTGACGATGAAGCACTCAAGTGCGCGCGTCTTGCACTGATCGCCGCAGCCGCGCAAGTGCTGACTAACGGACTGGCTCTGCTGGGCGTGAGTGCACCGGAAAAGATGTGATTTTATTTTCACCAAGATAACTGGAATTAAACATGAGCAGAGCTTCAGGCAATAAATCCACAACAAAGAATGGCAGTCCTATGCTGGCTGGCATTCTGGTTGGCATGGTGGTAGGCGTAGCGCTGGCGGCCGGAATGGCCTGGTTTATTCTGAAATCACCCAGCCCCTTCGTTAATAAGAATATTGATGTCAAACCCTCCGTAGAAATTGCCAGACAACTGGTTGAACCTGCAGTCAAAGCAAAAGCAAGCGCTGCATCCGGTGTGGAAGCAAGTAGTAAAGTGGAGACGAGCGGGGCATCAGAGGTGGCAGAGGCCAAGCCGCGCTTTGAGTTTTACAAGGTATTAACTGATAAAACAGATGCAACAGTTGATGCGCCATCAAAACCAACTGACGCGGCATCACCAAAATCAACTGACGCGACAGCGCCAAAACCCATTGATGCACGGCCAGCCGATAAGATTCCCGAGAGCAAACCGGCCATAAAATATCTGCAAGCAGGTGCTTTTTCCGATGCTGATGATGCTGAAGAACTCAAGGCCACTTTGGCAATGAAGGGGCTGGAGGCCAGTATCCAAACAATAACTTTGCCGGGCAAAGGTGAAATTCATCGTGTACGGGTAGGTCCGTTCCACAGCAAACAGGAATTTACCAGCGCACGCGGCGCGTTAAAATCAAGCGGACTGGAAGCCATTCCGGTACGCTAATACTTCTGCTTATTTATTATTTACATCCTGAGGAGTTTTAAATGAAGTTGGTGCTTAAAAGTTTGCTTGTTGCTGTTTTTTTCATGCTATTTAATAGCGCTTATGCCGCTGTGCCGAGTTACACGCTCCTTAACCCCGCGCAACCTGCCAGCAGCAAAAAAATTGAGGTGCTTGAGTTTTTCTTTTATGAGTGCCCGCACTGCTTTCATTTGCACAATGAGCTGATAGTCTGGGAAAAAACCATGCCCGCTGATATTGATCTGGAGTTTATGCCGACAATTTTCCGTGATTCGACTGAACCGCTGGCACGAACTTATTTTGTGCTGAAATCAATGGGGAAAATCAAACCGCTGGATAATGAAATTTATCAGGCGATTCATGTCAAGCAAATCGGCCTGTACGACCTTGACTCGATAGGCGCATTTGTCGCCAGCAAAGGTGTGGACAGGGCGAAGTTCGTGGCAGACTATAATTCCTTTACCGTCAGCAGCGACATCGTTCGCGCCAAACAAATGATCCGTACTTACGGGATAGAAGGCACGCCAACGCTGATCGTGGATGGGAAATATAAAATTACCGGCATGGAACCGGCTGAGACCTTGATCGCACTGAATGAGGTTATCAGCATGGTGCGCAAGGAACGCAAGGAACACAAGCATTGATCAGCAGCAAGGATCGAGGATTAGGGATTCAGGATTCCGTTAACAGCGGGGCAATAGTTTTTCCTGAATCCGGTGTCCTGCATCCTGAACACGGTTTTCGTGTCGTCATTACCGGGGCATCCGGCGGTTTGGGCCTGGCGTTAGCTCAGCAATATCTCAAACAAGGTGCCATCGTTGCCGCCATTGCGCGCCGCAAAGAATTATTGCAGGCGCTTGCAGCCGAATTTCCGGGGCAGGTTCATTGCTATGCGCTGGATATAAGGGATGCCGCTGCGTTGCAGCAGGCAGCCTGTGATTTCATCAGTCGTGCCGGCCTGCCGGATGTCGTCATCGCCAATGCCGGTGTAAGCGTCGGCACACTCACTGAATATGCAGAAGATATTGATGCTTTTGCGCAAGTCATGGAAATTAATGTACTGGGCATGGTGAAAACTTTTCAGCCTTTTGTCGCGTTGATGCGCAATGCAGGACACGGCACGCTGGTGGGGATTGCCAGTGTGGCAGGGTTCAGAGGTCTGCCGGGCGCGAGTGCCTACTCCGCCTCTAAAGCCGCAGCGATTAGTTACCTGGAATCGTTGCGCGTCGAGCTGCATGACAGCGGGGTGAAAGTAATCACCTTATGTCCTGGCTATATTAAAACGGAGATGACCGCAAACAATCCCTATACCATGCCGTTTATTCTGGAAGTTGATGAGGCGGCCAGGCGCATGGTGCATGCCATTGAGCGGCAAACAGCTTACGCTGTGATCCCCTGGCAGATGGGCATGATCGGTAGTTTACTCAAAATATTGCCGCGCTGGCTGTACGATCGCCTGTTTTCCCGCGCCCCGCACAAATCGCGAAAGCGGCTATCCCAGCCCCATTGATTCTTCAACTCATC
This sequence comes from uncultured Nitrosomonadales bacterium, assembly GCA_903915035.1. Classification (GTDB taxonomy): domain Bacteria; phylum Pseudomonadota; class Gammaproteobacteria; order Burkholderiales; family Gallionellaceae; genus Gallionella. The sequence continues at coordinate 10,700 of CAIWRI010000119.1, read as the reverse complement.
AAAGCCATTTTCACAATCGGCGCGGTCATGGTACAGTTGCGCGATGGGTGGCCGGCTAAAATCGATAGCAACAGGGTTCCCAGTACGTCATATTTTGTCGGGGCATTGGGACTGCTGTAGTGCAGCGGGCAATCCTGAATCCACGCTTCGTAAATACCGGCTGTATGCAAAAACTCGGCAAGATAGCTTAACTGACCATTTGGCGTGGCACTGGCTTCTGTATCCCATTGCACATGAATTCGCCCGCCCGGCGTGTCGACAACCATCGGCTCCACGCGCTTGACGATGGCCTGTTTTGCGCATCTTTTGGCTTCACCCATTTGGTGATTCTCCCTATTCGCTTTAATCCCAGTAGCCCCGTACTTTAGCGGCTGATTTTACGCTGTCAACTGCCGGAAGTAGGCTAAACATGTCGAGGTACACTGGCACCGGCTGTGCGGGTTTTTTCGACGGTAAAGTTAAAGCGCTGGCCGTGTTCAGTGTGATGAGGTAAGTCAGCCACCACGCCTGTCACCTCAATATCCCGTCCTTGCCAGTTATCAGGCAGGCTAACCGCCAGACGCTACCCGGACTGCGCAGCTGCATAATAAAAACCGCTGCCACAGGCAAGCGCTGCGAGCAATAAACTGCGGCTCAAGTGCAGTGTGCTTGTTCGGGTTGCAATCCTCAGCGCAAGTCCTGTTAGCAGCAGTGCCAGCACCGCAAGTTGCCAGGCCGAAGCAAAAACGGGCAGCGCCGCTTGTTGTTGCAGTAACCATATCCCGAAGGTAAAAAATATCGTGAAGCGCACCATGCATTCAGCGTAGCGGGAAGCCTGAAGGCTGTCATGGGAAAAGTTTTACATCATATTTTTCCCTATGGCGTCCCGGTAATTGCCGACAGGCTCCTAGAAAAGAGAATAACTAAAACAACTGGAAGCGATATTTTGCTCAAACACGGACTAATTTTAATCATAGCCAGTAAAAATAAAAAATAGTTTCAAGATGCAGCGAAGATTTTGCATTGCACAAACCCGCTTAATTCAAGTGGTTATAAGATGAAATATGCAGATCATAAGAAAATCACTAGATGAAACCAGATGTTCAACGATAGCTTTCAAAGCATTCCCGATGCACAATGCCTGGCGCAAATTTATTACCAGTTAACTTCCGCCAGACATTTTGAAGGTAAACAGTAATAAATCTGATATTCAGGAATGACTGTTCAGTGCCAGCGGATGGTCAAGGTGTGATATTTTCAGCAAGAAAGCCGTCATTCGCATTCGTTGCGTATGACTAGGTGTCATAACCGAAATGTTGCTCTTTTGATTGATCGAGCGCACTGCTAAGCAATAAATTATTCGAGCCCTTGATTTTTTGATTCATGTAAATCCGCCACACTCGTGATTTTGATTTACAATGACAACGTTGTAATACACTAAACAGGAGGTGCACTATGAGTATGATCTCTATGCGTTTGCCGGACGAGTTGAGCAATCAGCTTAATACCCTGGCTTCAGCTACAGGCCGCACAAAATCATTTTTGGCTGGGCAAGCTATTCGCGACTATATCGAACGTGAGTCTTGGCAGATTGCTGAAATCACGCAGGCAATCTCCGAGGCCGATGCAGGCGACTTTGCCAGCGAAGAGGAAGTGAATACCATCAGCGCAAAGTGGAAGCGCAATGCGGGTTAGATGGCTGCAAAAAGCAATCAAGAATCTTGATGCTGAGGCTGATTACATTGCTCAAGAAAACTCAAAAGCAGCAGCAGACATGTTCGTGTACGTCAAAAATAAGGTTGACTCGCTCAGCGAGTTCCCATCTTCCGGACGTGCAGGCCGCGTTCCAGGTACACGCGAACTGGTTGTTGACCGCTATCCATTTGTTGTTCCATACCGTGTTGTGGGCGATGAACTCCACGTTTTACGGGTTTTTCATACTCGTCGAAAGCTGCCCAAAACCTGGTAAACGTAACTGAGCAAAACGCCTGCTTTTTGCCGTGCAATAATGCGGGTCGATAGACAAGTCTGTGCCATTAACAGCCCGTCGAGGTCGAAGAATGGCAGCCTGAAACCTGATGTTCGTGGGAGCTGGAAAGATACCAGCAGAACATCATTCTGATCATGAGTTTTTGAAACGCCCCCGTTTCATCTTGCCGCGAGGTAACTTTAAGGTTACTATTCAACTATGACCGTCAAAATTGAAGAATACGTAACCTGCGAACAGAAGAACTATTATGCCGAGTGGTTCAATGATTTGTCCGTTGAGTATGCTGCAAAAGTAGCCGTTGCTCGGGCGCGCATGATGGCGGGCAGCATGGGGAACGTAAAACCCCTCGATGGAACGCTTAAGGAATATCGAATAGATTGGGGACCGGGAATTCGGATTTACCTCATCCATGACGCTGATGTATTAATTGTGCTGCTTGGCGGTGGAACAAAAAATGGCCAGGCTGCTGATATCAAGCAGGCGAAAAAACTGCGCGATGATTACGATGCCCGTAAAGCCACGTTAAAGAAAAATCAAAAGGGATAAATGATGGGACAGCTCACTGTAGATTCCAGTAAAACATTACAAGCCAGAATCAAGGCGGATCCTGCTTTCGCTGAAGCATTACTGAGGGAAGCAACCGATATGTTTCTCAATGGCGAGGCTGAGGCATCTCGCTTATTGCTGCGCGACGTGGTTAATGCAACCGTCGGTTTTGAGCAAATTGCGACGGCGACCAACCGTCCGAGCAAGAGTGTGCATCGCATGCTTTCTGCTCGCGGCAACCCTACTATGGAAAGTCTGTCTGCGGTTTTTTCAGCAATCAGGAAGGTTCTTAACGTTTCTTTCGAGACCCACACTATTCATCAGGTTTGATGAGGTAACGGCAACCGTTGAAATCGATTCGTGTTATTTACACGTAATTGCATTGCCCGTGTCGATGTGAACAACAGCTTTATGGCGATTATTTTTGCGGCGCGTATTTCGGCAACGTGCCATCTGCCGACCGTCATGGGGTAGCACTTGAAAGTCTGGTGTCAGTAGAACAGCAGACGTTGGCGAATGGAATGCCTGATGGGCAAAAGTCGGCCACTAGTGATGCTCGCGACCGGCAATTATGCGGGAGTCTGCGCTGGCAATATGGTGGTATTTTTGCTACCATATTGACATGAGAGTTGTCATTGATACCAATATTTTTCTGGGTGCCTGTTTAGGTACGGGCGCTGCCAACCATGCAGTGGCTGCTTGTTTGCGGGGACAAAGCACCCCGTTGATGGGTACGGCACTGTTGACGGAATACGAAGATGTTTTGGGGCGAAGTGAACTCTTTGATCAGTGCCGACTGACCTTAAAAGAACGCAACGATTTGCTGGATATTTTTCTATCGGTTTGCGAATGGACAAGGGTGTACTACATTTGGCGTCCCAACTTGCCCGATGAAGCAGACAACCATCTTATTGAGCTTGCCGTAGCGGGCGGAGCCGACTTGATTGTGACGCGCAACTTGCGTGATGTTCGGCGCGGTGAATTGCACTTTCCACACCTTCGGATGATTTCCCCCGAAGATTTTTTGAAGGAGATTTGAAATGACTGCTCTCACTGTACGCCTGCCGGACGAAAAACACCGCCGCCTTAAAGCACTAGCCAAAAATCGTGGCACACCGCTCAACCGCTTGATTGATGAGGTCACCACTGTAATGCTTGCGGAATACGATGCTGAAATCCGATTTCAATTACGAGCCGAACGCGGTGCAGGCAAAATAGATGTCGGATTGTCACTCCTGGCAAAAGCCGCGGGAGAGTAAAGATTGCCCTCTTATTTTCAAATACCCATGTCTGGTTCGTTTGGGTAACCTGATCTGAAGAATGAAATTGAAGTAATATAGCTGAAAGTTGCTCGGTAAGAGTCAGTCGATAGTAAGCTATGCAAAAAACAGGGGCTGCCATTCGAATTAACAATTTTCTGCCCGTTTGGCAGTAGTACAGCAGTCGTTCAGATGCCATACCTTGACGGTCCGGTGTGTCTCGTAAGCGGATACCGGGTTTTGAAAGTTGTCTGTCGAAAAGCTGTCTGTCGCGGGCTGTGGCGACATCAAGCACTAGGGGGTCTTAAAGTGGGGTCTCTCATTTTGCATAAATCTGCGAATATGAAAGTACATAAGAGCGGGGGCGGTGCAAAATGGGAGACCTGACCCCCTCGTCTTTCTTCACCCCCTGACTTTCACCCAAAATTATTGATATTGATACTAGTCAACATTATCACCAGTTGATATACTGCGCCATGCATACTGACAATGGTGTTGATACTCTGCTTGATTTGAACGGAAATATCGTTCAGCAAGAGCACGGATTTTGGGTTGAAATTCATGCTTGGCGCGTTGAATCTACGGCATTGATACCACATGGTGTTCGCTACGCTTTAACGCTACATGAACAAAATGGTAAACGGGTGATGGGGTATGACAATGCGCATGGCATCAAACCTTTCAGTCGATTCAAATATGCAGGGCAAGTTTTACCCTACGATCACAAGCCACATTTCCGATCAAGGCGTGCACTACGAATTCAAGGATGCTTATCAATTACTTCAGGATTTTTTCGCTGACGTAGACAGAGTATTGAAGGAGACGGAAAAATGAAAAGTATTGTAATAGGCATTATGTCGCAAGAAAAAATTCGCGAGCGCATCTATGCGATTGCAAAAGGCGAATACAAGCCAAAACTAAATGAGCCAAAAATATGGTTCACATCAATGAAATCATTGGCAGAAGTGCTCAGTGACGACAACAGAGCACTGCTTCATGTAATCAAGGATGCGCAACCTGAGTCTATTTCATCGTTGGCACAAATGACAGGGCGTAAACCGAGTAACCTTTCTCGCACACTTAAAACATTGTCCAACTATGGCATTGTTGAAATGAGACGTGAAAAGAACTTTGTGCGCCCAATTGCCAATGCAACTGACTTTCAAATTATGGCGGCCTGATTTGCATTAACCGATATTGCCAGGACGGTTATGCAGCAGCTTGATATTTTTGCTGATTCAGAACCGGTTCAGCGAGCTAATGATTTGATTGCTGCCATAGCCCGCTTTGATGATATGGCTACACGACAGGCTATGCGTGAATTGGTAGCAGCTGATCCTGACCATGAAGCATTGGACAAATTTCAGGTGCTCTGCGATTTTCTTGAGCATTGGATCGAGTATATTACCAAGCTGGACTGCTCAGCTATCGCGACAACAATCGCCACCGAAGAAATACTGATACGTGAGCAGATAATTCCAGCGTCAATTGTGATGGGCGTAAAGGGCGATTTGTTGATTCGCAAGTGCTGGGAATCTTTGGCTAGAGTATCCGAACAAGCTGACATTGAACCCAGACAGACTGATTGTTTCGCCGCCGAACTCTATTTGCGCGCCGGTCAATTTCAGGAGGTCGTGAGAATAGCCAAAATAATACCGGGTGCGGATATGCGCTCAGCAGTACAACGATGGCTGGCATTAGGATACGCGGGGTGTGGCAAAGCAGAACAGGCCAGAAGAGCTGCGCTTCGTTTTGCCTGGTTATCACCGCAGGAATTTGATGGCTTTGTTGATGAAATGCAAGATGCCGCCTTGACGCGCGACTGGAGCAACTGTCAAGTTGACCTGGATGATCATGATGCAACGTGGTTCCCCGCTTGGTGCGCAAATGAAAAAGTGGCTGGCGTACTGATACAGGATAATATTCCTGTCTGTGAAGGAAGCTCGGCGTATAAGCTGGTCGTGAGTCTTGGTTTACGCGAGCGCACTGGTATTTGTCGTACAGTATTTGAGGAAAGAGCGAGGTTGAAGCAATTAAATGAAAGTTTCTTTGCTTTTTACATGAAGCGCCGATACTATTTTGATTCTCGTATGAAATGAATGAATGCCGGCTTTAAGTCGCTCATAATGATAACCTGACGTGCTGAATCGTGCCATCAGCAGCTCTTCACTTATGTGAAATTTAACGACCTCTATATTCAGGATAGCGGTCGTACAGTAGCTTTCAAATTTCGAGATTGAATGGTCATGGAAAACGCAAAATAAATGCTTGGTTCCATGGACATGCATCTCATTGCCTGTCCAGCGGACTGATTACCCCGCGCCCGCCCTTATTCAAGACGTGAGTGTATATCATCGTGGTGGAAACATCCGAATGACCGAGCAATTCCTGTACGGTGCGAATGTCATAGCCGCTCTCCAGTAAATGTGTGGCGAAGGAATGACGCAAGGTGTGCGTGGTGGCTGGCTTGGCAATACCCGCCTTACGCACGCCAAAACGGATAGCTCTTTGAAGGTTCTGTTCATAGATGTGATGGCGACGGTGGATGCCTGTTTCAGGATCATCCGACAGACCAGGTGCTGGAAAAACCCAAAACCAGCCCCAAGTCTTGCCCGCTTCCGGATATTTTCTGCTCAGCGCATCCGGCATTGCCACGCAGGGAGCATCGTTTTTTCTGTCCATTTCGAACAACACGCGCACCTTTTGCAGGTGCTCCTGAAGTGATGGCCCCAAGGTTTCCGGCAACATGGTCACGCGATCCTTACCGCCCTTGCCTTCTCGCACCAGAATCTCGTGGCGATCAAAATCAACGTCCTTTACGTGCAGACTGACGCATTCCATCAATCGCATCCCAGTGCCGTAAATCAATCTGGCCATCAGTGAGTACACCCCATCCAGGCTAGCCATCAGCCGATGAACCTCATTGACCGACAACACCATCGGAATCCGTTGGGAAGGTTTGGCGCGCACCAGACCATCCAGCCACGGAAGGTCTATGCCCAACACATCCCGGTAAAGAAACAGCAATGCAGACAAGGCTTGAGTCTGCGTTGAAGCAGAAACCTTGCCGTTGACGGCAAGATCGGTCAGAAAAGCTTCCACTTCGGGCGCACCCATATCACGCGGGTGTTTTTTGTGATAAAAATTCACAAAACGTCTAATCCAGCTCGTGTATGATTGCTCCGTTCGCCGACTATAATGCTTTGCTTGGATGCGCTCACGCACAACCTCCAACAGCATAGGCGCATGTGGTGCTGAGTTAGCAGGAGGCGGTGACATGTTGCATTTCCAGTGTGTTGTTAAATCAGTAGGTTACAGTATATCAGGGCATCTTATACAGAACGCCCACTTTTTTATACAGAAGAAGTTCGGTATATTTAAACGTTGGGCTTGCTGAATCACGGTTCCTCTTTAATTCTATGAAAGATAAGATAATGACTCTAAGTAAAATTGTTCTGTTCGTTTTGCCATGTTTTTTACTTTGTAGTTGTAGCTCTGTTGGCCCAGGTTTCGCGAATCACCCTGGAGATTGTTCTATTGGAATTCCTTGGGCTGACTGTCTTCCCGGAACACGCGGCTACGCAAATGGCGGCGGAAGTATGCACAAAGAAGCTGCGCAGAAAGTTAACGATGACATATCGAATCAGTACAAGGCCGTGTACGACCAATGTACTGTAGATTTACAGATTCCTGAGTTAGACCCCATCCGGCATAAAGTTGAATTTATGCGTATGATGGATGCACCGCCGCCTTTTGAATTCTCATCGAACGACTCTTTTCCGTCTGCAATTGAACGCCCTATTATTGCTAAATGGGCTACTCTTCGAGATGATTGCATAAAGCGCTCGCATGCAATAAATTACATTCCGAAGGATGCCCCACCGTTGGCTGTTTCGTTCCTTCGGCAAGAACATGCTTTTGCCGAAGAGGCCGAGGCGCGCGTTAGTGAATTAGTTCTTGCTCTTTATCAGTCAAAGCTGACATATGGTGAGTTCTCACAGAAACGATATGAAATCGGCAAAGCCGCTACGTCCGCTCAACGGCAATATCGTGAGGCTAAAATTATAGAAGACCAGCAACGCCAACTCCAAGCGCAGCAGGTAGCTAATGAGCAGTTCAACAACAACCTAATGGCTTGGTCAACGTACATGCAATCGGTAAATGCTCGTCAACCGCAAACCGTCCACATAGATGGGGCTGTTAGACTCAGGACAAATTGCAGTTCATATAAATCTGGCAATACAATCAACACTGACTGTTACTAATTAAAAAATTGCTGGTTGGTTTGGGGCTTTGTATTCCTATCAAAAAGCCTAACCTAACATTCGAGAGGGACTGGCTACGCCAGCCCCTCAATTTAACGTTATACCTTCTCTTCACTGGCCATTTCTAATTGAAGGAAATCTATGCAAGTTCGCTTCTTAGGATTTAGTTTTTCAACCGATTGCGCGACCGTTAGCCTTGATGACTACATCAACCACATGATCACCAAGCACGGACAGTTTCATGAGGTTAGTGAGCACAAAAGATTTCTGTTTTTTAATACTACACACTCGGAAAACTACTATGTGGGTCTCTTGGTTACAGTAAAAGACCAGAAAACATTTTGCGAGCTTGTCAACAAGTTAGGAAAACTTGTCGTTAAGGTAAATGAACTCGATGCCAACTCCAGCCTAATGGATTTTAACTTCTTTGTAATCCACAAGACGACCGGCTTCGGCATGTATCAGTATTACCACCAGTCTTTCAGCCTGAGTTCTTTTGGCTATTTTAACAGCCAGCGTTTTTCAGAGTGCAGAGATGGCAAGGTTGATGCCGAAATTGCAGCCATTCCTGAGCAAAAGCGAACGGATGGGAGTGAGAAAACGGTAAAGCGGAAACATAAAGGCCGTCTCAGTTGGGAAATACTTGTTCGTAAGGAAAACCTCAAAGATTTGATTGAGGAGTTACAGCAGGTCAAAGCATTTGAGTATTGCTTCTCTGCTCTGACCGCCGATGAACCTGAGTTTCAACCTTTAAAAGATAAGGTGAAAAAGGAGCGAACCAAGTTAACGTTCTACCCAAAATCTCCTGCAAAAACTCTCGCATCAGCGATTTACAACATCGTAACTAAACGCCAGATTAATGACGGAAAGGTTATTGGAACCGACTACGATGGCATAGAGAGGATTCTGCGAATTACAGATAATCCTGATAGCTTCGGCGAATATGGCTACGACGATGTTGCCCCCAAAATCAACGCCCTCGACGTAGACCAGTTCGAGCAATCGTGGGTAGTCAAGGAACTGCTGGACAAGTGTGCAGAATATAAGCATATCTTTGAGGCCAAAACAAAATGAAATTGAGAGTTCTTCTCTCAATGCTGCTTGCGAGTATCGCACTCATGCTTATCTATTACCTCTGTCCCGACCTAAATGCAGTTTCAGATTATTACGCGAAAAATATCCGAGGGAGCCTGTTTACGGGCTTCTTAACTGTAGGGAGTTTTTTACTTTCCCTTAAGGCGTTCATTGTTGTAAAACTTAAGGAGAATATATTTGACAGCGATGGCTACAAGGAAAAATTGAAAGAGCGAAGAAAGCTTAATCCAAATCTTACGCTGTACGGCCCGCTCAAGAGATTAAGTCTGTTAATTTTTCTATCCATATCATCGTCCCTTGCTGCTTCAATTTCACAGTTATCTGTTGGCTTAATTCAGCACTGGTTAGCAACATTCTTTTGTATTTTTTTATCTGTGTTCGCAATTACCATGCTCATATCCACCCTGCTTCTTATTAAAAGCACGCTTGATGAATGGCTCGACTACTTAGAAGATGCACATAACAACAAGGTATAACCTCACATTCGAGCGGGACGGCGCAATAGCGCGCCGCCCCTCAATTCCACGTTAGGTACAACGACATGTCTATCGACAACGATTCCAAAGTAATTGGGTATTTCGCGTACTTATCGCCGAGTGAGGTTGTTTGTGATGGGGATGCCTGCCTTATCACCGGGTCTGAAGTCGATCTCCAAACATACATCACGGAAATCGCTTTTGGTATAGAAGACAATCCCACGATCAAAAAAACTCGGTTCGGCGAGATCATGCGTGGTATGCGACTGGGGGCAGCATATTCTTTCGATGAAACCGCCTACAATCGTTTTTACCCTCTGGCCAAACGCGAAGGGCTAGAGTTGGGGGTTGAGGATTTCTCGCCTACCGCCACCGGAAGACATTTTGTCAGGTTGCAAATAACAAGTGGGACATAACCATAAGGCTAAATGCGGCAGTCGAGTGGATATTCTGCTTTGGGTCACAGAGCGGTCGTTCAGATGACATACCTTGATGGTCGGTTTCGTCTCGTAAGCGGATACAGGGTTTTGAAAGTTGTCTGTCGAAAAGCTGTCCGCCGAAAAGCTGACTGTCGCGGGCTGTGGCGACATCAAGTACTAAGGGATCTTAAAGTGGGGTCTGGCTTAAAGTGGGGTCAGGTCTCTCATTTTGCATAAATCTGCGAATATGAAAGTACATAAGAGCGGGGGCGGTGCAAAATGGGAGACCTGACCCCACTCTGTGTGACCCGACAGACCATACAAAAGACGATAGTTCGTTGAAGCTGGCTGCTATTGAATATTCCTGATTATTGTTTTTGTTGAACGAGCGGATTATGAAGCAATTCTTCAAGAATTTCAGGACAATTTAATACCTCGGACTACTGCAAGGCTGATCTGACGATACTTTTACCCATAAATTAGGGGCGAATAAATTCGCCTCTACGGACTGCCATTCGAAAATAATAGCGGGAAGCCACGACAAGTTTGGTAGGGTGGATAAGCGCAGCGCATCCAACAAAAATCCTTTAAATGGAAAGTGGGAAGTGGAAAGTGGAAAGTGGAAAGTGGAAAGTGGAAAGTGGGAAGTGGGAAGTGAAGTGGCAAGTGCT
>CAIWRI010000118.1 GCA_903915035.1 uncultured Nitrosomonadales bacterium | reverse complement strand
CGAGCAATTTGCCCTGGCTTGAACCCCATTGATAGCTGTGTCTGAATCATTGTTCTCTCTTCGATACTCAACTGCTTGTAAATTTTTCCCATGCAACATTCTCCTCTAAAAATGTTGCACTTGGTTTTTGAGCGCACCCCCTTTTTTAATTCAATAAAATAGTTAATTAACTCTCCATTTTCCCCTTCTTTGTTTAAGCACCAGAAATCTACTCTTCTAGCAGCTTCAAGTTGTGTTTCTGACTTATTAAAAGCTACTTCAGATAGGTGGATAGGTGAATTGCAGTGGCAAAAAGTGAATAAATATTTCTTTCCCCTTCCAACAAAGGCAGCATGCTTTGTTTTGTCGCAATTTTATAACCATCATAAAAACACAATGATTGAGCAAACACATTTTCAGCAATTTTGTGAAAAAATTGCTGAACTAGTCTCCCATTAACTATGTTGTCAGATTTGAAATATTCTTCATTTTTAGAAATGTTGAGCAAGATAATTCCTTATTGATTAAAAGATTTATACAATTTTCGTGCCGAATCTTCGCTCAGACGATATCATTAACAATTTATTTTAGCGGTATCATGGTGGTGTGCCGAAAACGGTGCTAGAAACTGTTCAGTCTGCCGGCTTCAACTTTCAACCAGCGTGCCGTTCAGCTTCAAATCCTTTGATGGCAAGGCCAATGACCTTTGGAATCGGGCGACTACCTGCGCTGTATTGGCTGATTACACGGCGAGATAAATAAAGGGCATCCGCTGCTGTGGTGAGCGACAGATTATTGCGTTGCATCCATGCCCTGAATTCATCCTGAGGCACAGCTTCTCCTGCCTGCTCTTTAGCCATCTGGTACAGGCGTTCAGACGCCATGGACAGGCCGCAATTCCATTCGATCGTCCATCCGTCATCAACGACGCTTGCTGTATTGAATTCAGCAGTGTCATGCAACGCAGCAAATCCGGCAATACTCGCCATGGGGACAGACAGCGAAACAGCATATTTTTTGCCGCTTCGAAACTCGATTTGCAAAGTATCCGGAGCTAGGGGTGTCACTGCTTGAATGCGGTCAGGTGTTGTCATAATGTGATCTCCTTTAATTCCAGCGTCGCCACTCAGCTTCGATATCCTGCGTATGTGTCAAAATCCATGCTTGCGCGGATTTAAGTACAGCCGCCGGCACGCCGCTATTGATCGTTTTTCCGCTCAAATAAACCAATGCCTTACCATCGGCATGAAGGACATGGGCGTGGACTGGCGGGTGTTCGTTACCGTTGACGCGGATGGTGATGCCATCTTGTTTGTAGAGTGTGCCCATACGTGAATATTAGGGAATATAATTCTCCATGTCAAGATTGTGCATTAAACTTAGTCGATCTTTCGCATCCACATCGCCCTGATTTGCCGCTTTTGCAAACCAAGACAGTGCTTGTTCATAGCTCTGCGGTATGCCTCTGCCATTGAAATATGCATCACCCAGTACATATTGCGCATGCACATACCCCAGATTGGCGGCTTGTCGCCACCACTCCACAGCTTGCGTCTCATCTTCATGCATGCCGCCACGTCCATGAACGCAGCAGTAGCCTAATAAATATAGTGCGCGGGCATTATGCTGATCTGCCGCCTTCTTCGCCCATGCTCCAGCTTGTATCTCATCACATGGCACACCGTTGCAATTGAAATACATCCAGGCCAATTCATACTGCGCATCAGCATGCCCATGTTCAGCGGCCTTTTGATAGCACTTTGCCGCTACCACAACGTTGCAGTTTTCTCCGCGAGCATAGCGCTTACCTAATTCAAATTGGGCATCTGCATCATCTTTGTCCGCCATAATGTGTAGCTCATCCAATTCCATAGGGGTCCTTTTTACGCTTTAAAAAGCGAGTTCAGGTGCCGCCATGCGCCTTGTACCAGGTCTGCAACGGTGCAGGGAGACTGGTTACCTCAGTCGCGCCGAAATAGTTGATATTTTTCCCATCAGTAAGCATGATGGCAAACATTTCGCTGGTTTCAGTATTAATAGCAAAAGCGGCTTCCTCAATTGAGAATAGGTGCGGCATACCCCCTTCACCAACGATCCACTCACCATCTTGTGTAATGCCGGATGAGACATTCATACGTTCTCTAAACGCACCCAGCTTATCGCCAAGCAATTTCTCAAACCGAGGCTTGAGTAGCGGGTCGTCAAGTGCACTATCAAGATCTTTTCCGACGAGAAACAGCATATTGGCGTGCTGCGGTAAAGCTTGCACAGGTTGTGCAGGTTGAGGCACCAAGGTTGCCTGTGCCACAGGCAGGGGCTGCGCAACAAGTATCGCCGGCTTTATATCGAGCGAACGCATCGTGGTATCTGCAATTATTCCCTTAAAAGAAATGGTATCGTCAGTTTTTAGTGTTTCAACTATTTGTCGTTCTTTATCGTTATGCGGCGTTATATAGATGAATGTGCCGACCAGATTTCGATCAGACTGACTGACATTGGGACTGCTTTTAGTCTGTATTTTATAGCCATCACCGGAACGGGAGACCTCATATACAGGTAGCTGCCATTGAACGACATGTCCCTTAATCTCATTCAGCTTATTTTCGCGCTGCAAATCGGTATATTTGCTGCCGAATGTAAATATTTCGAACAGCTCCCCGTCAGGTTGTAAAGTACTTACTTGTGCGCTGGTCAGCTCTGCCAACGGATCAGTCTTTGGTTTGGCAGCGCCTTGCCCGCTTACTAGCACCAGAACGATCAGTGCAACACCTGCACCAGCCGCAACCATCCACCCCCATGCACTCTTTTTCCCGGTGACGACATCCATATCGGAAACTGATGAGATAGCCGGTTTGATGTTTTTCGCGCCGGCTACTGCCAGAATTCCGCCAATGAGTGACAAAGCCATGCATATAGCTACCAGCGTACCGCCTAAAATGGCACCCAGAATTGAGACGATAATCAGTCCAATGCCAGCCCCTTTCGGACGTCCAATGGCGATGGCACCAAAAACGATAGCCAAAAAAGAAAACAGTACGCCACCCCAACCCAGGCCAACTATGGCTTTAGCACCCTCAGTTTCGAATGCAGATGCCATTCTGCCGAGAAACAAAGTTACAACAGCAGCGATCAAACCAAATATTCCGGCAATGATACCAATTACTCCACCCGCTTTACCCATGATTAATTCCTCTCTGATTGCAGATAACCACGTCTGAATGACCAATATCAATAGACTCACATGAATCATTGAATAGTGTGATCTTCATAACCGATTCTGTGGCAGTTGCGAATTGCAACCGTTAGAATTGTAAGTGAATGTCGCGACAAAATAGGACGCACTTGAAGCAGGCACCTTTATGTCCGAACAGAAAGAAATAATAGAAGAAATTCAAAAGCAGAGGCGGAAAGTGGCGGGCGGGCACAATGGTGACTGACATTACCGGTCAAATATGCAGAGATCCCGAGAGATAGGATTTGGAGTCTGAAGGCGTCAGTCCAAATCCTGATTGAGTGGCGCAGTAGGATTTTTCCAACGCCCGCTTTACTGCATGAAGCAGTTATTCAATGTGAGGTATGCGGGTAGCGGCTAATGGCACTGAACAGTCATTCCTGAATATCAGATTTATTACTGTCTATTTTCATGATCTCTGACGGCAATTAAGCGCCAAGGAATTTCGCCAGGCATTGTGCATCGGGAATGCTTTGAAAGCTATCGTTGAACACCTGGTTTCATCTAGTGATTTTCTTATGATCTGCATATTTAATCTTATAACCACTTGGATTAAGCGGGTTTGTGCAATGCAAAATCTTCGCTGCATATTGAAACTATTTTTTATTTTTACTGGCTATGATTAAAATCAGCTGTAGGGTGGATAAGCGACAGCGCATCCACCAAAAATCTCCGCAAAATATCTTTGAATGGTGGATGCGCTGCCCCCGGTGTCAGACTAGTTGTCGCCTCAAAATTTAACTTTGAGGTGTGGAGGCGACAATGGTAATACGATATTCAGAAGCATTTATCGAGCAGGCGTTAGTTAAGGTATATTCCCGTGGCGAGCGGACGGTGAAGTCGGTTGCGG
>CAIWRI010000117.1 GCA_903915035.1 uncultured Nitrosomonadales bacterium | reverse complement strand
CAGGTATTCTTTTCAATTCCATAATTGAAGCCCAGCACGGTACCGCGACTATTGGTGCCGCCCAGACCGAAATCGGAACTGGTAAAGGCATCCAGCACCGCATCGCTACCCAGATAACGGTAAGCAAAATAAGTATTCCAGTCGCCGCGACGGGCTATTTTCGGCGCACCCACCTGAATTTTTCCCATATAACCGATGGATTTTCCATCAAGAATTTGCATTCCAGTGCGAGCCAGCATATCAGACTGACTGAAGGCCAGATTCTTGACAAAATCGCCAGTTAACACCACATGAACCGGTTCGAACTGGGCTATATCGACAGAACCGGTAATATCCAGCTCCCGGAACGCCGAAGCCAGACCCCAGGTGCAATTGGGATCGTTAGTCGCGTTGATACAGAACAGCGTGTTGCCGTGCTGCGCATAGGCCGAACCGTATGCCGAACTCAAATAGGTCGGCACCGGAGTTCCGCCTTGGTTATAAGCCGCCATCGTCTGTTGCTGACCGGAAATATTCTGATAATCATACAGCGCTGCAGCCAGTTTGACGTGATTGTCCGCCGTACCCAACAGCCAGTCGGCACCGCCTTGCAAGGCAAACAGATTGCGACTTGCTGTCTGATTAGGCACGCCGGTAGTCAGCGGGAACCAGCCTGCCGTGATAAAGGTATCAGGCATGTTGGTGAAGTAAGTTTTCAGTTGCGGTTTGACCGTCATGGCAATACCGTCAAAGTTCAGATCATCCGCCCAGACCAGATCGGTGGCGACAAACGGATTGCTGATGCGTCCGCCGGTGAGACTCAGCCAGGGCAACGGTTGATACTTGATATAGGCACGATCCAGTACCAGCGCATCCTTGTTGAAGAACCCGGGACTCGCGGTACTGCCCTGACCCAGTGTCTGATTGGTGGAAGTAGGACCTGAAGTACTGCTGCCGGTAGCGATGGTCATCCCGGCGCTCACATTATCTGCAACCTTGACAGTTGCAGCGAGACGCGCGCGCAGGCGCAGTCGATCGACATTCTGCTGAGTGTTGTAGTAATAATTATAGGGTGCGCTTGACGTTGTTGATCCAATAAAATCCGACACACGGGTCACTGATCCGCTAGTTGCGCCAGAAGCATAAGTGAGAGCCGAAGTATTGCCCGCACCAAGACGAATGGAATCTTCACGTATGCGCACATCACCTTCCAACTTGAAGCGGCTCAACCAGCCATCCTGATCGTAGCCTGCCGGCTGCTGCATGCGGGTATCGGCGAGTATTTCGGCCTTGATCTGATCACGCATCTGCACTCTGACCGCTTCAGGCACATAAGGCACACGAACGATCTTTTTGCCATCCGCACTGAGATCCGGTGCAGGTGCCTGCGCCAGATTGGTCGTAGCGCGCGCTTGCGCCTCACGCATCAGCGCATCGGCTTTTTCACGCGGCAAAATATGATTTTTGACCAGCGCATCGATCAGGCTTAAGACCGTTTCCCTGACTTTTTCCAGATCTTCGCGTTCATCCGCATGCACGGCCAGCGAAGTGCTCAATAGCACACTCGCCAGCAAAATCGTTGTATTGCGTTTGCTACGTTTAAATTCCCTGCTCTTCATATTCCAAACCCCTGACAAAATTAGTACGCGCTTTTCCGAAAAGCACTCAATACACTTCATACGGCTGATCAACCTAAAAACTCAATATAGCAGCACTTTGTTAAGATCCTGTGACAATGCGCATGCGCATCGGCTGCGGCATATTGGCCGGCGGGGCCTGATCAAAGCGCTGCAAGTTTTGAATACCCCGAATAATCGCGCTATCCGTATCCTTATCCCCTGTACTGCCGACCAGCTCGGATTTTTTAACTTCACCCCGGGCTGTCACCCAAAGCAAAATATCCACCGTATAGTGCCGCGCACGCAATTCATCGTTTTTGCGCAGGTAGCGCTGCAAATCGCCCTTGATCATATTGGCATAGTTGGTAAAAGGATTAAACATGCCGGAACTCTCGCCTGCCGTCTTACCTTGCCCCAATTTGCTGACATCATCACTGCTGACGTGGCCTGCGGCAAACGCACTCGGCCCATCCCCTGCCGCCCCTTCCATCTTCAATTCCGGTGAGGGTTGTGGCGGTGCCTGTTTAGGTTCGGCAGGCGCGACTTTCATCTCCTTGATTTCCTTAGGCGGATCAGGCTTCTTCTCGATTTTCGGCGGTGGAGGCGGTGGGGGTGGAGGCGGTGTAATCAACGAAATTTTGGAAGTGGTTTTCGGCGTTTTATCCTTGTTGCCTATCAGTTTCATTACTCCCCAGGCCATCAAAGCCAGAATGACGATACCCACCCCCACCAACATCAGGGATTTTTTACCCGACTTACTCACGTTACGTCCCCATTCTGGCGGTAACCAGACCGACATTGGCGATGTTAAGCTTTGCAGCCAAATCGATAATGGCGATAACCTGATCATAAAATGCCAGCGGATCGCCCTTGATCACCAGCGGCATATCCTTATCCTTGGCATGTGCCGCCGTTAAACGGCTCTCCAATTCCTGAATCGTCAGCGGTGCACCGTTCAGTAACAGTTTTCCGTCAGGCTGTATCTGCACTATGCGCACTTCCTTGTGATCAGTGCTGGGTTTATTGCTGGGTTTGGGCAGATCGACTTTCAATCCCTGCACTGAAGCGGTAGTCATGATGATGAAAATCACCAGCAGCACATAAGCCAGATCCAGCATGGGCGTGACGTTGATGGTGTCGTAAGGTTTGGCTTCTAGTTGTACGGACATGATTTATTAGTTCTATATGATTTAGAGCGGGTAAGGTGTTAATTTAAACTTCTGAATTAACCTTTTTACCCACAAAAGTTATATTTTTCTGTTCGTGAATTTTCGTGTCTTTCGTGGATACACAGATTTTTTATTGTTCATGCTTACAAAGTAAAATATTTATAATCCGGGTGTTGCATACTATAAATTTAATGTTGTTAAAAACCACGTCCCACGAAAATACACGAAAAGTTATTACGGTATTTCCCTGACTATTTTTGGAGGAAAATAGAAACTTAATTACCCACAAAAAATCACATAGTGCGATTTAAAATATTTAATCGTGAGATTTACTTGTCACCAGACCGATGTCGGTGATGCCTACTCTTTTCAATACTTCCAGCACCTCCATCACCACCTGATATTGCGCGTGAGCATCGCCCTTCACCACAATAGGCTGTGCCGGATAGGCGCGCTTTAATTCGGTCAGATGCGCTTCGAGTTGATCCATCGTCACAGGAAAGGCATCCAGAAACACGCTGCCGTTATCGGCTATGGTCACGCCCTTAAGATGCGGCTTGGCCATGCTAGCCGTCATCTTGGCCTTCGGTATCTTCACTTTGACACCCTGTATCGATGCGGTACACATGATGATAAAGATGACCAGCAGCACATAAGCCAGATCCAGCATAGGCGTGACATTGATGTCATCGAAGGGTTGATTCTCTTCCTGAACACCTGCACTCATAAGACGTCCCTCCGGTTAATAAGCGCTGCTTCGACTGTCATTTCAAGAATGAAATTCAGCATTTAAATATCATTCATTTCGGCTGATTTGGTCAGAAATTCATCGGCAAACACCTGCGTATCGGCCGAGACGTTCTTAATCTGGCTGGACAGCCAGTTGTAACCAAACAGTGCCGGAATCGCCACCCCCAGACCTGCGACTGTCGCCACCAGTGCGGCCGCGATACCCGGCGCGATCGCATTCACATTAACGTCGCCTGCCGCTGCAATCGCCGCAAAGGTGATCATGACGCCTACCACAGTACCCAACAAACCCAGGAATGGACCACCGGCAATGGCGATGGTCAGCAACACCATACCGCTATTCAGCCGCTGATTCTCCCGTATCATGGAAGCATCAAGTGCTGCGCGTATCGCGTCGAGCGCAGCGCCGGACAGCATATTCGATTTTCCTGCCAGAGTTTGCGCGGTAAATCGGTGTTCAACCTCGCCCAAGCCCATTGCATAAAGATGAAAAATGGAAGACTTTTTCATGCGTGGATCTGCTGCGATGTCCTGCGCGTCCTGATGCCCTGGAGTTAACATGCCGACGGATTTGTCCTTGAATTTTTCCAGGAATACCAGATTCGCCTTGGCCGTTGCAATAATCATCATGGTCTTGGTGATCATCACGTAAAAACTGATTATCAGCATTACCATCAGGATACCGATCACCACCCAGCCATCAATGGTGACCGCGCCCAGCAGAATGGCAAAGTAGTTGATGCTCTCAGCCTTCGCTTCGCCATCGGCAAATGACATCATCGGTGTATCGGAATTCTGGCTGGAGGCCAACGCTTTGACATAACTCTCGGTGCGTGCAATACCGGCCAGAGTGACTTCATCCAGTTCGCCGTTGAAGCCCTCGCCGATCACCGCGGTCCCTGCGATATCGGACAAGGCAAGGCTGCCATTGCCAATCGGATTGCCATTCAAATAGAACGTCACCTTACCCGCTGAACCCACCACAACCAGTTGTTGCCATTCGCCCGGTTTGAGCGCCGTCGCGGCACTGGCTTTGGACGAACCGAATGCCGCATAGGCTTTTCCGCCGGCCAAACCTATCGTCAAACTATTTCCGCCCTCCTGCTGCGCATACAAAACGGCATTGTCTGCAGCAACAGGCTTGATCCAGCTACTGAAGGTGAAGCCGGTCGCGGCAGTGAGTTTTAGCGCGGCAGCGGCGGCCAGATTCAGATGCGACTTGCCGTCAAAACCGGCGGCAGCACTGATAGGGCCGGTAGCTACCGGTTTGACGCCGGTAAGACTTATCTGAATGGCATTCGCTGTCGCATCCTTGACGCCTTCGGCATCGGCAAAATGTAAAACAAATATCTGCGATGCATCAAAAGTGCCTTTACTGTCATCTGCGGCTGCAGCCTTGGGATTGCCCCATGCCATGACAATCGAATCAGCCGTGGAATTTGCCGTCAGCTTGGGCAAGGCGACCCAAACGCTGGCCAACTCGTTAGTGACATCGAATTTTTCGATGTGGAACTTTAACGGCGTCTTGCCATCGGCTGCAAAGAAGCGCAAATCTGAGCCATCGGGTTTAGCTTCCGAAAAAGTGAAATTACCACTATGCAGACGCACCAGCACCGGCAGAGCCGCGACATCTTCCTTTACAGAGATACCATTCTCGGTGGTATCGAAAGCCAGCTTTTTATTGTGTGCCCAGTCATCAGCCTGTGCCAAAAGCGGCGTACCCAGCAACGACACGACAACCGCAGCAACAGCAAGTTTGCGAAAACATCTAAAAAACGTCATTAAATTATCCTTTTATATTATTTTCAAAAAATCACGGCATCATAACGATGACAAAGACTGATCATGACAAAGCGGATCTTTCTTGCAATCCTTCTTGTCATGCGAAGGACTCTTGCCATCCGGTCCGTTAGCATCCGGCGCATCATCACTTGAACCTGTTGCCGGCAAGGCATCCTGACCATAACCCACCACCTGTACTGTCAAATTATTTTTTTCGCTAGCACTGCTTGCCGTGCTTTTGCCGGCACTGTCGGTATTTGCCGGCGTGGAGGAAGGCGTGGAAGGCGTACTTATCGAAGGTGCCGCTGCGCCTGAGGAAGGCAGGCCTGATGCGCCACCGCCGGAATAATTACCGCCATTCACAATGGTTTGCGCAATTGCTTTGAGTTTACCGGTGGAACGCACCCCTGCATCACCCAGGTTGAAGATGCCGCGCGGTGCCAGCACATAGATATTTGCCGCCGCCTGATCAGGATGCGTCTGTAACGTCGCAATCCCTGAGCCTGCAATCGAACCTGACACATCCACGTTGATATTGCCGTTTGCATCAATGGTGATCAGCGGTGGCGGGGCTGAAGATGCCGTCTTGGCGCCTTTACCCGCGTCGATATTGGCATATTGCGATACCAGCGTAATATCGCCGCCACCCAAAGTAAACACCCGCCCCTGATTGACCAGAAAATCGTTTTTAACCAGCGCACTGATTGCTCCGCCGCGTATGGTAAAAATACCCTGCGTCGATGGTGTCTTGCCGGTACTGCCGGTGGTCAAACCGGCATAGACTGAACCGGTTGGCGCATACAGGTTAATCCCGCCGCCTTGTTCAGTCTTGATCTGGCTGTTGAACACAGCGATATTGCCTGCCACCTTAGCCGATGCCGCATCAGGAAATAGCGCGGCAATCAGATTATCCATGTTACTCAGTTTGCTCTGCGAACCCAACTCGACCAGATCGCTGAAAAATGATGCATTCAGCAGCGTTTTATTGCCTGAAGCCAATTCGCTATTTAGCACATTGGTACTATTAGCCAGACTGGCTGCCACAAGCGGGTGCGCGTCAAGAAAGTTCGATTGCAAGGAAGCTGACAAGGTTCTGAACTGCGCCCACAAATTGATTGCCGTCAGGCTGTCAGCCGCAGTTGCCGCGGTATTGGCATCAACCAGTTTGATCAAATCCACGTAGGAATTCAGTTGTGAAACGATCGTCGTATGGGTCTGAGTAAAGGCATCCTGCACGTTTTGTGGCAACGCCAGGAAAGCGGCCAGCAACTGGTCTGTCGGCATGGTCGCTACCTTTGCGGCCAGAGCAGTATCCTGTACGCCTATCAGCGTTTGCAAATCCAGCAGTGCCTGTGCATCAGGAGTGATGGCAGCAGAGGAGCCATATTGATTGGCAAAACTGACGAAGGAGACATAGTTGGCGGCGCCTGTGCCTGCGGTGATGTTGATGTCTGCGCCGCCTTCAGACAGATAGGGATTGTCCAGATTGCCGCGTGTCACCAGACCGCTGCCATTACCGAAATCAACGTTGCGACCCGCGCTGATATCGACCCTGCCCGGACCCGTGACGATATTCTGTACCGGACTGGGGCTGCCGTTGTTGTACTGGGTGGTATCAATAAAATCACGACCTGCGGTAATACCGGTTACGTCCGCTGCATTATTCTGCTGTATGGCAAAGCCCAGATTGACAATATCCCGCCCCGCCGAAATCTCAGCTTGCTTGGGCAGGGAGATTGTCACCGGATTGTTCGCATCTCCCGTAATATCTCCCGCCAGGGCAACAAGGCGTACCGGCTGGGTATCCGTTGTGTGTAAGCCGCCCAGCATGTGCGCGGCGATACCGGTCGCGGTGCCGTTTAACACGTTAATTTGCACCGAGCTGAGCGCCGTCGGTGCAGCCGCAGTTGACATGAGTGCAGGGTTGCTGTCCAGCATTCTGAGACTGCCGCTGATGCCATCGCTCAGGCTGATGGAATTAGCGGCCAGCAAATTAAGTTGCCCCTGCGGTGCTGCCATCAGGGTAAAGCCGTTTGAACTGGTTAAATTACCGCTCAAGGCAGACGCATTCACTGTCGCCGGGTTAAGCGCATACAAAGCATTAAATTCGCCGTTGTAGGCCACCAGGGCATTGGCAATTGCATTGCCGCCGGCGACACTCAGCGCTGCCGTATTGCCGGACAACAGCAAATTTCCGCCGACTGCGGTCAGATTCACCGCACTGTTATCAGAATAAGTGGAGAAATCACTAAATTGTGCGTATTTCAGGCGGTATGCCAGACTAGCCTGAGTCAAATCGGTGACATTCCAGCGAGCACCGCCGCTGCCGACACCGGCCACGGGACCAAAAGCGCTATCGCCGGCTTGCACATTGTTGACGCTTTGTTCCGTTAGCATCGGATTGTAACTGGACTCGACAGCCGTATTGCGCCCGGCGATCACATTGATGGTGGCATCGCCCAGCGCCAGCACCGGATTGAGCGCTGAGGCAGCCCCCGGTGGCACGGTACTACCGGCTGCAACCGAACCATCAGCGCGCAAGGTCGCATTGCCCTGCTGCACATAAAAACTGCCGCCCAGCAGATCACCGCCGGCATGCAGCATCAAACTATCTCCGCCCTGCTGTATCAGACTGGTGGTCGTTGGCATGTATGCATTGCTCGCCACACTGGCCGAGAAATTCGCGATATTACTCCCCGCTGTCACACTGATATTTCCGCCGCCCAGCGTCGCTACTCCCTGATTGAAATAATCCGTGCGTGCCCACCAGGCTGTGTTTAAAGTCCCGGTATAAACCACCTGGCCGGTTACCGGATCAAGGCTGCCCGTTTGTTCGAAAACAGTCTGACTATTCCCCTGACTATCAACGGACTGATAACTGCGCCCCTGGCGGAACAGCCAGTTATCAACCAGCAGCGGCGTGGTAGCCGGCAGTGATACCTGCGTGCCAGCAATACCGGCGATATAAGGCGTGGCCGGCGTAGTGCCGTTTTTCGGCACAGCTGCAACAGGAGCACTGCCATCCGCATTGTTGTACGCCCAGCTGGCGGCAAGATCCTGCGGGCCGCTAATACTGCCTGTCGCAGTAATTGTCAGCGCACCGCCACCTGTGCCAAACGCGGCAGGTGTCAACATACCGGTAGTCGCACCGTAACTGGTATTGAGCTGATTTTGCGGTGCGACGAAGCCTGCCTGTAGCGCTGCGGCCTGCCCTGCGGTATAAATGCTGGCACCATACACAGCTACCTGATAACTGCCATTAGGAGACGGCTGGTAGATGGATGGCACCGGCGTGCCATTGATACTGACATCGGTACTGGTTTGCACAAAAAACGGTGCCATTGCCATACTGACATTACCGCCTGAAGCGATTTCAATATTACCCGTACCGGTACGCACCAGGGCTACCGGTGCATCGCTGGCGGTGACCGGCGCATTGTTTTGCAGCGCAGTGACATTGGTTGAGGTCATCACACCGTCGGTCGACTGCCAGGTGCCGGGGATATAAATGGGACTGCCGCTTGAATCCAGCACTGGCAGGCCCTGTGCATCAAGCTTCGCCGTGCTAAAAGCTGACGGTGCACGACTAGCGAAATTGAAATTGACGCCGCCCTGTCCTGCGATCACCGCCAGCGGATTGGCCGCAGACAGATTCGCCCCGCCGGTCAGCTGAAAACTTGCCGAAGTGCCGGTGCCCAATGCCCAGTCGGGCATGGACAGCAAGCTATTTACCGGTTGCACGAAACCGTCGCTGATCGAGCCGATGATATTCAGGTTGCCCGCCGCGCGCAGGCTCAGCATGACAGGCGCGCCGTTAAAGCGCCAGGCATCCAAATTCCAGCCGCGTACAGAGGCCTGAGCCGCATATTCATTCACCGAGACGGTCAAATCGCCCGTCGAACGCACTTCAACACCCGGACTCAAACTGATATTTGTGCCGCCGATACGCGCCAGTATCGCTTGCTGATTTCCCATAAAACCGGCAGCATCCGTATACATGACGCCGCCGGTGGAAGGATCAAGATTGATGCCGCCGGGTAACACGGTATTTTGAGTCGCATCCAGACCGATGATGCTATTCGCTTTATAAACCTGATTGGCCACGATTACCGTTGCGGCGCTGTTGTTGATCTGCGTACCTATCGCGGCAATCGCGACATCGGAGGCCAGACGCGGTGCCGTCAGCGTCACGCTACCGTTACCTGTAGCCCCTCCCGCATCCATCGTGCCGCCATTCAAATTAATACTGCTGCCTGATCCTGTCGGGGCCAGTCCGTCGGCACTGCCGGTGGCAATTGCGATCGTGCCGCCTTGACCGGTGCTGCCTTTGACTAGCAACGCTGCACCATCGCTGACGGTGACCTGACCGGTATTGCCTGAGGCTTGCGGCTGCGAGGCATACAGCGCGATGCTGCCGCCCTGCGCACCGCTGGCATTGAGCGTGCCTGCAATGTTGATGTTGCCGTTACTGGTTGAAATACCTATCTGATGTGCGGTAACAGTATTTCCCGCCGCCAGATTCACATCGCCCTGATTGAAGGAAAATTGCCGCGCTTCGGTAAATCCGGCAGCATTAAGCTGATTATTCAAGCTGCCGAAATTGCCGCTGCTGCCAGTTTTATCCATAACCAGTGCTAACTGATCGGCGCTCAGGCTGAACTGACCCTGCACAGGGACCACTTCATTCACGCCTGCATAAGCATTCCCCAGCAAGCTGCCAGCAAGCTGCACCGTGCCACCCGCACGCGTGGCGCTGATCGACAGCGTCCCGGCGGTCGCGCCCGTTGCAGACAGATCAAGTGTGCTAGCGGCTCCCAGACTAACAGACCCGCCGTTTAGCGAAATCGTGCCGCCCGGTGCGTAGGCCGTTGTACTGCCGAATACCACAGACTGGCCTGCCACGCTGATTTTACCTGAACTGATATCAATGCCGTTGTCAGCGGACATCAGCACCTTGCCGGCAGGCGCTAAAATCTGCGCGGTTGAAGTAATGCTGGCCGCTTTAAAACTCAACGACCCGCCCATGCCACTTGTCGCCGCAATGGGAGTCGTCGCCGCAAATGGAGTTGTATTCTGTCCCAACGTCATCGCGCCGCTGGCGACAATTGCCGCATGCGCACCGCTGGCGGTGTCGATCTGACCTGCGTTCAGCGCCAAAGCGCCCGCTACGCTCAACTGACCGGCAGCAGCGGTGGCCTTCACGTCACTTGCCGCATTCACGGTTGTAGCGGAAAAACCATTGATCGCATAGGCATTATTGCCAATTTGCAGCTGGTTGCCCTGTATCGTTAACGTCCCGGTAGGCGCAGTTGCTAATAATGATGAGGCCGTCGCTGACGCGCCCGATACGCTAATGGTGTTAGCGGTCATCGTCGCCGTGCTGTTATTGCCCTGAATCCCGCTACCGCTGAGAGTCAGGTCAGTCATCGTGCTGCTGCCCAGATTGACTGTGCCGTAAAGATTGATCGTCGAAGCATAGCTGTTCAGACTCAGTTGCGCCAGATTGCCCAGCGTCGTAGTGTCCAGTTTCAAGCCGGTCACGGAAACGGGAATGACTGACCCCAGACTGATGCCGTTGGAACTGAGACTCAGCGCGCTACCCGCTGACATGGTCAGTGGACTGGCAAGGCTGATGCCTGCGGTGGCATCCAGCAGTGCTGAACCACTTGCTGCAACCGTAGCTCCTCTGTTAATGGCCAGCGTACCTGCTGTCGTCGCGGGATTGCTGCGTTGCAGTGCAACCGCCGCGCCGCCGCTGACATTGAGCAGCGCACCGTTGCCCGCAACAGTCAACGTTTGCAGGGCATTACCCGGCGTGCCCGTGCCTTGCAGCACGGCTCCTGAATTCACGGTGATATTGTTGTTTGCTGCAAGCAGAATATCTGCGCCACTCAAAGCATGATCGGCGTCATTGCTCAAGGTGACGCTGCCAGCTTGCACGTTCACGGCAGTCACGCCATTCACAGTACTGCGCAAGCCGCCCAATAACAGACTATCAGCACCCAGCGCGGTCAGATTTGAGGCTAACAATTGCACCGCTGTGCCGGTATTTTGAGTTAACGATGAAACCACCGCGATTTGCGGCGCGGCAAAATCAGCCGTACCGGCAATCCCGCCGCTGGCGGCTTTTAGATTGATACTGCCATTCAACAGCAAGGCCGCAGTACTCGCACCCGTCGCATCAAAGGCAATATACCCGCCATCCGACGGCAGTGCGGGCGCGACCAACCCGGCTAAAGCGGCAGTTCCGGCAAAATAGCTACCCGCATCATACAAGGTGAACTGCGACTGACTGTTAATCACGGTACTTGAGGAGACGATAAAACCGTTGGAGGTGGTACTGCCTGTGAAGGAGCCGGTATCACTTAAATGTCCTGCCATCAGCATCGCACCATTGGCAAGTTGCGTATTACCACTGGCCTGCATATTGGCTGTACCGGCAGCGGCAGTGATGCTAAAACCGCCGGGCAGCAAGGCATAGTGAGCCGGTAACAGCGTGTAGTAGCCAGCGGCAAGCCCGTTCATACCGGACAGATAAACCGAATTACCCGCCAGCAGACCGCCATCCTGGCCGTATTGGCCGTCGACGGGCGCGACACTCCCTTGATAATTGGGATTAATGGCAAACACCGTGGTATTGCCACTGGTATTGTTGGCGAGCACATCCATCGAGCCGCCGCTGCCCGGGGTAAATTCATATCCTAGCAACGTGCCGCCACCCGATACATTTTGTACCGAGCCTGCTGCGCTGGTGATATTTACCGCAGACGAGACGATAGCTTTAGATGGCAGCGCACGCTCCAGCGTATTTCCTCCCGTCACGGGATTTTGCACAATGCTCACCTGCGTGCCATCACTCAGGCTATATTCCCAGCTACTCGCGCCCGGCACACTACCGTTGACCACCGTACCGAACGGCACGATTCCGTTGCCTGCCACCGAAGTGACGCTAGCGGCACCGTAGTTGAGAGTCTGTGTGACAGCCGTACTGCCTAACGTAAGCGAACCGAACGGTGCCAGCAGCACGCCGTTTTGATTGATCGTCGGTGCAATCGCCGTCACCGTACCAGCGGCGGAGAGCACTTGCCCCGGCGTATTGCCATTGGAAGCGAAAGTCAGGATGCCGTTACTGGCGGAATCTGTAAAGCTAAAGTCGCTTAGCGTAGTAGGATAAGTCTGTGTATCCGTCAGCGTCAGGTTGCCCCGCATCGCCAGCGAACCCTGCGCATATCCGGTAGCCTTAAAGGTATTTGGATCAAGCACCGATATACCGACCAGACGAATATCCGTTGCGGCATTCAGATTCACTGTACCAAACCCCTGCAAGGCCGTGTTGCCGATCAGATCGAGGGTGGTCGCGCTGGCGGTCAGGCTGGCAATACCGAAACTTGCCGCACCCGGCGTCTGATAATTCTGATTCTGACTGCCAATCTCAACATACGGCGCACTCAGCGACAACAATCGACTGACAGCAGAGGTGGTTACCGCATTATTGGTGCTGTTATTGTATGCGCTCAGGTTAGGCGCATTCAGGTACAGCGCATCTCCTGCTGATAAATTAATGCCGCCCTGTCCCATGCCAAACGCCAGTATGTTTGAACTTGCCAGACTCAGACGCCCGAACCCGCCATATTGAAACGCAGCAGTGGAAATCCAGCCCTGCCCGTCCAGCTTTGCATTAATGCCAGCCTTTGAACCGTACAATAGCCAGTTACCCTTAACCAGCGAGACGATAGCCGCATCGGGAGTCAGCCCTGCCGGAACAAGCTGGGTGTTCGAGGTTTTACTGTTCAGCACAGTCAGGGTTTCCGTCTGATCAGGATAACCGCCGGGCGCTAATCCGCCATCATCCATCGCGATGGACAGCGAACCGCCACTAGCTCCTGCCCCCCCCGCACGCCCCCTTAACGCACCTGCGAACAGCAGCCCTTCGCGTGCATCAATAGAAATGCTGCCACCTGAACTGGCCACATTCTGCATCGGTGCCACCTGACCGCCTAGCTTAAAACTCACGCCCCGCTGCCAGACACCGCTCACATCAAACAGCGAGCCTGTTTGTGCAACCACATAACCGCTGGCCGCTGACAGCGCGCCATTTTGTATGCTACCTATCTGTATAGTCCCGCCATTGAGTAGCGACCCTGTGCTAACCCCGCCGCTATTGGTATAAAGCCGCTGATTCGAACCCCTTGCCAGCACCTGGGCAGTGCTGCCAAACCAGATACTGCGGGTCGCATCAAAGGTCGTGGCGGACGGATTGGCCGTCAAGCCTGCGACGATATTACCCGCAGGCGCATTAAGCATGCCTAATTCGGTTAGCTGTATACCCGCAAATAAATCCAGATTCGCGCCCGGATCCAGTGTCACGCTGGCACCACTATCCACCAGCAAACGGCCTGAGTCACCCGGTTTTTCCGCCAACCCGTTAGCGCCGGTAGTAGGCAATGTTTGCGCCAGAGCACTCAGCGTGAGGCTGGTGGCCGCCCGGGTCGTGCCGCTTCCGGCAAGATTAAATAGATAAGGCGAAGCTGCGCTGCTCATCACACCGGTGGGGGTTGTGCCCGCTTGCGCATTTAGTTGCCAGCTCTGTGCCTGTGGCGTGAGCTGGGTATTGGTCAGTACGTTCAGATTATTATTGGCAGAAATATTGTAGCTGGTAAAGCCGCCCTGCTGAAAAAAGGCCGGGGCGAGCATCAGATCGTCCTGCGTCAGCAGCAACAGTTCTGATTGCGCCTTCAATAACAAATTGAAAGCATTCTGCTGGCTGAGTGTAGGCGAAGGCGGCAGCGGCAGCAACAACATTTCCTTGCGTACCCTTTGTAACAGATCTCCATTTACACTGCCGGTATTTACTTTATATGCCGGCAACAACTTATCGACCGTCGGTGTAGAAACAATCGGTGTACTGCCTATCACCACATTGCCGCCGGTCAGATTAAGGGTGCCGCCGCTGCCGAAACCGTAAGCCGACAGCGTTAAATTACTGCCCAGTTGCAGAATTGCCGCATACGGCGACTGTACCGGATCAAAAGGCGTCGCCGTCAGCGTAATGCTACCGGCTTTGCCTTGGGTCACCTTGCCGCTGGCATTCTCCCAGGCGCCCGCTGAGACATCCATTGTAACGTTGTTGCCCACGGACAGATCAAAAGCCGACAAGTTCAGCGTACCGCCTTTGCTGACCACCGGCGCGACCAGATAACCTGCCGCATTGCTTTGCGGCCCCGTGACCAGCTGATCGTTGGTCCAAAGCCCTGCCAGATTAAAGCCCGTGTCTTCCGCTATCTGCAAGAGGCCGGAGGCCGCTGCCGTCACCGAGCCGCCGGGTAGGGATACCGGTGCGGCAAACATAATATTGCCACCCGCCGGCACTACGCCGTTGAGAAAGCTTAGCGTACTCAGGCCCGAACCCAGCCAAAAATGTCCGCCTGCGGCGAGATTAACCGCCTGATTGACATCGATATTGCCTGAGGTTAAGGCGGTGATGCGGTTAAAACCCGCCGCCGCCAGCGTAGCAGGATTAAGATCCAGCGTCGTTGTCAGCAGATTCTGTCCGGCATTGGCGGAATCAAAAGCTGCGCCTACCGCTGGTGGCACAGCCAGAGCGGTCGCTGTTCCGCCAAAATCAATATTGCCGATGTAGCCAAAGTTACTGGCATTTGTCGTAATCGCAATCCCGCTACTGGAATCAATGTTGCCGCTGCTCACATTACCGATCTGTAACTGTCCGCCCTGAGGATAACCGGCGGCTGACACATCGCGCTGCAAAGCACCAATCGTTACCTGCCCGCTCAATGCGCCCTGCAACACCTCGATGGGTGCTGAGAATTTAACCGTGCCCGCGCTGCTACCCTGCACATAGCCTGCCTGATAGTTGCTGGCGCTATTGGGCAGCGTGATTGCAGCAGTGTATAAGGTATTGGTCAATGCAGAGCCTATATCAACCAGCTGATTACCCAGTTGCAACTGGGTGGTATTAACATAACCTGACAGATAGTCAACAGAACCGCCATTGACATTGATCGTGCTGTTGGCGCGCTGGATAATCGCGCCGTCCGCACTGATGGCAACGGTTCCGCCTGCCGTATTCAACTGCCCGAGGTTGTACTGTATCAGTCCTAGCCAGCCGCTGACATTGGCAACCGGCGTGCCCTTGCGGATGTCTATCTGCACCTGGCTGCCGTATAGCGCAGAATTGCGCAGCACTACGTTGTCGGCAAGTTCCGTGCCGCGCAGATCAACGGTAATCACATTCGATTCCATCGCAAGCTCGGTCCCGCTGCTGCCTGAGACATCAATCACACTGCCAACACCCAGATCGACTCTGGGTGCGGCAGTTGACCCGGGATCAATAATCACCGCTGTTGCCCCCGGTGCCGTCAATTGTTGCGCCGTGATCGATACCGCGCCGCCCGGCGCGATAATGGCGGCATTACCCTGCAATTCGATGTCGCTGCCGTTGAGCTTTACCACTGACTTATTGAACGTGGTCGTGCCGCTGATGGTGGCGGTATCGTCCAGCGTCGGCAATATTTCCGTCACACTGCCCGCGCCCAGCACCAGCTTGCCGGTACGCGTGGCCTGCACCGGATTATTTGCATCCGGTTGCATTGCCCCGTCTCGTGCCAGCAAATATATCGAACCGTTCAGGCTTACCGAAGTGCTGGCCGAAATCAGCCCGTTCTGATTAACCGCATAACCTATCATGGTGGCGTTGCCGCGACCGACATTGATCTGAGCTGTAGTACTATTGGTCGCCGTACTAGCTGTAGTACTATTGGTCGCCGTACTAACAGTGCTCGCCGCATTGCTGACTTCAACCACCAGACCGCGCAAACTGGTACCTGTCTGACTGACCTGGGGAGCGGCCAGATACACTTTGCTGCCCGCAGCCAGAATCACCTGTCCGTCCGGCGCATTCAAGATGCCGTTATTGGTAATATCAGGCGCGGCCAGCAGTATCATGCTGCCATTGGCCGCATTCAGCGTACCGTCCACCAGAATAGCGCCCGGCACTAAAGAAGGATCAGCACCCAGCACCGGCAGCGTGCCGGGTTGCAGCAGGCCGCCGATGACCCGCGACTCATCAAATTTCAGGGAACTGGCAATCAGCGTGTCCACGTTTACCACAGCTGTCTTGCCGAAAATAATCCCGTTGGGATTGTAGATATACACACGGCCATTGGCATTCAACATGCCGTCAATGGTGGTTTGCGTCAACCCGCCATCAACCTTGTTGAGCAGCACCGCCGTAGCCGAAGGCTGATTGACGACCACCTTCGCCTGCGCGCCGATATCGAAACTATTCCACTGCACGATGTTGGTCGGTGCAGTCTGGGTGATGGTCATGGTATTCGCAACAGTGCTGCTGGTCAAATTAGCGCGAAGTGAACTAATGTCATTAATCGAGGTGACCTGCGCACCGTTCAACATAACAGGACTGCTGGTCTTCGCTACCGGCAGCGCATTGACGGCGATCGCCGCCGCCCAGGCTGGCTGTCCCAGCAACAGATCGGCTAACAGCAACGCGGGCAGGCGAACCGGACCCAGCAGTTGCGCTAACATCGTCAGACGTTTTTGCACCGGTGGCTTCGCCGTGCCAGCGTTGCCTTTACGTTTAGCCGATCTGCATTCTGTTCCGGTCATCGCCATTACTCCCTAGAAAGCCCACACGCTGCGAGCATGTATCCGGTTGGAGCCAGCCTTGGTGTATTGGCCTTCACGCAAGGCATGTGCGGCATCCACTTCGACACTGACGCCATGCGGTGCGGTAAAACGCAAGCCCAGCCCTGTACCGCTCAAATAATAACTGCTCAATTGCGGCGAGATCGCTTCACGTATCAAAACTTCTGCGGTATCAAAAAACACCAGTCCGGAGATACGCCAGAGCGAACCGGCTCCGGCCAGATTGACCTGCGGCGTGCGTAATTCCAGAGTCGCTCTTGCGCCTGAATCACCCGCCCGCTCGCTTTCAAGATAACCGCGCACGCTATCCGCACCGCCTGCGGTAAATTGTTCGGTAGGCACAAGCGGACCGGATGACAGTTGCGTATCAAGTTTGCCATATACGGTCCAGCGATTGAAGTTCTCGGTATGCTGGAATACGGTTCGCAGCGCCAGGAAATCAGCCGAAGCGCCTACACCCGGATCGGTAAGCGAACCGCGCGGACTCTTGGCCTTGAAAGCAGCGTCATTGTTACCCAAAAATCCCCGCAAACCGGTAGTTGCCGTCATTTCCAGCGTGCTGCTGCGATTTTCATCGAACAAATTGCCGGTATAGTTGGCCACCAGCGGCGCATAGGCGAGCGGTGAATTGGTGCTGCTGCCTGTGACGCCAACCAGAGAAGTGGTCTGTTTGATATTTTTGTAATCGACTCCGGCTGAAAAGGTGTGCGTATAGTCAACGCCGCCGCCCAGCAGTTTCGAAAAACGCACCCCGGCAATATCCGAATTACCCAATATTTGCGTATCGTTATTGACGCTGGCGGTGGTCAGCAGATTACTGCGTGACTCGACGGCATACATCGTCAGCGTATCGCCGCCGGCATTCACCGGCATCACATAGGTTGCAGCCAGCGCACTCGCATCCGAGGGTTTTTCCGGTGCGGTCTGCACCGTCATGCCCAGACTATGCCCCAGCTGCCACAGGTTGTCATAACGCATGGAGGCAGACAAGCGCTGTGCGGTAGTATTAAAGGTCTGACGATTGCTGTATTCAACACTGCCATGTACCGGCAACTGATCATCCACATCCAGTTGCACTTCCACCGTACCGGGTTCGCGGCCTGCGCGCAGTACCGGCGTCACCTTGCTGTCGGTCGAGCGGTTCAACGCCGTCAACTGTTCCTGCATGGTATTAAAATTGGGTACTTTTCCTTCAGCCAGTTCAGGCACACGCGATTTGATCTGACTGGGCAACACATATTCCGCACCCTTGACTTTCAAGCGGTCAATCGGCGCTTCAACCACATGCAGCATGACTTCGCCACCGTCCACACTCTGCTCCGGAATAGACACCACCACCGTCATGTAACCGGCCGTGTGATAGGCCTGCTCTAACGCGGCACGTGCACTTTCCACATCCTGCAAGTTCTTGCCCTCGCCCATGAAGTACGATACGGCGTTTTCAACCTTTAACGTCGGTAGCAGGCTGTTGCCATCAACGGTATATTCATAAATACTGAAAGTCGGCATAGCCGCAGGCACAGGTGCGATCTGTACGTCAGCGGCCTGTACCGGAGCTGCAACCTGAAGCATTGCGATAAAAAACAGAGGGGAGATTTTTGGGTTCAGCATTTCTGGCAATTAACATACAAATTTCAATTTGCGCATTATCGTGATGACTTGTTACAAGTATTCTATTTAGCGATGAATATGACTGATACTTAATAATCATTTCCTCGGCGCACCCGGTGTATTTAGCGAGGCAAATCACCCGGCACAGCTACCGGATCAACTTGTTTTACAAACCGAAAGCCTCCTGCTGATTCTTTATAACCAATCAATGCTTCATTCCAACACATTCCTGTCAACTTTTGGCAGTCAGACTGTGCTACGCTTTAACTATCCCAACAAGTTATTTTTTCGACAAATCACAGGACAACACATGTTAAGCAATAAATTATCGCGCAAGCACACTTCGGGATTTACCCTGCTCGAACTACTGGTAGTCATGGTCATTATCGGGCTGCTGGCCAGCTACGTGGGACCGAAATATTTCGCACAAATCGGCAAGTCTGAAGTCAAAACAGCCAAAACCCAGATCGATGCACTGGAAAAGGCGCTCGATCAGTACCGGCTTGATACCGGTCACTATCCGGCGAACGAAGCCGGCTTAAATGCCTTGATGGTCAGTCCCGCCACCGAAACCAAATGGCAGGGGCCTTATCTTAAAAAAGCCGTACCCGCCGACCCCTGGGGTAATCCTTATGTATACCGCATACCCGGCGAACACGGTGAATACGACCTGCTCTCCTACGGACGGGATGGCAAACCCGGTGGTCTTAACGAGGATGCAGACATCGTCAACTGGTGACCGTGCTGTTGAAATAAAATAATTGTATTTTTTCAATTTATTCAGCTATAGTTGCGGCGGCGTCTGGTCGATATTGAAAATATGTGCGAGAAAGTCTGCAGTACGCCGGAATAAGTCTCCTCATAATGCGAAAATGTCAGCCGCAAAACCGGAACAGTTCGCTGATACTGGCAAATATTTTTTTCAACGTGGGGAAATGTTTTTCCAGCGCCAGTAAGGTTTAATTTGGCGCCACGCGGACGGTTTTCAGGTTGCCTGTTTTTACTTATTAATCAAATAGTTGAACGTATAATTTGCAGCCAACGTCTGGCACGAGCCAGCCGATGTCAGACACAAACCGGATAAAGTCCAGCACTCGCTAGTAAAACGCATGTCGTGCCGGAGAAACTTAGCCGCAAACCGGATAAATTCAGGAATAAGCGGGAAAATCGATAGAACATGCCAGCAGAAGTCAGGCGCAAGCTGGCGAGTTGTAATAACGTGCGGTTGAGACAGGATGCAGACAACGTAAATCAGGCAATTAGCCGCTTAATATCAAGTACTTTTCGCATCACTCGTCGCAAATCAAGGCCGAAATTGTTATCCATTTTTAAATGCTAAATTTAATTATTCAAGGAGACTGCAATGCCTAAATCCAGTTTTATTCCCGATCCAGATCATGATTTTCAAGCCTGGCTGGATCATCTTATGGGCAATTTGACGCCAGACAATGGCACTAGCGAGGCTGACCTGATTCGTCTGAAAGCCGCAAGTGATGATTTTCATCTAAAAACCGCACGCATGGCTGATGCGGCCGCGCTGGCCAAACAAGCCACCGCCGATAAGAACGCCAGCCGCCAGGCTGCCGAGACGTTAGTTCGCGCTGAAGTTCGCCGCATCAAAGCACGTTCGGATTACACGACAGGGCTGGGTGCACATCTGGGCATCGAAGGGCCTGAAAACACCTTTGATATTATTACTGCCAAACCCGATTTGAATGCCGTAGACAAAAGCGGCGGTCTGGTTTTTTTGAGCTTTAGCAAATACACCAGTTCCGGTATTACTATTTATAGTAAGCGTGAAAATGATGCCGACTGGGTAAAACTGGCTCGTGTCACCGTTTCCCCTTATCAGGATAATCGCCCGCTGCTGCAAACCGGCAAACTCGAAATGCGCCACTACACGGCTGTTTATATGTTGAATGATGATGAAGTCAGTCAGTTCAGCAATGAAATAGCCATTGGTTGCATCCCCTGATTATAGACGTGGCGCACGTCTGATATTAACGTCTGATATTAACGTCTGATATTAACGTCTGATATTAACGTCTGACCTTTACGTGATATCTGCCTGCCGCAGGCAGGTATCACGCCTATTTTGGCAGGGTCTCCGGCACCCCTTCATTGTGCTGCTGAAAGTCAAAGCAATACATCATGCCGATCAATCGGATAATCAGCCTGCGCACCCGTCACTTACCCGCATACCAGCAAATCAACCTTCTTGCCACAAGCACATTGCAGGCAAAGGAACCAATAGTGATTCATAAAACTGCAAATGAACCCCGCTAAACTGCGCTTCGTTGGCGGTCAGAACACAGAATTGACTGCTGACAAACTCTTCTCGCCCTCTTTATTAAGGAACTCAAAATGAAATTGTCTAAAATCGTTATCGCTTTCGCACTGATCGCTGCTGCTTCTTCTTCTTTCGCTGCTGACCTGTCAACAGTTGATTTGAGCCAGGCTGTTGTTGGTGATATCGCAACTTATGCTACAGATGCACTGACAACTGACGCCTACGCTCTTGGTACCGGCGCTTATGTTTCAAACGAAGCTGTTATCGAACAAGCTGGTGCTAATAGTGTTGCTATGATCAATCAAGTTGGTGCTGCCGTTGGTAACGTAGCTCTGATTTCCCAAGTTGGTGATATTCCTGCTACTGCTTATATCAGCCAAGCTGCTGCCACTGGTACAAACTTCGCAATGATCAAGCAATAATTATTGTTGACTCCTGCAACGGGGGTTTAGCAACATAGTCGATCCGGTTTGCATGCCCGCAACCGAAATCGACAGAATTAAAATCCCAGTCCACATGCCCGTGACTGGGATTTTTCACTCTCCACTCTCGACTTCCCCTTTTTCTTCATCACTGTCATTTTCCAGTAATAATTTTATGCAACAATTAGTAACAAATATACTTAAATACGGCAGATCAATCGCCTTTAACCCTCTGCATGACTACTAAAACGACCATGATCAAACATCTGCGAATACCTGCAACGACGTTGTCGAATAAAGAACTGACAATATAGATGTCCAATTTGATCATCCTGGAAAAACATGAAGAAGAACATTTGTTTCATGCGCTTGAATCTGCACTGAAGGTACGCGCCTTACGTCAGATTTACCAGTGGACGCAAGGCCCCTTGCAGGGATTGCTACCCAATGAGGCGATGGTATGCATACAGTTCAATGAAAACAACCGGGTAGAACGCATCGAATGTTTGCGCAGCATCGTCTATCCGCCTGAATTGATCCGCTATTTATGTGACATCAATGAGGGTCTGGCAGTTCGTCTGTCCCGCTATT
The DNA here is from genome assembly GCA_903915035.1 of uncultured Nitrosomonadales bacterium. Lineage (GTDB taxonomy): Bacteria > Pseudomonadota > Gammaproteobacteria > Burkholderiales > Gallionellaceae > Gallionella. The sequence continues at coordinate 16,105 of CAIWRI010000117.1, read as the reverse complement.
GCCGTTCGATCAACCAGCTTCCCTGTGCAATTGAGAGCACCGACGTTGATCATCCGCTGGCTATGTTTCAGGCTGAAATCCTGCATAACAAACTCGGTTGCGCAATAGTGCACGGCACCAATGGCATAAGGGGCGGCGACAGCTTCTTTGCTCTATTTGGCATACCGGATGCAGCCGACCGTCACATATTCTTTCTGGAACTGCTGCTACCTTCCTTACACCTGATCTTTCAACACATTGAAACGCCCCTGGCATTGCAAAACAGCACTCCTGACGCCCCTTTCTTGCTGTCGGCACGCGAGCAGGAAGTACTGCAATGGGTAGCCCGGGGGAAGAGCAATTACGAAATCAGCATCATACTGAATCTGAGCTTACTGACCATCAAGAATCACATGCAACGGATTTTCAGAAAGCTCAAGGTTAACAACCGGGTTCAAGCCGTACTGCATTGCAACGCCCTGCAATTATCATCGCCGTTCAATAATGACAAGCCGCAGGCCGTTACATCAGTACCGTAATTTACACAATGAGGCGAACGGCTCATCAAATAGCCACTTTCCTTGTTAATACTGTAAAGATATCGCGCTATATTGTGCTCCGTGAAGTGATTCGTTCCCGTTAAATGATTCATCCATGCTCCAGCCGCAGGACTTCAAGTCAGGACAAGGGGCAACCTTCATTGCAAGCTATAACCTGAGGGCATTCAGGCGTGTTTTACCCATCCTGCCGGGGCAATCGGCAGGATGCAAACTTACAACCTTATACTATATTTTCGGAGATTTATATGAATATGAAATTGAAAGTTATCAGCGCAGTATGCCTGTCGATGTTCGCCGCTTCCGCCTTCGCAGCAACTGCACCACTGGTTTGCAAAACAGACACCCCAGTTAACTTCGTTAACACCTGCGCACCGGAAGCAACTTTGTTCATCACCGGCTCTTCCGCACTGGGCGGCGCTCTGTCAGCTGTTGTTGCTGCTGATCTGTTTGATTCCGCTTCTGCTGTAACACTTGTTTCTGTTGTTGACGCTGCTACCACCAACGGCTATGCCGCTAGCACAATAGTAACAGGTTCTACTCCTACTGCCGGCACCGGCGCCCAAAAGGGTGAAGCCGCATGGTACGGTATGTCCAAGGCATCAGTGACAGGCACCACCAAGCGTCTGCTGGTAGTGTACAACGGCACCAACGGTTCAGCTGCCGGTGTATCCCAGTTGTTGGGCGCACTCAAAGGCGGACCCGCTGAAACTGACGTAGTGACAGTAGGTCCTACCAAGAATATAGCTAACACCTGTTTGACCGGCGCTACAGCTAACGTTGTAAACTGCATGTCTCACCTGCCTACTTTGGCTGACATGGCAATTTCCGATGTCAACCCAACTGAACTTTATTCACTGTACACGACTGCTAAAGCAAAGCTGTCTACCTTGACCAACACACCGCTGGCGCTGCAAGGCATGGGCGTGGCTGTAAACGATAATTTGTACTCAGCACTGCAAACCGCCAACATCCGTGACGGCCTGCTGCCATCTTCTTGCGCAGCCGGTGATTTGACTGCTGCCTGTCAGCCTTCAGTACGTTCCGCTGATTACACCAGCTTGGTTACCAAAATCGGTTCAATCAAGACTGCTGCGGCTTTCCTGCATACCTCAGGCGATGCTACCGTGCTGACACTGGCACGTCGTGACGATCTGTCCGGTACACAAGCTTCATCCAACATCAACTTCGCTGACAACGTCTGCGGCGGCATGGGTTACACAACCACACTGGGTTTCAACGTCAGCCCGTTCACAGGCAAGCTTGACAAGACAGCAGCCGCAGTATTGGGCGGCGGTCTGAACATCATCGCCGCAGCTGATTCAACAGCAGCTCTGGTTGTTCAGGCAAATGCAACCGGCGGCGCTGTGAAAACAGCACTGGGCGCAACTACCGGCTATGCAATCGGCGTGATCTCCCTGACCACAGCTGACAATGCTGGCAAAGCTGGCTGGAAATATGTCAAACTGGACAATGTAAGCCCTAACGTTTACAACGGTGCATTTGATACGACACAGCGTCTGCAGGTTATCAACGGCAACTACAAGTTTGCCATGACAGCCTTTGCCGCAGTACCAGTAAAAGCAGCCAATATCGCCAAGAATTTCCCCTTGGTTATCCCTACTGTCATCACCGGCCTGAAAGATTCAACACTGCATAATCTGACAGGTATCGGCTACCTGGACGGCGGCAGCGATGCAACCAAGGCATCACTGGTTAAGCGTACTGCCGGTAACAACTGCTCACCACTGGTTATGTAATTTAACCTTTGTCCGGGCAACTGCCCGGATGAGCTAAAACAGCCCCTGAGAAATCAGGGGCTGTTTTTTTGCCTGCCTGTCCTACCTGCCGCAGACCTGTAACGGACACCCGTCATACCTCCCGGTATCGGGCGTTGGGGTCGGTATCGGGCGTTGGGGTCAGGTCTCCCGTTTTGCGCCGGAGACCTGACCCCAGTTTATTGCCCAGTTTATTGGGCAACCACTCGTCATACCGGCGCAAGCCGGTATCCAGTCAAAATATATCCTGTCCAACACCTGCCTGAGGCAGACAGGGACTAATAATTAGGCGGGATTATTATCTGGATACCGGCTTGCGCCGGTATGACGGCTTTAAATGCGCACAAGTATGACAGAACCAGTCTGTGAATCCGGTTTAACATACACTGCCATACAAATCCTTCCATTCAGGATTAAACGACTCAATCAGCTGCAACTTCCAAGATCGCTTCCATTCCTTAATTGCCTTTTCCCGCGAAATAGCAGATTCCATCGTTTCATGCACCTCGTACCAAACAAGTTGATCGACGCCATAGCGTTTGGTAAAACCATCCACAAGGTGTTGCTTATGTTCCCACACGCGTTTAACCAAATCTGAGGTGACACCCGTATACAACGTGCCATTTCGCTTGCTAGCCAGCAAATAGACGCATGGTTGTCTGTTTATCATGTGACCTCCTGATTTTTCGTCATACAGGCGCAAGCCGGTATCCAGTCGAAATTATATCCTGCGCAGCAGACTAAGCCTTTGTCTCGCCGAGGCGGCGATTTATTGTCTGGATACTATAGCGTTCGCCTGTCTGCCGCAGGCAAGCCGGGATGATGGGTTTAAATGTGCACAGGTATGACGTGTATCCGATGCTGCGAAATTGTTAATAAGTTCTTTGAATTTAACCGTCAATTGACAGTTCGTTTAATCATTCTGAAATATTGCACAGGCATACTGCTGAGCTATGCTAATCTTTACTACTTCATTTGACGTCTGGCACACTGTGCGCAGAGGTGTTTTTCATGTTTAAGCGCCGCGAATTGCGCATTGCGCTTTCCAAATCGGGCTTCACCGTGCTGCGTAGCATGACAGGCCGGAATCCTGTCAGCACCGTGCTGCTGGATTACCTGTTTTCAGCTGACGAAAGCTTTCCGGGCACACAACTCTCCACCTTATTTAAAGACGCTGACTGTGCAGGTTGGCCTGCCCGGGTGATCTTAGCCGATGAATTGACGCGCAGCTGGATGGTCACGCCGCCGCAAAATGCCGTCAGCCTGGCGGATTGTCAGGTAGCGGCGAGCGTGCGTTTTCAGCATCTGTATGGCGAGTCACTGGCCGGCTGGCAAATGACGGCAAACTGGAATGCCAAACTACCCTTTTTAGCCTGTGCCCTGCCCGAGTCCGTCATGACGCAGTTAAATAATCTCAGCAAAGAATCTCGTCTGATAATTATTGAAGTCGCGCCGCAAAGCATATTCGCCTGGAATCACGACCACCCTCGTTTACAACCGGAACACTGGCTGGGCGTGCTGCAACAGCAGCGCTTAACTTTTATGATTACCGATGCGCGCGGCATTATTCAGATCCGCGAAATAATACTGCCGAAATCGCAGGCTGCGACAGCCTTGCCGACACTACTTAACCGCGAAGCCCTGCGCCTGAATGTCGAGATGCCCGCCACACTGCTGCTGTATGGTGATATTCCTGCAAGTTGGCCTGCACAGCGCAGTGCAGAATTCGATCTGGTGTGTCTTAACGAAGACCAAACGCCTGTTTCTCCGGGCATACGGCTGGCGATGACCGGACTTACCGCATGAAAAAACTTAACATAGATTTTGCGCCAAAAACCTGGCAAAGGCTGCTTTATTCAGTACAGCCGGTACATTTGCTGCTTGCAGGCATAGGCTTCGCACTGTGTATCAGTGGCGTGATCAGAATGACGGAGCTTGCGCGGCAGCGTCAAATTCGCCAGCAGGCAATGGTACCGGTAAAGCCGGCAATCCCGCTAGCGGTTAAAAGCCCCGTCATCAGCGATGCACAGGCAATCGCCGTGAACAAAGCCATAGCCCAGCTCAATCTGCCCTGGCGTGACTTACTGGCCGCCATCGAACAGGCGACACCCGCTAACGTGGCCTTGCTGGAACTAACACCGGATGCAAAAAAACACCGCTTACACGGCATCGCAGAAACAACAAGCGCAGATCTTATGCTGAACTATATCCGCACGCTGAAGGCACAAGCTTTTTTAGGCGAGGTGGTGGTGCTCAAGCATGAAGTAGACGAACAACAGCCGAACGGACCAATGCGCTTTGAATTTGAAGCAGAATGGCTCACACAATGAAACTGATCTTGCAACTGCGCTTGCTGCAACTGAATATTCCTCTGCTGGCGGCCAGTCTGTTGCTGTTTCCCGGCATATTATGCTGGGGAAGCATACTGTTCAGCGCGCCTGAAAAACGCCCTCCCCCATCCGTCGCGCAAATCCTTACCGTGCCGGTTGAGTCGACGGATGATCAGCACCTGGTGCAGTTCTATGCCATGCTGGGAGATCGCAGCGATGCCGAGACCTATCTGCAAACCTTGTTCGGGCTTGCCGCAAAAAGCGGTGTCAGCCTCAATGCAGGCGATTATCAGTGGAACTACGACAAGGAAGCGCTCAGCTATCGCTACCGGATACGCCTGCCGGTAAAAGCTTCCTACACTCAGATTCGAGAATTGACGCTGGCAATTCTGGCTGAACTCCCGTTTGCAGCAGTCGATGAACTGAATTTCAAACGCGACTCGGCCGATGACGATACGCTGGTCAGTACGCTGCAAGTGACGCTGTACCTGAACGACAAATCACAGAGTAGCGGAGTGCTCAAATGAAGTTACGCGACAAGGGAATGCTGGCCGCCTTGCTGGGCACGGTCGCGTTGGCGCTTTATACTTATTTTTCCGCCGAACCGGAAGTAGCAGAACCTTTGATGCATCAGCAAAAGAGCGCGCCTCCTCCTGCGAAACCTTCAACGCGGCATGAAACAGGCCATTCAAGTGCAGTCATCGCGATACAGGTATTGAAATCCAGAGATGCGGAGGAGGAAAAAACCGCTATGCTGTTCTCCGGCAAGACGCAGCTAGCCGCAGCCAAAAAAGCCCCGCGCCCGCCGCCGCCCCCCCCCCCTGTCGCACCGCCGCTGCCCTTTATCTATCTGGGTGCGCAAACAAATGACGGAAAAGTCAAAGTTTATCTGGGGCGTGGCGAAGAGGTATTTATCGTGAGTGAGGGCAGTGTTTTCGCGCGTGACTATAAGCTCAAAGCGGTTGAGCCGCAAACCCTGACCCTACTCTATCTACCGCTGGGGCAAATTCAACAACTAACAACCGGAGCAAGTAATTAACGATCATGGAAAGAACCCCCCACCTGCAACTGCAACCCGCCATGATCGTTCCCATCAAACCCGGCGTGATGCGCCTGAAGTCAGGCGTGATGCTGGCCGGCTTACTATCTGTTTCACTGCTTTCCGGCTGTGCTGCGCAAAAAGCCTATCATGAAGCGCAGCAATTTGACTCGGCGGGCAATATCGAAGCCAGTCTTGCCAGTTATCAAAAATCCCTGCAACTTGCACCCGATAGCGTTGAATACAAGGCCGGTTACCAGCATAGTCGGGAACGCTTTATCAGCAGTCTGCTGTTACAAGCCAACCGTTTGCTGGAACAAGGACAATTTGTCCAGGCGCGACCTGTCTTTCAGCGTGCCCTGAAAATCGACCCTGAAAATGTGGCTGCACAATCAGGCATCGAATCGATCAATCGCGCAGCCCGTCATGAAGACCTGCTCAAGGCGGCCAACGAGGATGTACAGAATAAGCAAAACGATGCTGCACGGGAAAAGTTGAAACAAATTCTACTGGAAGATCCGAAAAACCTGACGGCCGGGCAACTTTTGCAAACGCTGGACGCAAGAGCCGTCGCACCGGTGGAATCGCTGCTTTCCGCTGCCTATAAAACGCCGATCTCGATTTCCTTTCGGGATGCACCGCTCAAACAGGTATTTGACATCATTGCCAGCACCTCAGGGCTGAACATTCTGTTTGACAAGGATGTCAAGTTCGATCAAAAAACCTCGATCTATCTGAAAAACAGCACCACAGAAGCCGCCATTTATTATATGCTGATGACCAATCATCTGGAACAACAGGTGATGGATAGCAATACCCTGCTGATTTACCCCAACACGCCTGACAAGCAAAAGGATTATCAGCAACTGCTGATCAAGACCTTTCATTTGCAAAGCGCAAAAGCCAGCGTGCTGGCGGAAACACTCAAAACACTGCTCAAATTGCATGATATTGTAGTTGATGACAAACTCAATCTGCTGATCGTGCGCGACAATGCGGATGCGCTGCGTCTGGCTGAAAAACTCATCGCGACACAGGATGTGGCTGAACCCGAGGTGATGCTGGAAGTTGAAGTGCTGGAAGTGACGCGCAACAAATTACTGAATCTGGGTGTCAATCTACCCGGCAGTCTGACACTGACTCCGCTACCGGCGACGGGTTTGACTCTGAGCAATCTGGTTGGTCTCAACAAGCAAACGATAGGCGCTTCCCTGAGTCCGCTGGTAATCAACGCCAATCAGACCGATACCGATGCCGATCTGCTGGCCAATCCCAGAATTCGGGTATTAAATCATGAAAAAGCCAAAATCATGATAGGCAACAAGGTGCCAGTTATTACAACGACTGCAGTGGCTAATATAGGCGTTTCAGACTCAGTATCTTATATTGATGTAGGGCTGAAAGTGGACGTAGAACCTACCATCTATCTGGATAATGACGTGGCGATCCGTATCGGCCTGGAAGTCAGCAGCATCGTCAGCACGCAAACATCCCCATCTGGAACAGTCACTTACACCATAGGCACGCGCACTGCCAATACCATGCTGCGCCTGAAAGACGGCGAAACTCAGGTGCTGGCCGGTTTGCTCAATAATGAAGAGCGAAACACCGGCGCTAAATTCCCGGGACTGGGTGATATTCCCGGACTCGGTCGCCTGTTCGGCACCAATTCAAAAAATGGACTTAAGACTGAAATTGTGCTGTCCATCACCCCGCATCTGATCCGCAATATCAAACGCCCTGAGGCCGCCACCCTGGAATATCTGAGCGGCACGGAAACCAGTATGCGTCACAAACCGGATTTAACGCCGAAAGTACTCAATACCACGCTGCCTGCACCATTAACACCTGCGCCTGAACCGCTCAAGGCTGCGCCAGTTCCTGTAGCGACTGAATCTGCGCCAGCCGTCTTGCCCGTTCAGCAGAGCAGCGTGGTTAAAGCGGCAGTCGAAAAGACCTCTGAGACACAACCGTGAGTGTTCAGCGTATAAGCGGTATATTCAGGAAAAGGAAGCTAACTCACTGTATTAACGGATTTTCGCTGATTGAATTAATGGTCACGCTGGCAATTCTGGGCGTGTTGGCCATGCTGGTGATGCCTGCTGCGCAAAATGAACGGCAACGCAGCAAGGAACAGGAATTGCGCCGCGCGCTGCATGAGATCCGTCATGGCATAGATGAATACAAACGCGCCAGTGATGAGGGGAAGATTGCCAAGCAGGCGGGCAGTTCCGGTTATCCGGCAAGCCTGGCCGTGCTGGTGGAGGGGGGCGCCAATAAAGCCGATCTCAAACATGCAAAAATTTTCTTTCTGCGCCGCATTCCACGCGACCCGATGCAAAATGACAGTAAACTCGACGATGAAGCCTCTTGGGGACTGCGCAGTTATGACAGCGAGGCCGAAGACCCCAGAGCCGGCAATGACGTTTATGATGCTTATTCCACCAGCAACGAGCGGGGTCTGAATGGCGTACCCTATGCAAAATGGTAACTGATATGCAAATTGATCTCGTTAAGACGGTTCAGCGCCAGAAAAACGGCTTTACCCTGATTGAACTGCTGGTGGTACTGTCCATCATTGCCATGTTACTGACGGTATCTCTACCAAATTATTTTCACGGCATTGATGTGGCCAAAGACACCATGCTGGTGGAAAACCTGCGGATAACGCGTGAAACGATAGACAAATTTTATGGTGATACCGGTCAATATCCTGACAGCCTGGAGCAACTGGTGGAAAAAAATTATTTGCACGGTCTGCCCGTCGATCCGATTACCGACAGTACTACGAGCTGGATCCTCGAAGCGCCGCCTGCCGGCGGCCGTGGCAAAGTATACAATTTGCACAGTGGTGCAGCGGGGAATGACCGTCTCGGACAGGCGTATCTCGACTTATGATGCGGGTCTTGTAACCATGAAGTTTTTGAGCCGCACAAGCGGCAAAAAATTATCGGGTGGTTTTAGCTATATGGGGCTGTTGTTTTTGCTGGCAATACTGGCGCTTTCCGCCGCAGCGGCGCTGAAGATCGGCAATATCACGCACCGTCGCGTGGCGGAAGAAGCCCTGTTGGATATTGGCCGGGAATTGAGCTCCGCGCTGGAGAGCTACCGCAAGGTCACGCCTGCCGGCATGCCCGATGAACCGATGAGCTTGCAGGATTTATTGAAGGATAATCGTTTTCCCGGTGTGATGCGCCACTTGCGCAAAGCCTATGCCGATCCACTGACAGGTAAGACGGAGTGGGGAATACAGCGTTCGGAAACTAGCCATCGCATTGTCGGCTTCTACAGTCTGGATGAAAGATCCCCCGTCAAGACCGGTAACTTTGAGACTTTCTTCAAAAACTTTAACGGTATGGACTCCTATCAGCAATGGCTGTTCACCGGCATGCTGGCCAGTGCGGCAAACGGCGGTGCGACGACTGGCAACACCATCAGTCCCCTGAGCCTGTCTGATGCACCCTCTGAAAGCGCCTCCAGCAGCCTGTTCAGCAACGCTACTGTGAATTCCGGCTCAAATTCAGGCGTAAACACCGACCCGCCCCCTGTCGTTGGATCGAACGGGCTGATCACTCCGTTACAGTTGAAATAAGCCGCTGCTTCAAACTGGCCTCAATCAAAAATGACTGCAATGCTTGCACCGGGGCAACATCGTTATATAGCACATCACGACTACTCTCGATACACTGAACAAGCTGCTGCCGGTATTGCGCATCCTGCGCCAGTCTGACAACCAGCTCCACGTAGGCGTTTTGGCTGTCGGCAATCAATTCCGTGATCCCCATACGACGAAGTATGCCGGCGGCCAGCCTGCCGCGCATGAACTGGCCCTCCCGCGTTACCACAGGTAAAGCGCAGGAAATCGCCTGCATCGCGGTATTGAAACCGGAAAAGTCTATGGTATCCAGAAACACGCTAGCGTGCTTCATCAAACCGTAAAATGCGGCTTTGTCCAGCCAGGGAATGAATACACAGTAGTCATTGAAATCCAGTCCGCCAGCGGCAAACACAACCGTTAAACGTTGCCGCAATTTATCCGACAAGTCGCCGCTGCGATGGATAAAGAAAACAAATTGGCAGCTTCCCAGTTTAGCGGCAATTTCAACAAAAACAGCATCGTGCTGAGGCGTGTACTTAAACGGCACACCCGGACACAGCAGTAGCGGCACGCCGCTTGCTATGCCCAACCCGGCAAGATCGGGGGCTATACTGATGACCATTTCCGGATTGTAGTGACAGCCAAGATGAGGCAGGCACAGCAGTTTTTCGGTGTAATGCGCTGAGGCATCGGCTGGCTCCAGATATTCAGCAGACAGGTAATAGTCTATGCTGGGCAATCCTGATGTCTCCGGATGCCCCCAACTGGCCAGTTGCAGCGGTGCCAGACGCAGGCTTGCCAGTTTGACCGTCATCATATCCATGCCGATTTCCGGATAGATCAGCACATCAAGCTGTTTTTCAAGTATCGCATCACACCATTGTTTTAAGGTGGTCAGCCCTTGTGCAAAACTGGCGGCACGTGTCTTAGCCCAAACAGTCTGCTGATCCTGCTGATTGCCTGTGTGAAATACGTGCAGTTCAATCCGTTCAGTATCCAGATGTTCAAACCAGCCCTTGACCAGAGCATCCCAGACGGAATGGGTGCGGATGTGAGCCGAAACTACCCCGACACGGATCAAGCCCTGCCGTGCCTGGCGTGGCAAAGAGAAAGCCTGTTTTTCCTGCCAGTGTTTCATTAGGCGGTTGCAAAGTCTGCCATAGCGAGCCAGTATCTCGCGGTTGGAAAATTCCTGATATGCCAGATAAAACAGTTGATCCGTGCCGACACACGGCTCTCCCAGTGCAATCCGTTCATCATCGAACCAGCCATCCAACAGTTCTAGTGCAGCTGTCAATTTGGCTCTGCCCGTCTCACGAGCGTCATCTAAATGCAGCGGAATCTGCGCCATGGCAAGTTTCCATCTGGCCTCGGCAAAATCTGCTTTGAGTTGCAGTGACATCTGCAAGGCGGCGATGGCTTGCTGTTGCTGCCCCTGATCCTTGAGCGCCACGGCCAGGTTGTTATAGGCTTCCACCTGCTCAGGATCAAGCGCAAGTGCGCAGCGGCAGTGCTCAATCGCCTCCTTCAGCTGCCCCTGAGTAAAATAGGCTGCGGCAAGATTGATGTGTGCCCCGGCAAAGTCGGGCCGATGCAAAATCGCCTGCTGATAATGTGCAAATGCGTTCTGAAACTCACCGGCAGCCTGAAGTAGCAGCGCCAGATTATTGTGCGCTTCGGCATGATCAGCCCGCAGCGCAATCGCCTGCCGATAGTGCCTCGTCGCATCGAGCGGATTATTTAGCATTTGATATATCAGCGCCAAATGGAAGTCAACATCCGGATAATTCGGCTTTAGCATGAGTGCTTGCCGGTAATGAGCAACGGCCCTGTTCAATAAGCCTTGCTCTTTGAGAAGATTACCAAGATTGTAATGCGCTGCCGCATAAGCAGGATTAAACAGCAGCACGTGTTCATAATGCATAACGGCTGCATCAAGGCGGCCTGCGGCAGTTAACGTCACCGCCAGATTAAAGTGCGCCTCCACACTGTCAGGCTGACATGTCAGCGCCTGTTGATAGCTGTCAATCGCCGCGTCAAATTTGCCGAGATTTTTTAGGGCATTTCCCCTGTTGATGTAACTGGCAGGATCGGCAGGATTAACTGCAATCGACTTGCCGATGAGTTGTACTGCAAGTTCGTTATTACCCGATTGCAGGGCAATAATCCCCAGATAATGCAGCGCCTGCGGATGCTCCGGGTGCGTTTTGAGTATTTTCCGGTAAAGGGACTCTGCCAGTGGCAGGCGAACGGCTTGATGATGCGCGATGGCCTCGTCCAATATCAGGCTGCTGTTATCTATAACCGACAGCTTCGTCACTTGCAGGCAGCATTGTTTATATTTTTTACCGCTCCCACAAGGGCAGGCATCGTTACGACCAGTATTTTTCATGTATTCAGCATGCAGTCGGAACCGCACGTCATAACTCTTTAATAAAAAAGCGATTCATTGTGAGAGTCAGTCTGCTCAAGGCGATCTGGATAGCTCTGGCTTGATTGATGAGGACTATGCTCTGAGTGCTGTCAGAAGGATTGCGGCAATAGCCGTGCGAAGTATCTTGCCTGCGCACGCCCCTGTCGCGTACTGAAGTCGAACACCTGCTCCAGAGTATCTTCCGCAATCAATTTGTATGCGACGGGCATTCGGTCTCACTGAAACATTTACAACACAGCATGACCGAAAGGGGTAATTCGCTCTGCGCTCCATATTTAATCATCTCGCAATATACAACCACTTCTTTACACTAATATTACCAGAAGCCCGTCTTTACTACGCCCCCTCGCTATTACGCCGCAAATGTTTTCGAGCCGAACGGTTACAGCCTGGAGGCCGTATATAAAAACGGGCAACATACGCAGAATTAATTATTCGAAGTATTCTGGATCGTTATATCGACCATACCGAACTCAACCGCATCGACGCATCAATCAATGCATCAGGGGTCGTCGCACACCCGTACAACACCGCTGGAGCGATTGCTGCGCCACTTTGATACCCGAACAATAAGGGCGGCAGGAAGACGGAATATTGGCACTGCAAAGACAACATAGCGGGATTGTCAGTAGTGGACCTGCCAGAAGCTGACTTCTGACGAAAAAAAAGCCCCCGAGCAATTAAGCTCAAGGGGCAAAATATCTCAACATGGCGTCAAGATTCATGTCAGGGAGGAGAGCATGAGTCAGCTTTCGCCAACGTAAGTCAGAGTAGCCTTGCGTGGAATAGTTCAAATTTTTACATCCGGTTACATTCAGTCAGGCTTTCTCCAAACCTTACGTTTTGCAGGTCCAGTTACATCAGGAAAGCAAGATTATTTCCAATGTCATTAAGCTAATCCCATGTAGCTAAAGAGTATTTTCATTTACCCACAATATCTGTGGATAACTCTGTTGACAAAGTTACTGCTTAAGCATTTAAGTAAGTGACACAAAAGGCTTTTTCATGACCTGCCTGTTTTTTAACATCAATAATTATCATTAATAAACAAGATATTATCGTAAGTATTAATATTTTATTACAGATCATTCGACGCCAAGCCTTATGGCGTCTGGCTTTGTGAATAATTCTGAATTGTCAATACTACATTTGCTCCAATTTCAACAAATTTCATACAGGGGGAATCATCCCATGCAGCGAATTGAATCCTGTCATCTTTTCAAAATGGACTTTGATTTATAGGACAGGCAGAAATTACATAGCAAACACTCGACGCGCACCTGGCGCATTGACGCTCAATTACTGATTCAGAGGTATTTCTGGCATCAAGTCCTCGGATACGTCAGGTCAAACACTCTCAATCATCCTCGCCACGTCCCCATGGCATTCCGAGCATTTCCCGACAAGCAGCAAGTCGCCAGAACGAACAGCGCCGGAATAATTAATGATTGTGACCTCATGGCGGCATGACACACACCATACATTTGAGAGCAGTTTCTTGCGGATTTCGGCAGGTATAGCCTCGTATAGCTTGACTGCGGGTGCTGTAAATTGAGGCAGAGATTCTATATTCATGATATGAGGCTTTCCACAATCTTAATAATTGCTGCCAGCATACCTGAATTGTCCAGATATTAAGTAGTAAATAATTTCAGATAATTATTTAAGTCATTAACCTTTTCAATGAGAATTTATTGCAAATTCAAAATCCCTATAAAAAATAAGAAATTCCCTAATAAAAATGCGAATTGCCTTATATACACTTAGTATAATTAAAGATATTCTGGACATTTTTTTTTAAATATCTGGCACAATTTAAGCCATTTTTACGCGCAAGTATCAATTATGTTAAATAATTATTATTGAGCAGATAGTATGAGTTGGGCTACAACAGACGGCTATTGATACAATCACACAGATTCGTCAAAAACTAATTTATCATCATCAGAGAGTAAATTTCAGATTAACAAAACGCACAATACAACCTTCAGCTATTGCGTAGATACCTTCTTAATAGTTAATTTAAATTCATCGACTTAGTGAATGAATAAGCATAATAATTTTTTGTCGCTTATCTCCATTCCCTATCGAGGTATTGTTCAATCCCGTAATTACTTGGAAGGTAGATTATAAAACTTCAGAACCTGTTCGCTGGGGTAGTTTCTGTAGTTTTTTTTGACAGTTGTATCGCTCAATTTTGTATCGGCTTATCTGTCTGACTTGATGAGTAGTAACGAAAAATAGAGCTTTCAGAGTAAATTTTTAAACACATTAGCCACAACCTTGCTGTAATCCCACTCTATTTTTTCGGTAATTAAGAAGATTGCCTGAATATCGTTGGCAATAGTCTGAAATCCGACAGACTACTAGCGACTGAATTTCTGGCAAATTGCTCTTGCTACGCCCTCAGTTGCAGCTCCTGTCAAAAGTTGCCTGCACAAGATAATTATTGAAAATACCAGACTGCAAAGTTTTAGCCGTTTGACATACAAGGTGGTGGCGCGCAGACTGTTATTCGCAACTCAATTCAGGGGAAAAAAATGTCCAAGAAAATGTTTCACTGCCAGACCGTTACTCATGCGGGCATCAAAAGTATCAGCATCACCGATGCTGATCATCACTTCTGCGTTACATTAGAAGATGCGAATGCCCGATTAAAATTTTTGAGTGAAGCTATCGCCGCAGGGAAATATCCCGTTGCGATGGATTTGGCGAATTCCTGTCCCAAGCTGGTAACCGGCGCAACGGTGAAATATAGCGTGACAGAGCACGACGCAAAGAAATTTTTCCACTCACTCGAAAAAGCATTAAGCCATTGAACCGCCCATAAGACATTCCCTTCCTTTGCCGGCTTCCCGGCAGTTTCGACACCGAAAACTCCGGCGAGCGTGCCCGGACGAAACTTTCTACAGCAGGTCGAGTACGGGGCCGGCAGATGAATAATTCAGCTCGCAATGCCTGTTGAATAAAGACTTGCCACTCGTGTGCAGCCCCTTTTTCGCGCTAAAATTATACGGAATTCAGTATTGATTGAGAGGTATTGCTTTTAAGTATTTCATTGTACCGAGCGGCAAATGGCACATTTAGCTGCATTAAAAAACCAAATTATTATTGACATGACCCGACTGGCTTTGTTAGAGTGGCGCATTAGTGCATATTTTAATTATGTACACAGCATGCCAAACTCACAGCAATGTGGGGACGGAAAGCCATAGGTCCTACTCAATTTTGAGGGATAGCTAGGTTACAAAAACTAACTAAACCCAATGGAATTGATTATGAAAAAAACAATCCTGACTGCGACTTTTTCCGTACTATTTCTGGCGACAGGCTATGTACAAGCTGCTACCGAAGTTCAATCCTTTTCCCAAGGAATGAGCTTAACTGACTGGAGCAATGACTTTAGTGTCAATCAATTTAACAGCTCATTGGGTACACTCAATGATGTTGTTTTTTCTTTCTCCGGCTCCAGCAATATCGACGCAGTTATTAAAAATACAGGCAGCAAAACGGCAACAAACGTTCGTTTTTCAGGTATTTCACTTGTTGACGTCAATGTTGGCAGTGTGTATTCCAGCGAAATTGATGCCTCATTATCAAACTTTAAAATAAGTAACATTGCCTCCGGTGCAACCGCAACTACCGGCATGCAGACAGTCACCGCAGCGACAGACACCCAAACTTTTACAACCGATCTGAGCAGCTGGATAGGCACGGGCAATATTGCGGGTAATTACGGCAGCTTTACCGGTTTTAGTGTTGCCGGCTCCAATACCTCAAATGCAATTGCCACGATTAGTAATTCCTCAGGCGCCAGTCTTACCATTACCTATGACTACACCGCAACGCCAGTTGCTCCAAAACCGGCAATACGCAGCATGACCGTCGTTTCAGCTGTGCCGGAAGCAGATAGTTATAGCATGCTGCTGGGTGGCGTTGGTTTGTTGGGCTTTATGGTTCGTCGCAAAAAATCGGCATAAGTTGATGCATCAGCATAAAGCCACAGAGGGAATCTCCCTTTGTGGCTTTATTATTATGCTAAGGATTATGCAATCCCTTTGAGCATAGCCCGATGATCTCGAAACAGCCTGAACACTGCATAGGATATTCACACCATCCGTCAAAGCACTTCCACTCAGGATGATACGAAAGTTATCAATCCCTGTCTTCTCTGTACCCCCTCCCCTTGCACACACGCCCTGACAGACACCATCAAAAAATCTTCTATGCACTGACATTCATCACCGCAGGGCGACAGGCCAGGAGGTATCACCGCCGCCGCCATCCCAGAGCAGATTCATGTAGGCGGTACAGCGATGCCCGTAACTTTGCACCTGATGCTTTAAGGTGTAAGCCTTACGCAGATTGAACGCATCGTTTTTCAGGGCCT
>CAIWRI010000116.1 GCA_903915035.1 uncultured Nitrosomonadales bacterium | reverse complement strand
CTTACTACTTACTACTTACTACTTACTACTTACTACTTACTACTTACTACTTACTACTTACTACTTACTACTTACTACTTACTACTTACTACTTACTACTTACTACTTACTACTATGCGCCCAAGTTCCAGAAAACCAGATCAGTTGCGTGAAATACGCATTACCCGCCACTACACCAAACACGCCGAGGGTTCAGTGTTGATTGAATGCGGTGACACTAAAGTCATTTGCACCGCCAGCGTCGAAGAGCGCGTGCCGCAGCACAAGAAGGGCAGCGGCGAAGGCTGGGTGACTGCTGAATACGGCATGTTGCCAAGATCCACCGATAGTCGCATGCAGCGCGAAGCTGCCAAAGGCAAGCAGTCAGGACGCACACAGGAAATTCAGCGGTTGATCGGACGCAGTCTGCGTGCGGTGGTGGATCTGAAAAAACTCGGTGAGCGTACGATTCAAATCGACTGCGATGTGATTCAGGCTGACGGCGGCACGCGCACGGCCAGTATTACCGGCGGTTTTGTCGCCCTGCAGGATGCGGTGGCTGGCCTGATGAAAGCCGGATTTGTGGTTGAAGACCCGATTACCGATGCGATTGCCGCGATTTCGGTGGGCATTTATCAGGGTACACCGGTGTTGGATCTCGATTATCTGGAAGACTCAGCCTGTGACACCGACATGAATGTAGTGATGCTGGGCAGCGGTAATTTTGTTGAAGTGCAAGGCACAGCGGAAGGTTGCGCGTTTTCCCGCACTGAAATGGATCAGTTGCTGGAACTGGCGCAAGGTGGGATTGCCGATCTGATCAAAATGCAACAGGCTGCCCTGACAAACCAGTAGGTATAGATTCCCGCTTGCGCGGGAATGACGGTATAAGGAAATTACTCATGAATAAATTGGTTATCGCCTCCAATAATCCCGGCAAGCTGCGCGAATTCCAGCATATGCTCAGTCCTCTGGGTATCGAAGTCGTAACGCAAGGGCAGCTTGGCATCTCTGAAGCGGAAGAGCCGCATGTCACGTTTATCGAAAATGCGCTGGCCAAGGCGCGTCATGCCAGTCGGCAAAGTAGCCTGCCTGCCCTGGCGGATGATTCCGGTATCTGTGTGATGGCATTGGGCGGCGCGCCGGGGGTGTATTCGGCACGTTTTGCAGGTGAACCGAAATCCGATACGCGCAATAATGAAAAATTGTTGCACGATCTGCAAGATATTACAGATCGTCGCGCTCATTACTACTGCGTGCTGGTGCTGGTGCGTCATGCTGACGATCCGCAGCCTGTTATCTGTGAAGGTGAATGGCATGGTAGGATCGCCAGCGAGCCACGCGGCGAGGGCGGTTTCGGCTACGATCCTTTATTCTGGTTGCCGGAATTTGGCAAGATGAGTGCTGAACTGAGCAGTGATGAAAAACATACTGTCAGTCATCGCGGCAAAGCCATGAAGATGTTGCTGCAACGGTTGCAAACTGCATGATGCAGGTGCTGCCGGTTTCTCTCAAATCTCAGACGGTGAGTTTCACTGCGTTGCCGCCGCTCTCACTTTATATTCATATTCCGTGGTGCGTTAAAAAGTGTCCGTACTGTGATTTCAATTCGCATGAAGCGCGTGGTACTTTTCCGGAAAAAGACTATGTTGCCGCTTTGATCCGCGATCTGGAAATGGCGCTGCCGCAAATATGGGGCCGTAAAATCTTCACGATATTTTTCGGCGGCGGCACGCCCAGCCTGCTCTCAGGTGAGGCGGTTACAGAAATTTTGCGTCAGGTGCGCATGTTGTTGCCGCTCTCCATGGAGGCTGAAATTACTCTGGAGGCAAATCCCGGTACAGTGGAAGCCGATAAATTTGCCGCATTTAGAGAGGCCGGCATCAACCGCTTGTCGATGGGGATACAGAGCTTCAACGATATTCATCTTAAAGCGCTGGGGCGAATTCATTCCGCTGATGAGGCGAAATCTGCCATTGCCATTGCGCAGCAGCATTTTGACAATATTAATCTGGACTTGATGTATGCCTTGCCGGAACAGACACTGGAGCAGGCTTTGCAGGATGTGCAAACCGCGCTTTCATTTTCGCCTCAGCATCTGTCCTGTTATCACCTGACGCTGGAGCCCAATACGCTGTTTTATCGCAATCCGCCTTCGTTGCCCGATGACGATGCCAGCGCCGATATGCAGCAAAGCATTGAAGCGTTACTGGCCGGCAAGGGTTATGAGCATTACGAGACATCCGCTTTCGCGCAAGCAAATCGTCGTTCGAAACATAATCTAAATTATTGGAAATTTGGCGATTATTTAGGCATAGGCGCAGGGGCGCACAGCAAGCTGAGTTTTTCTGACCGGATTATTCGTCAGGCGCGTTATAAACAGCCGCAGGCCTATATGCAGCAGGTGGCGCTGGGCGCACCGGTTCAGACTGAAAATATAGTGAGTCGCGAGGAATTGCCATTCGAATTTATGATGAATGCATTGCGTCTGAATCAGGGTTTTGACAGTAGTTTATATAATGAGCGTACCAGTCTGTCGCTGATTTCCATACAACGCGAGTTGCAGAAGAGTGAGCAGCGCGGATTATTGGCAAGGGATCATCAGCGCATTGCGCCTACGGAAAAGGGACAGCGCTTTTTGAACGATCTGCTGGAAATTTTTATGTGCTGATCCGCAAAACACAGCGGCTCAATCCGGCGGCAGGCTAATGGTCTCCCCGGGAATTAGCCGAAAAGTATTCTATTTGATCCTTGCAGTGTTTTTCGGATGGTTAAGATATCCTTTGGATTTTTTTAAAAATCGCCGGCAGGGTGACAAGACTGTTTGAAAATTATTTTTACCTATGCAAAATTTCCCGCAGGGTGCCAGAAAATCAATATCCTAGCGCTCTGGCAGACTGATAAAAGGCAAAACTGACCAGCCAGGCTAACGCCAGTGACCAGACTAATGAAAATACAGTGAAGCCGGTACTTTTTGATTCGCTCTTCAGTGTCGCGATGGCCGACAGGCAAGGTGTATAGATCAGTGTGAATAACATGAAACTGTAGGCTTGTACCCAATCGAGCTGGTGGGCAAGTGCGCCGCTCAATGCGGAGCCTGTCAAGCCATAGATTACCGCCAGCGAGCCGATGACAATTTCCTTGGCAACAAAACCGAAAATCAAGGCGATGGTGAGTTGCTCGTTAATGCCGACTGGTGCAAAAAACGGATGCAGCAGCGTTCCTACTATGCCTGATAACGTACCGGCGCTGGCCGGCGCTGCCGAGAAGGGTATATGCGTGAGCAGCCAGACCAGTACCACACCGGAAATGATGAAGGTCGTGGCGCGTTGCAGAAAATGTCTGACTTCCAGCCAGCCGCGCAAGATCATTTGTTTCGCAGTAGGAAAGCGATAGGGGGGTAATTCCAGAACAAATGGTTCGCTGTTTTTAAATTGACCTTTGAACAGCAGGGCGGTGAATATGGCCGAGGCGAAGCTGAACAGATACAGGCTGAAAAGAACCACGGGGGCCGCACTGGCTGAGAATAGCGCGGCGGTGATGAAAACAAAAACCTGCAGGCGGGCTGAGCACAGTGAAAAAGGAATCACCAGCATGGTGAGCAGTCGCATGGCGCGTGAACGCATCACCCTTGTGCCCATCAGCGCCGGCACATTGCAGCCGAAGCCCATTAGCAGCATCACGAAGCCGCGTCCGTCCAGTCCCATTTTCGCCATCAGTGCGTCCATTAAAAAGGCGGCACGTGACAGATAACCGCTGTCTTCGACGATCGCCATCAATAAAAAGAACAGCACGATGACGGGCACAAAGGCTGCCACCGTTGCGATGCCATTATAAATACCATCCAGCAGCAAACCTTGCAGGGCGGACGGCAGACTGCTCAGGAGCGGAGCTAGGGCCGTCTCGCGCAGCCAGCTGAGGATTTCTGCGATACCGGTTTGCAGAGGCTGGCTGAACAGGAAAATACCCTGGAACAACAGATACATGATGCCGAAAAAGATCGGCAGCCCAAGCCAGGGGTGCAGCATGATGCGATCCAGTTTTTCGGTAAGATTGTCCGGCAGTCGGGCAGGTATTTGTACCGCTTGTTTGAGCACACGGGCCATTTCAGCTTCGATGTGTTGATCCTGTTCCAGTTGACTGCGCAGATTGTCTGCCATGCCGGGCGTCGGGTAGCGAAGCGCGCGGGTGACCGCCTGTAAAGCTTCCGGGTAACCCGTACCGTATTTACCGCTGATTTTGAAGACCGGTATATCCAGCAATTCGGACATTTTTTTACTGTCGATGGTAATGCCGTATTTTTTGGCCTCATCTGACATGTTGAGCAACAACACCAGATTCATGTTGAGCTGTTTTAGTTGCAGCAACAGGCTGATCTGACGCTCGATCTGTGTGGCATTCAAAATAACCAGTGCAAGATCCGGCACATTGTCATGCAGAAAGTGCCTGACTACCTGTTCGTCATCGGAAAAGCCGTGCAAGTCGTAGATGCCGGGCAAGTCAATGATCTCAACCATGTCAGAACCCAGCAGGATCTTGCCGTAAAGCAGTTCGACCGTGATGCCCGGCCAGTTACCGACCCTTGCCGCGCCACCTGTCATGCGGTTGAATAATGTGGATTTACCGGTGTTGGGCATGCCCAGCAGCGCAACGCGTTTCATTGTTTGCACACCTTTATTTTGGCCGCTTCATTGCGCCGCAACAAAATGTCTGTGGTGCCGACGCGCACTTGCAAAGGGCCGTTGAAGCTGGCCTTGCGTATCAGTTCGACTTGTCGTTCGCAGCGAAAGCCGAGCGCCAGCAGGCGCTGATGTAAGGCTTCTTCCGCATGGATCGAAACTATTGTGGCGATATCGCCTGTTTGCAGTGAGGCGAGTGTGGACATGAGCATTAAGTTATTCGACAGTGGTGATATTATTCCACAGCTATGCGGTGTTTGTCGCGCAGGACTTGAACGATAATACCGAATATTGCCGTGCCAACAGACTATTGGACAGAGAACAGATGAAATTATCTGCGCTGCAGCGCGTTCTTGACGATAAGCGCAGGATGAATTGACGGTAGCCCTGCCCGTTAGGTTAGAATACCATCTTTGCTTGTCACGAAAACGAGAGTCAAAATGATCAAGGGTAGTATTGTTGCAATCGTCACACCCATGCTGGAAGATGGCTGTCTGGATTTACCGTCATTTCATGGGTTAATTGATTTTCACATCGGGCAGGGTACGGATGGCATCGTGGTGGTGGGTACCACGGGTGAATCGCCTACCGTCAATCTGGAAGAGCATGAGTTGCTGATTTCTCAGGCAGTGCAGCATGCCGCCGGTCGCATCTCCATTATCGCGGGGACGGGAGCCAACTCAACCAAAGAGGCGATCGAACTGGCTTCATTCTCAAAACGTGCCGGTGCTGACGCCTCGCTGACTGTCGTGCCTTATTACAATAAGCCGACTCAGGAAGGGCTGTATCTGCACTTTAAAGCCATCGCTGAAGCCGTGGATATGCCGCATATTCTGTACAACGTGCCGGGGCGTACGGTGGCAGATATGAGCAACGATACGGTGTTGCGGTTGGCTCAGATAAGTAATATCGTCGGTATCAAGGATGCAACCGGAAATATCGAGCGCGGCAGTGACCTGTTGCTGCGCGCGCCCAAAGATTTTGCCATCTATAGCGGAGATGATGCCAGCACGTTGGCGTTGATGTTACTGGGCGCACATGGATCGATTTCCGTAACGGCAAATGTCGCGCCGAAGTTGATGCATGAGATGTGCATGGCGGCACTGGCAGGCGATGTCGTTACCGCACGCGAAATTAATTTCCGTCTGTTGGGCCTGCACCAGCGGCTGTTTGTTGAGGCGAATCCGATTCCGGTGAAGTGGGCTGTGGCACAGATGGGACTGATGAAAAATATCTTGCGTTTGCCAATGACGCCTTTGTCGGCGTGCTCATATAGCGCAGTTGAACAAGCCATGCGCCAGGCGGGCGTATTAACACAAGTTAAGGATTGAACTATGAAAGTTTTGCATGCCGGAGTATGTTGTGTTGTTTTAATTTCGCTGGCAGGTTGCAGTGCTGTGAACCTGGGCGGTAAGCAGATTGATTATGGTGCGGCTGCAGTTAAGTTGCCTACGCTGGAAGTTCCGCCCGGGCTGAGTTCTCCTGAAACAGATGATCGGTATAAAGTGGCTGGAGGCGCGGCAACTTATTCCACCTTTAGCAAACAGGAAACGGCGCCGGTTGCAAAGAGCGAAGTATTGCCGGTGGTTAAGGGCGTGAGCCTGGAGCATGAGGGCGCAAAACGCTGGTTGAAGGTCGATGACAAAGCAGAAAATGTCTGGCCTGTGGTTAAAGCTTTCCTGAATGAAGTCGGATTGAAAATAAAGTCTGAGGATCAGGCGGGCGCTGTGATTGAAACGGAATGGGCTGAAAACCGCGCTAAAATTCCGCAAGACGGGCTGCGCAGCGTTTTCGGTAAAGTGTTTGACGGGCTTTATTCATCAGGTCAACAGGATCAATATCGCATTCGTCTGCAGCGCAGTCAGGATGGCCTGAGTACTGAAATTTATCTGACGCAGTATGGCAAAGAAGAAATAATGTCAGCGGATGGCAATATGACACATTGGCAATCTCGTCCGAGCGATCATGAAATTGAAGCTGAGATGTTGCAGCGTCTGATGGTGCGTTTCGGCGGCATGCCAGCCAATGCGGCGATTGCCTCGACGGCAGAGGATGGTTCGGTCGCAGGTGGTGCCAAATTACTGCCAGTTGTTGATGGCAGTAGTGTGATGGTGATTAAGGACGCGTTTGACAAGAGCTGGCGCAGGGTAGGGTTGGCCATTGAACATGCCGGACTGGTCGTGGAAGATAAGGACAGAGAAAAGGGCATCTATTTTCTGGCCAACGTTAAGCAGAAGCAGGGCATTGTCGCCAAGCTGGAATTCTGGAAGAGCGAGCCTGACAGCAATCTGAGCTATCGCGTGATCGTCAAGGATGACGGCGCTTTCTGTGAGGTGTCGGTGACAGATCAGAATGGGGCCAGCAGTGCTGCAAGCCGGCAAAAACTTGAAGAGATCTACAAAAACATCAATCAATAGCCTTCAGTCACTTTAAAATCACGGGCTCGTCATTTCTGGCGAGCCTTTTTTATTCATTACTGAAACTGGCGTGTACAGAAAAATGCCATTGAATTTCGCGTGCGGCGTTGTGCCGGGATTTTACGGATTTTAATGCTGCCTTTGGATAAATAAATGAAGTTTGCATCATTAGGGAGCGGCAGCGAAGGTAACGCGTTGCTGGTTTGCACAGAAAAAACTCAGGTATTGCTAGATTGCGGCTTCGGCTTGAAGGATACGGTGCGGCGTCTGGCTCGTCTGGGCGTAGATCCTGAGCAATTAAGCGCAGTCATAGTGACACACGAACATGGCGATCATATTGGCGGCGTGGCGCGTCTGGCCCGAAAATACAATTTGCCTGTCTGGCTGTCGTATGGCACTTTGCGCAATCAGCCTAAATCATTTTCGGGCATTGCCAGCGTGCATGAAATTGCGGCCAATCAGTTGTTTTCCATTGGGGACTTGGAAATTCAGGCCTATCCTGTGCCTCATGATGCTGCTGAGCCGGTGCAGTTTATCTTTGGCGACGGAGCGAGGCGGCTGGGTGTGTTGACGGATGCGGGTTGTAGCACGCCGCATATCGAGGCGATGTTGAGCGGTTGTCACGCGCTGGTGCTGGAATGTAATCACGATAGTGCAATGTTGATGAATGGCGATTATCCCTATAGTCTGAAGCAGCGGGTAGGCGGGCGTTACGGTCATTTAAGCAATAGCGAATCCGCCGGACTATTGGCTAGACTGAACGTGAGCAGCTTGCAGCATCTGGTCGCTGCGCATCTGAGTTCAAGCAACAATACGCCTGAGCTTGCAATCAAGGCCTTAAGTCAGGTTATGAATTGTGCGCAAAATTGGGTGGGGGTGGCGACGCAACAGGCGGGATTTGACTGGCGCGAAATCGTATAAAGTCGGATTCAAGGTTCGGCGAAAGACAGCAATGCTGCAGGGGCATTCCCTCGGGATATGAGGTGATATATCATTTTTTCCTGAATGATAGTCTTGCTATGCGCTCATTGTTTTAAGCGAAAAAAAACCGGCTTGCACCGGTTTTTTGCAAATAAGCTTTAAGCTTACTTGGCTACTGGTGCGGCTTCAGCAGGTGCAGAAGCGGCTTCAGCGGCAGCAGGTGCAGCTTCAGCAGGTGCAGATACTGCAGCTGTGGCTTCAACTGCAGCCGGTGCTGGAGCAGCTGGAGCTTCAGCAGCTTTTTCACCACAAGCAGACAAAGCAAGAGCCAACAGAGCAGCAACAAGAGCGGATAATTTCATGGTTAGTTTCCTTAAGTTAAATAAAAGTATTAAAATTTTGCTCGACTCAGGCTTTTCAGCCATAAATCAAAGTCAAGGCATTCTACCAGTAATATAGAAAAAATCCAGTTAATTACATTTCTTTACATTTTGTCAGTGTCCTGATTTTACTGTGGATAAGGCGCAATACGAGTTTTTCCACGTTTTCGGGAAGAATTTTTCAAGTTCACGGGCCTTTTCAGGTTCATTTAGTACAAAAATGCCGCGCATATCAGCAAATGGAAGCCTCGAATATAATGCAGCTTGTCTGCAATGCCAACGGGTGCGGTGCTATGCAGCAGTGAGATTTGATGGATATACCTGTGATCGTCGAGCTGGCTCAGTAATCTCATCATGGGCGGGCAACGTGGTCAGATAATGCACGTCCTGAACCAGCATGCACCGCTATAGTCTGCTATACCACTGGGAGAAATGTGTTACAGAAGGACATCCGTCATGCTGATTCTCCCTGTAACATCAATTGAAATGACTACAGGCCAGGCATCAGGTAGCCGTCCAGATACCACTGGTAAAGTAAATTCATCAATTCGGTTGAGGGCTCGGCAAGCGCGGATAAATTTCGCTCATCAGCCAGTGCGCGCAGCGTATCATAGTCAGCTTCACTGACCTCATTCGATTCACCGTTCATGAAAATGCGGTTATCCCTGCAAAGCATCTGTGACTTTAAATTCAATTCAATGCCGCTATTTTGTATGGTTTTACTGAATTTTTTCAAGCTTAATTCAGGTTCGGGTGTGTCAAAAAAGATGTGCGGCTTGGGTTCGCTCAAATAACAACCGAGGAAATTGGCGATATCTTCCTTGTCCCAGCGTATCTGTTCAATGGCAGTCCCTACCTGATTTAACATCTGTGAGCTGATTTCCGACGGATGTTGTTGAGTTTCAAGATCAGGGTCGGCGTAAAGTCCTTCGACGCAGATACGATCCTGCAAATACACCAGAAACTGCTCGGCCAGTTCCTGATAGGCCGGTGTGCGAAAGCCGATGGAGTAGGTCATGCATTCATCTTCTGCGATGCCGTTGTGCGCGCATTGTGGTGGCAGATAAAGCATGTCACCGGGCGCTAAAATCCATTCCTGTTCGATTTTGAAATCTTTCAGGGTACGCAGTGATGCGCCTTCAAGCAGGGTACGATCAGCCTGAGTGGAAATCTGCCAGCGGCGGTGTCCCATCCCTTGTAACAAAAACACATCGTAAGGATCGAAGTGAGGCCCCACGCCACCGCCTGCAGGTGCATAGCTGACCATCAAATCATCGAGGCGTGCATGGGGGATGAAATCGAACAGTTTTAAAAGCGCAGCGCCTTCGGGTAAATGATGATTCAAACCCTGTACCAGTACCGTCCAGTGGATCTTGCTTAAGCCTTTAAAATCTTTCGCGGTAAATGGCGATTGTTCAAGTTCAAATTGACCGTGTCGCTGTTTAATCAGACGAGCTTGCACATCTTCCGTACAGGATAGTTTGATTGCCTGCTCCGGGCTGAGCAAACCATTGAATTCCGGGATAGCGCCGCGTACCAGCAGCGGTTTTTTTTGCCAATAGTCGCGCAAAAATTCATTGACGGAAAGACCGCCGAGCAAAGTTGAGAGTGTTTTCATGCGCACGATTATAGGCTAGTCGGGCGCAGCGGGTAAAAAATTATTTGGTAGCGGGCCGCAAAGTGTTTAAAATGGCGCAACAGGTTTATTGGTCTGACGGACTGGCAAGTCACTTTCATGTCATATACGCGCTTTATTATTGAGCAAGGGCATGAGTTTTATATTTTATAAAGGATGAACAAATGAAGATTGCAAAGAATGCTGTTGTATCGTTACGCTACGACTTGACTGATGCTGACACCGGTGAGCAACTCGAACAGGTCGAAGACCCGATCAGCTATTTACATGGCGGCTATGACGGTATTTTTCCGCTGGTCGAAGAAGCTCTGCACGGTAAGGCGACGGGTGATAGCGTGAGCGTGACGTTGCAACCGGATGATGCCTTTGGCGAATATGAACATGAACTGGTCGAAGTCGAAGCGCGCAGTTCTTTCCCTGAAGATATTACGCTCGGCATGCAATTTGAAGGCGCGCCGGAAGAATCCGACGATGAAGACTTTATTCTGTACACCGTTATTGAAGTGGGCGACGATGAAGTGACGGTGGATGGTAATCATCCGCTGGCCGGAAAAACGGTCACCTTTAACTGTACTGTTACCGGTGTGCGTGAAGCGACTGAAGAAGAGGTGGAACACGGTCATGTGCATGATGAAGGGGATGTGCATTTGCACTAGGCGACGACTGAACGCATTGCATCCTGAAATAAAAACCCCGGTTAAAGTCCGGGGTTTTTATTTCAGGCATAGCTTGAGGGTAGTTTGTTGGCTATCCAGCAGGCAACCTGCTCGGCGCCTGTCGGGATGACAGTTCTTGGTCTGCGGGCAATTTTTCTCAGCGGGGCTTCGAGATGTCCGTTGATCAACGCGTCGTGTGAAATTTCAAGACTATCGCCCTGTTGTTGTAACCATTCGATCAAGGCGGGAGATTCAGGCCAGTCCGGACGTCCGACATAGATGACAGGCACGCCTGCACAGGCGGCTTCAACGAAACTGCCATAGCCGGGTTTGCATAGCAGCGCATCGGCGCTTGCCAGTAAATCGCTGAAGTTCAGTGGCAGAGATTCAAAATCAATGGCATCGGGGTGGTTTGTCTGCCGTTGCACTAGATAACGCACTCCGTCTATGCGTGGCCAACTTTCAACAGGTAAGCGGCTCTGAATGCCGCCCATGCTCACCAATACCAGTTTTTCTTCTCCGGATAACTTCAGGTAGTGGTTCAATTCATCACGGCGGTTTTCACCGATTTCGGCGATGGGCGCAACGTGAACAAGGTTGGACAAGCCTGTGCTAAACTCTGCCGAAGGACCGGTCATTTTCATGCCGGGTGTCGCGCGCAGAAACGCATCAGCATGGGCGTAACACGATTGAATTTGCCGGGTAAGGGCGCTGTCACCACAATAATGACGGTAGATATCCGCCCAGTTAAGCGAACACAGTGCGGCATTCGGTATGCCCGCCCGCTGCGCACCCGCCAAAGGCAGATAACCTACGTTGGATAGCACCATGTCGGCGTGCAAGGATTTGAGTAGCTGTGCTTCACTTTCGACACGCGCAGTCCAGTCTGCATGAAAGGCATGATAAGCTGCGCGACTTTTTTCAACATCAACCGACAGAGGGGAGTTCATCAGCATGCCGATATCCCCTTCGCTTTGCAAATGCGTAAACGGCACACGGATACGCGAGCGCAGGTGTGATGTTGCGACGTTTGAACGCACCGTGATGCGTAATTGCGGACATTTTTTGTACAGTGCGTTCAAAACCGGTGCAGTTTGCGCAACATGGCCGAAGCCATGTCCTGAAATTGATACAAGCAGATGCGGAGGCATATAATTTCCTGTGTGTTCCAAAGTCGATTATCTCATATGAATGTCATAATTCGCTGTTAGAATCGGGTAACTA
The DNA here is from genome assembly GCA_903915035.1 of uncultured Nitrosomonadales bacterium. GTDB lineage: Bacteria > Pseudomonadota > Gammaproteobacteria > Burkholderiales > Gallionellaceae > Gallionella. Next base: position 3,954 of record CAIWRI010000116.1, on the reverse strand, counting down.
TTTAGCAGGAGTGGTGCAATGCAAAGCGCGTTATTTCAGAGAACCCCGTTATTGTCAGGTATGGATACCGCAGTAAAACGCGAGGAAATATTATCCTATTTTCTCACGACCTTTGACCGTTATGAGCAATTGTTTGAATTGCTGGCAAGCGAAGAGGCCTATTATATAAAGCCCATTTCGCTGCGCCATCCGCTGATTTTCTATCTGGGTCATACGGCCACTTTTTTTATTAATAAGCTGGTGCTTGCCGGTTTATTGACGCAGCGCGTCAATGCTCGCTATGAAGCTACCTTTGCAGTGGGGGTGGATGAGATGAGCTGGGATGATCTGGATGAGGTCAATTATGCCTGGCCGTCTGTTGCCGAGGTGATGGCATACCGGCATCAGGTTCGCCTGACGGTCAGCGAACTGATTGCAACCTTGCCGCTTACTTTGCCTGTTGACTGGAATCATCCCTGGTGGGCAATCGTCATGGGTATCGAACATGAATGCATCCATCTGGAAACTTCATCGGTGTTGATACGCCAGCATGCATTGATTCATGTCAAAGCCCATCCCGCCTGGGTTGCCTGTCAGGCATCAGGCAAAGCACCGGAAAATCAGATGGTGACTATCCCCGCAGGAGACGTGCGCCTGGGGCGTGAAAAGTCAGCGCCGGTGTATGGCTGGGATAATGAATATGGTTCGCATGAGGCGAGTCTTGCTGCGTTTGCCGCCAGTCGTTATCTGGTCAGTAATCAGGAGTTTCTCGCTTTTGTCGAGGCTCAGGGCTATGTGACGGATGCGTACTGGGATACGGAGGGGCTGGCGTGGAAGCAATTTAGTCTGGCTGAACAACCGGCTTTCTGGATTAGCTCTGAGACAGGCTGGCGTTTAAGACTGCTGGCTGAGGTGATTGCCATGCCTTGGGACTGGCCGGTCGAGGTTAATTGTCATGAAGCCGCTGCTTTTTGCCGCTGGAAAAAGGCGCTAACCGGACAGACAGTGCGGCTGCCCACCGAGGATGAGTGGCATCGCCTGTACGACGTTTGCGCACCTGCTGCGGTTGAGGCCGGCCATCGTGCAGCGGCTAATATTCACCTTGATCATTATGCCTCTGCTTGTCCGGTTGGCGAGTTCGCACATGGCGAATTATTTGACCTGACTGGCAACGTCTGGCAATGGACGCAAACGCCGATTTATCCGTTTGAAGGCTTTGCAGTGCACCCGTTGTACGATGACTTTACTACGCCTACTTTTGACGGTCGCCATAATTTGATTAAAGGTGGTTCCTGGATTTCGTGCGGTAATGAGGCTCAAGAAGGAGCGCGTTATGCTTTCAGGCGACATTTTTTCCAGCATGCCGGATTCCGCTATGTGATTGCCGATGCGCCGGCTGTAGCTGTCGCCTCAAATTATGAAACTGATCGCCTGCTTTCAGAATATGCCGAATTTCACTACGGCGATGAACATTTTGGTGTGGCCAATTTTCCACGGGCGCTGGCAGAAATTGCGATACGCGCCATGGCAGGCAAGCCCGCCAAAAAAGCACTGGATCTTGGGTGTGCAACAGGGCGCTCGACATTCGAGCTGGCGCGCCATTTTACTCAGGTGACGGGTATTGATTTCTCAGCACGATTTGTCGGTGTGGCAGCACAAATGGCCGCGCTGGGCGTGTTGCGCTACACCTTGATCGAGGAAGGGCAGCTGGTAAGCTACAAGACACGAAAATTAGCAGATATGGGGCTGGAGGAAACCAGAAACCGGGTGGATTTTCTGCAGGGGGATGCCTGTAACCTCAAGCCGGTAATCAGTGGCTATGATTTGATTCTCGCCGCCAATCTGATAGACCGTTTATACAGCCCGGCTAAGTTTTTAAATATGGTACATGAGCGGCTCAATATAGGTGGTATTTTGCTGATCGCCTCTCCTTATACCTGGCTTTTAGAGCATACCCGCCGTGAGGAGTGGGTAGGCGGCTTCAAGAAGAATGCGGAGAATTTCACCACGCTGGACGGCTTAAAAGCAATGCTGTCTGGACATTTTCGCTTGATGCAAGCGCCGCTTGATGTGCCCTTTGTGATCCGCGAAACCCGGCGAAAATTTCAGCACTCTATCTCTGAAGTGACCCTCTGGGAGCGCGTCGCTTGAGTATTGACTTCGATCAGTTGATAGAGCGTAACGGTACTGCTTCGGTCAAGCATGACGGCAGGAGCAGGTATTTTGGCACAGCGGAAGTGTTGCCGCTTTGGGTGGCGGATATGGATTTTGCCGCCCCCGAAGCGATAACAAATGCGTTGGCTGAGCGCGCGGCACACCCTGTTTATGGTTATACGCTTTATCCCGAAAGTATTTATCAGGCGCTGACAGACTGGCTGAAAAAACGTTACGGCTGGAAAGTCGAGCGGGAGTGGCTGGTGCTGGCGCCGGGTGTCGTGCCGACATTATTTGCTTCCGTATTGGCATTTACTAAACCGGATGAAGGCGTGATTGTTCAGCCGCCGGTGTATTTTCCTTTTTTTTCGGCGGTGACGACCAATGGCCGGCGTTTGATCGAAAATCCGCTACTGCTGCAAAATGGTCGCTACGTGATGGATTTTGAACATCTCGAACACTGCGCGGCAGGCGGTGCGCGCATGCTGATATTGTGTTCGCCGCATAATCCAGTCGGTCGGGTGTGGCGAGAAGCTGAATTAAAGGCGCTGCTGCGCATTGCTCGCCGTTATGATCTGACCATCCTGTCGGATGAGATACACGCCGATTTGCTTTATCCGGGACAAAAACATACGCCGCTGGCTGTGCTGGCGGGTGATGCAGCTAAGGTTATCACCGCGGTGGCACCGAGCAAGACCTTCAATATCCCGGGTTTGGGCCTGTCTTGTATTATCGCCGCAGAGCCGCTACAGCGCGCAGCGATCAGGCGCGTTTTTGACAGCCTGCATATGGCTAACTTCAATCCGTTCAGTATTGTCGCTTTTGAAGCGGCGTATCGCGGTGGAGAAGTGTGGCTGGATAGTCTGATGCCTTATCTGGCGGCTAACCGCGATTTTGTCAGCGATTATTTAACCCGGCATCTGCCTTTTATTCACTTGATTCAGCCGGAAGGTACTTATTTGCTCTGGCTCGATTGCCGTGAAATGGCAATGACGGATCAGGCGTTGCATCAATTTTTTGTGCAGCACGCCAAAGTGGGTATGAATCCCGGCACGGTTTTCGGACAGGGGGGCAGTGGTTTCATGCGCCTGAATATCGCCTCGCCCAGGTCCGTGCTGGCCTGTGCGCTGGAACGAATCTCATTGGCATGTGCGAAAAGCGTCTGAGTTTCAATTGAATTTGCTGCATTTTTCAAGGCCTGAAAAGAATAGTCAGACTTAACAGCGGCGCTTAGTTGTAAGGCAGCAGCAGGCCGGATTTACTTGTCAGTCAGCGCAATCTTTGTGCTAGAATGCGCGTTGCATCGGAATTTTCCGGTGAAAATATCCCGCTCGCACAAGTTGGGGTGCTCATAAGAATCGCATGAATCATTAATTGATGTGTTCTGATAAGAGTCAGGCTGGCGAGTGGTAGTCTTAACCCTTACGATAGGAATTATCATGGCTGTAACAATGCGTCAAATGCTCGATGCCGGTGTTCACTTTGGTCACCAAACCCGTTTCTGGAATCCCAAGATGGCACCTTACATCTTCGGTCACCGCAACCGTATTCACATCATTAACCTGGAAAAGTCCGTAGCGCTGTTTGCAGAAGCAGAAAGCTATGTACGCAAGCTGTCCGCGAAAAAAGGTACGGTACTGTTCGTGGCGACAAAGCGTCAGGCGCGTGAGATTTTGCAGGAAGAAGCCGTGCGCGCGAATTCACCTTATGTGAATCATCGCTGGTTAGGTGGTATGCTCACCAACTACAAGACTGTGCAACAATCCATCAAACGCTTGCGTGAACTTGAAGCTATTGTGGCGGATGGCAGTATTGAAAATG
>CAIWRI010000115.1 GCA_903915035.1 uncultured Nitrosomonadales bacterium | reverse complement strand
TAAAGCAGTCGAACCTTGCTGCTCATTTTTAGTGTATTGCAGATCCAGTATCTGATGTTTTTGTGGAAGAAGTGTGTTGAGAAAGCTGATTAACAAATCCTTGTGCGGCTCTTCGCCAAACAACTTTTTGAATCCGAAGTCTGTAAACGGATTTAGGTATTTATCTTGCATCATTCTCGCCTCCATATTAATGCTTAAAGTTTTCTTGAAGCAATTCAATTTTTACACGTATCATAACAGCACTCCCGTTTGCATAGCCATCCTGGAAAATGGGCTACTTAAGTCAGGATAGATGGCACTGTCAATTTTTCGCGCGCCAAGCTTTTGATGCACTTGTGCGAGAATATCCCACGTAGTCCGTAAATCGATTTTTTTGAATAATACCAATAAATCAAGATCGCCACCTTTGGCAGTGTCATCCACGATACCCGAAATCTGCCTGTATTTTCAAGTAATCATGCGGCTTACTGCCTGCCGTATTCATTTAATCGGCATCCATGATTTCATCCAGCAAATTATTCTGCATGGAGGCCAGCCAGATCGTCTTTTTAGCAGGTGCGCGATTATAACAGTCTGCTAGCGCATAGACACACGATGCAGCACTGCCGCGCAGATTTTCCATTCAATATATGGTCTTGCTGTGATACTCCAAGACTATTCTGGCACAGTGAAATACGAGGAACGGCCTTTGCGCTCGCGGCTCCGGTATGCCGACCGTGCTGCTGGCAGTGCGCAGACTGTGTAACGCTGGCTCTGTTTGTTGCATCAGAAATTCTTTTTGTTGAATCAGAAATTCTGTTTGTTGAATCAAAAATTCTGTTGGTTGCATTAGAAATTCTGCTGGTTGAATCAAAAACTCTATTTGTTGCATCAAAAACTCTTTTTGTTGAATCAGAAATTCTGCTGGTTGAATCAAAAACTCTTTTTGTTGCAACAGAAATTCTGTTTGTGGCATCACAAACTTGGCGCCTGATACCACAAACTTGGTGACTGATAACACAAACTTGGCGCCTGATAACACAAACTTGCTGACTGATAACACAAACTTGGCGCCTGATATCACAAACTTGGCGACTGATACCACAAACTTGGTGACTGATAACACAAACTTGGCGATTGACAACACAAAATTTGCTGGTTACATATCACTGCTGCAATCAACGAGACTGGCGTCAACATCTGCATAACAACAGCCTCCTCGCCTTCACGATAGGCGAGTGGAATATCTTCAATTGTTGGCAGATTCAATTCCATGTGCATAATGCGTATTTAAAATGCCTGATTAGCAAGTGGAGGGTAGTTACAATTTGCAAATACCGTGCACAAGCGGCCATCGATCAACTCAATCCCAACTTCAAGTCGCTGCATAAGAATCGCTAGCGAAACAACTAGGAGCCTGTACACTTCCAGGATGATGATAAAATGCTGTACCAGATTTTTGCCTGGTTTTGAGAAAAACCGGACGCATTCACGCACTTTCAGATAGAACTCGATGCCCGAAAACCTACATGATCACGAAACCTGGCTGATTCTCTCGCATGCGTTCAACATGGACGGGCGCGCTGCCAGCCAAACTATCACCGACAAAATCCCGCATCTGATCAATCTGGGGATAAGACCTGTCATCATAAGCGGCGTACTGGGCAGAAAAGATGCGGTGCTGGAGCATCATCAAATTGTATCGGCGCTGCCGGTCGGCATAAAGTTTGATTTACGACATTATTTGAAAAACCGGATTCCCAGCCGATTTACCTATCGCATCATCATGCTGGCGTTAACGGTTATACTCAGCCCGTTATATTTGTTGGAAAAGTTCCTGATGCCGATTGAAACCACCTGGTCGTGGTCCATCTCAGCTTATCTAACAGGCAGACGCATCATTGCTAAACAGCGCCCAAAACTGATTTATTCAACCGGCGGTGCCTATTCCGCCCACCTTGCCGGATACTGGCTGTCCAGACGCTACAATATTCCCTGGATCGCCGAGGTTCACGATCCTATGGTTTATGAAGGTCAGCCGATTAGCCAAGCCCGCAGAAATTTTCTCCTTTGGCTGGAAAAAACCATCTGCACGCATGCTGATCTTGTCTGGTGGTTTACCCGCGCAGCAATGGAGCGCGCCAGGTAACGAAATCCGCAACTAGATGATCGTGGTCACTGGGTGATCGCCGGTGTAGACGCCCCTGATTTCGAAAGAGTTCCTTATCAACGTAGTAAACAATTGCTGATTGGCCATTTCGGTTTGCTGTCAGTCACCCGTAATCTTGAAGAGTTTTTAGCTGCGCTGGAAAAATTCCTGGCTGCTGATTCGACTCGTGCAGCTTCAGTCAGACTTCATATCTACGGCGGCAGCATGGATGCAATTTCCGCCCTGGCAATCGAAAACTTCCCCTATCCCGGCGTCATTGAAGACAAGGGCCGCTTAGAAAATGATGCGGTGACAGGTGAAAGCGGCCGCCTGCGCGTATTGAAACGCATGAATGAAATGGACTGCCTGCTGTTGCTGCATAGCACCGATGCCTTTTGCGAAGAATATATACCCTCGAAATATTTCAAATATTTATGGACGCAAAGACCTGTGCTTGGATTGATACACAGCAATCCTCTGCTAATGGAAATGCTACAGGAGTTCGATCATTGGCCTGCGCAAAACATCGCTGAAATCATCCATGCATTCGAAGAGCTATATCGTCGCTGGCAAGCCGATGAACTAAATGATCGTAATACGGCATCGCCTTACACTACCGGAAATGCGGTGCAATCAATATATGACTGGGTCAAGCAGATGCAAACCGACCCCCAAGGATATGATGAAATAGATAACTTGCGATTGAGGGACATACACTGAATGAAAAAACTGATTCTATATTGCAAATCCTATAAAAACGATGTTTTGCGCGTCAAGCGGCTGGCTGTCAGTATTGCCAAATATAATGTTAAACAGATACCGTTTTATGTCTCGGTGCCGACCGCCGATATGCCGCTGTTTCAAAAAATTCTGGCAGGAGAGAATGTAACGCTGCTGGAAGATGAAGCCATCATCTGCGCCAACCCGGCACTCGATTAGCAGAAAATCAATGAATTAAGAGGCTGGCTGTCTCAGCAGATTGTCAAATCGGAATTCTGGCGACCAGGTCTTGCCGAAAATTATCTATGCCTCGATTCCGACTGTCAATTCATCCACCCCTTTACACAAAGCGATTTCATCACGCCTGACGGTTATCCCTATACCATTATGCACGAGGCCAAGGAATTGCTGCAGTTTGCAATTAATCATGATATGCAAAAAGTATGTGATGACTTCCATCGTGAGCATCAGCACATCATGGATATTTTCGGGCGCCAGGGACGCCACTATGAATTCGGATTGCCGCCAATGCTTTGGAATTGTCAGGTATGGCAGGCGCTTGATGAACAACCTCTAAAACCCAAAGGAATCAATTTCTACGATGCTATCTTGCTGTTTTCATGTAAAATGCAATGGTATGGCGAAGCGATGTTGAAATTCCGCCCCATCCCCTTGATGCTGGTTGAACCATTTTTTAAATTCTATCATTACGAAACACAATATAACGCAGGTAAAAAACAGGGTGAAACAATTGAAAGACTAGCCCGCGATTATCTGGGCGTGTGCTATCAATCCAACTGGGAAAAGCAAATTGACTTTGTTAAAAAACCTCTGCTATCACGTCTCGCCCGCTGGATAAGACGCAATATTTTCCGAAGTTATCGATAGATATACTGGCGACATCAATCAGGAAAACTGCATCAAGTTGATTAACTCTCATAGAGCCCTTATTTTGGATAGTTCCGGGCATAATTTCAGTACTACGCATAACTTTCAGCACTACGCATAGCTAACTGCACAGCGGTTATAGGCTTAGTGCCCGAGGATTTTTGGCAAGACAGTGAGCAGCAATGCGGTTTGCCCCAGGATCAGGCCGACGATCCATTTGATCAATTCCAGCTTAGTTTCGGCCAGTCGCGTGTCAATATCCGACTTGGTTGCCAGTTCTGCATGAGATTTGACGATGGTACGCACGATCGCTTCCGCCTGTTCTTGAGGAAGTCCGGAAATTTTGAGCTCACGAACCAGCTCTTGCCTATCAAATGTGATGGTCGTCATAGTGACAAGGATTGTATGCCCGATGCGCAGCTGCGGTCAAGTACGCAACAGGCTGTACAAAATGACTAATCAGGCCGACAACCCCATAAGCCATTCGGCGGCATCCGTAATTCTGATGCCATGGCTGGACGGTAAAAACGATAAACAACGCCTGCAGAATATCCAGATAGCGTTTCAATGTCGCAGGTGAAACGGCCAGATCGCGCGCGATAGATGCCAGCGAAAGCGGCGAACCCACCCGTTCGCGCAACAATTCCACAAACAGACGCATAGTGTTAATTTCATGCAGTCGTGAGAACTCAAGCACATCTTCACGAATCAGATCAGTGAAATACTGCGCACGCCAGCGATCAGCCTGCACCGAATCAGCAGCCAGACACGGCTCAGGAAAGCCGCCTCTTTCCAGTAAATGATCCAAGGCATCACGTGTTGCTGCTCACGCCACTCGCGCACTGAAAACGGATGTAAACGGAACGCCAAATAACGCCCCGCCAAAGAATCCTTTTATCCCCCAACCTAAGCACAATGCTCTTCAATTCCTACGGATTTATCTTCGCCTACCTGCCGCTGGTCCTGCTGGGCTATTTTCAGCTGGCGCGCATCAAGCACATTTATGCCGCGGCCTGGCTGGCTTTAGCTTCGCTATTTTTCTACGCTTACTGGAATCCGGCCTATGTCGGCCTGCTGTTGGGTTCGATCATCTGCAACTACGCATTCGGGATGTGGATAGCAAGGGCAGGTACAAGATACAAGGCACAAGGAAGTCTGGAATCAGTAAATAGGGAACTATTATTAATCATATCAATCTCACCCCCCAATGCTAAAATCAGTTACTAGCCCCACCATACAACAGGTCCCCGCTTCTAACATGTATAATCAAAATGAAAATTTGTAACTAACACTTTACTTATGCAAATTCCTTACCCAGTCCGTCATAAAATTGCCGTAGCCATTCCATATTATGGATTGGTGGGCGGCGGAGAGCTGTTTGCCAGCAAAATAACTGAGAGTCTGGCAGAAAACGAAAACTATGAAATTCATGTGTTCGCGAATCGCTGGAAGGCTTCCTCTGACCGAATCATATTTCACAAAGTCCCTATTATTCGTTTTCCGGGCTGGTTACGCGCCCTTTCTTTCGCCTGGTTTGCCAGGCATATGATAGACAGGATGAATTTCGATCTGATACACACGCATGACTGGATTTTTACCGGCGATATATGCTCGGTTCATTCAGTGCCACATGCAGAATGGATCTATGGGGTCAGAAAAAAACGTATCCCCAGCTTATTCGATCTGATGCGAATGGCCGTTGAACGCAAAACCATCATGAAGGGTAGTGCTGCGCGCTTCTTCCCTGTATCCAGCATCGCTATAGATGCATTCAAGCGTCGTTATAAAATATTACCGGGAAACTGGCAGGCACTAGCACCGGGCGTCGATGTCGCTCGCTTTGCAACACCTGACCGACTAGCCTGCCGCGCTGTAATTCGCGGCAAGTATAATATTGCAGAAACCGACTTTCTGCTGCTATTCGTAGGAATGAGTTTTGATGTTAAGGGATTGGATACCATTATCGCGGCACTTGCCAAGGCAAAAGCGCTCAAACCCGACAAAAATATTCGCCTTTTGGTAGTCGGTCGTGGCAACAAAAATCAATATCTTAAAATAGCCCAGTCTCTGGGAATTGCTGATGCAGTAATTTTTGCCGGCACCCAGGTTGAAGGTCTTGAGCAGTATTATCGTGCCGCCGATGCATTTATCATGCTTTCAAAATTTGACACTTTCGGCATGGTTGTCCTGGAAGCAATGGCGGCAGGAATACCCGTTATTCTCAGCCCCAATGTAGGTGCTAAAGACCTTGTAGAAGAAGGAATTAATGGTTTTGTAATCCCTGAATACCGGGATTCGGATGCAGCCGCTGAGCGGATTGTTCAATTATTAGACTCGGAACGATGTGCGACGATGGGCTCATCTGCATCACAAACTGCATCAGAACATGATTGGCAACGACTGGCAGAAAAGATGGGGCAACTATATAAGAATATTCTTTTTGAACTTTAAAAATTAATCAATAACTTATGAAAAAATTTTCGATATTTTTACCTAGTTATAATCGCCAGATACTAGTTCTACAGACGATAAATAGCTTAATAGCTCAATCATACAATAACTTTGAAATTTTATTATATGACAATGGCTCATTTCCCTCGTTGAAAAATAGTATTGATGCATATCAAGATGAGCGAATAAAGTATACGAGATATGAAAATAATCAAAATGTGAATGATCTTGCCGAAGATGCTCTTAATAATATGACTGGTTCATACTTTCTTTTTCTGGCAGATGACGATGTCCTCACTTCAAGCACTTTTAATATTGTAAATAAACTACTAAAAAATCATAAAACTGAAATGCTTCAGGTAGGATTTACAAATTATAATCATACTAACAAGGTCTATAATTCAACCCAATCTAACCTTGGACAGTTTACAGGGAAATTAGAAGTTTTTGATTCCATTAAGACTGCTTTTCATTTTTTTAATGGATGGGGAATTGGACACCGGAAAAAATACCCGGCACCAAGAACAAATCATAGCTCTGGTATATTTATTTCAAAAGAACTAATAGAAAAAACGCGAGCACAACAAATTGAATTGTTTATAAAACCATTTGGTGATATTGGATATGTCGGGGCATTATTAAATACAGATAGTTATTATTATTTAGATTTGCCTCTAGCAATTGTTGGCGAAACAACTGTCAGAGAAATGAATGGCGCGAAGCCGGGACAGCGGCAAAAATGGAATAAGGAAATTCAATATTTAGAGCATAGCCCGTTGAAAGGTGCTTCGTTTATGAACATGGGAGCTGATGCACACCTGAAAGTCATTTTCAGAAATCACTTCGATAAAAAGTATGATTCAAGATTGAGACCAAATTTTTATTATCGTCATATAAAGCAAGTTTTATCAGACTCTCCATGGACATACCTCACGCTAAAAGATGTCACTGAGGTTATTCCGCATGCTTTGCTAAGTTTTTTTATTTTTTTCAAATCTGAATACAATTTAGCAGACAGAATACGATCCAAAAAAATTAAACGAATGAATCGATTACTTGAGCTAAAAAATCCGCTATCATCCACAGAAATCATTAAATTTGAAGATATAAATCAATTTGCTCTATGGGTCGAAAATAAATTCGTGGTGCCGTTAATAACAAATATTAAGTAACCTTCATGAATTTTACCGGATAAATGTTTTAATTATTTTCTCTATTTTTCTGGGAATGTCAGTGATTTTGGCATAATACTTACCAAAGCGAAGAGACTTTATTGAGGTGGCCCCGGCTTCAATTGCATTTTTAAAAAATATTTCATGCGTCATGGGCGTGTGCATATTCCGGTTCAAACGATTAAATTCACCTAACAAATTTCGGTAATTTCGGCGTAAAAAAATACGTCCCGGATAATCAGTTAAGTGTTCTCCCAACAAATTTCGATAGTAGCGTTGAAGCGCGAAAATTTCTGGCAAGAAGGGCCCGGACAATTGATCTCTACTATCCTGCTTGGCATGCACTCTGTATTTCACATATGGATCAAGCATAACCACAGCACGGCCTGCCAAGGCAGCATCAATCACAAATGGACGATCAACGATTTTGCCGTATGTTTCCATATTAAAATATCCCTGTTTCAGCACATCGACCCTATAGATGACAGAACAAAATGGCATGGCAAACCCGCCAAAGATATACGCGGCAAGTTGTCGACCAGATAGAATAGTATAATGTTTTCCGCTGATTTTACCCCATGCCATTCGTTCCGGATTCTGATGCACTCGCATAGCAGATACGGCAATCGTTGCACCGGGTTCATTAGCCAGAGCAGTAGAGGCATCGCGTAAATAATCGGGATGCAGCAAATCATCGTCATGAAACAGCATCGTCCATGGCCCGCGAGCCATATCTTGCAATTCTGTCCAGCATAATCTTGGGTTATTGGATTCCCGACGCACAAGCTCTACGCCGCGAGTTGCAAAGGATTGCACAATCAGCGCTGTGTTATCAGTGCTCCCGTTATCGAGAACGCAAATCCGCGATGCGGGTAAAGTCTGCGCCAATAATGATTCCAGTGTCGCACTGATAAGCGCAGACCTGTTATATGCCAGCACTAAAATTTCAATTTTTATAGCAGATTTTTGACTCATTTATTTATCTTCTTCCCACTAATAAGCGACACAACCCAATCTGCATAGCCTTCATAGGTGTAACGTTGAGCAAGCGATGTTTGCAAATACCGCTGTCCTGCAGCAATCATTTTTATAGCCTCAGATTCGGTCATTTCCTCCATCCGTGTGGCAATAGCTTCAACAGAGCCTAATTCTCTGGCATCAATAAACGTATCTGCCGGTAACTGTTCTAAAATATCGGGGGCACCCATATAAACAGGAATCGAACCTGACACAATGGCATCAACTATTTTTTCAGTCACATAACCGGGATATGCTGTATTTTCATAGGCAATCGTAAATTTATAATTACTTAATAGCTCATGTTTGTTCTCGCAAGTTCCTTTAAAAATATTGCTTATACCCTTAATTTTTTCAGCTTGAACAACAGGTAAATTTCCGATATTTTCCCAGCCACGCCCAAACACATCGATTTTATCTTGCGTACCTAGTAACGCCAAAAAATCGATACGATTGTCATGCAACTGTAATTTCCAGCAGGATTGATATGTCGAAGAAAGATACTTCCTGATTCCATGCCTAAAAATTCTAAGTGCGTCCTTAAGTCTACGAACTTGCGACCATTTTCGCTCCCGCCAGTATTTATTTGCGGCAATTAAAATTGCATATTTTCGTTGAGGCCAATGCATCTGTGCTGGTAATTGATCGCGCCAGTAACTTGGGAATGAAAGTCTCCAGTATTGCGAATTCCGCAGTGCTGGAATACTCTCAAAAATTACTTTAGGACCTATGCAGTGAGCGAATGTAACGCGTATCCGCATTAAACGATCAACACTGCGATATGCGACAAGAGGGGATTCGAGCATTGTAAGAACTGATGGAATTGCCCCAAGCTGGCAAAGCTCCAAGCCGTGGCGTGCATCCATTTCCTGAACTACATGAACATCCTCTGCACGCCACTGCCCATATTTAACTTTTTGCAGCGCAACATCACCTGATGCTATTTCAATTCCAAGCTCTTTTTGACGTTCATACAAACTTGTTATCCATGCAGATCCCAAAAATTGTTTTGACCAATTCCGGTCTTGCAATTGATCTCGATGAAACTGACTGATATCACAGCAAATTGCTATTTTCATTGATACTTTTTCAAGTTGTGTATTTAATTGCACTAAATTATTATCTACATTTTTTGTGTTAAGCTCACTATTATTTTCAGTATCCTTCACGCGAGTAGTCACGAATCTTTTTATCCTTCCCCAAAGTATAGCTTCTTACTTTCGCTCGATGATGGCGATAATAACGCAAAAGTCGCCGGCATAATTTATACCGTTGCGAGATAACCTTCGGCCATCTAACGACATCCCCCTGCTCTAGGAACAACTTTCGATGAACAAGCACCGGCACTCGTAACCATCTTCGAGTCAGACTCAAATTGATAAGTTGTCGGGGTATATTTTGATACAGGACAGGAAGATCAATTAGACTTGCTTTTATTTCCTCTGTAAAGCGAGCTATTTCATCATCATCATCAACGAGCAGGAGATGATCAATTACCTTTTCAACCGGATAGGTGATCCGCTTTGGTGCAAAAATATCTTGACATGCTAAAAAAAGAAAATTCTGCTCTGTGGCCTCATTAACCAGTTGCGCTGCAACGACAAGTCCACGTACCCAGGTGTCCCATACAATCCGTGCGGTGTAGATTGTGTTAGCATCGTGCTGTTCTGAAACATGCGCGACTGAAACATGTTTAACCGCAATAGGCTGCTCTTTGCCCGATTCAATAGCAGCCAGAAAAGCAAGCGAGGTCTGAGGCCAGTTTGTACGCGCCAAAAAACTTTTCCCCAGTCGTTCAAGAGCTGCTTGAGCCAAGTCAGTACGGATAGCAGCCCCACCCGGAATTCCGGTAGAAAAAAAGTATCTGCCTGCAGCCTCATCGACAGTGAGCAGCGCTTCATAATCCAAACCGCACTTAAACTCTTTCTCGCCAAGAAAATTCAAGGGGGCAAAAATACAAACAGGTGGCATATCCTGCGCGTAAATAAATTTACGAATAATATTGCCAATGCCTGAGCAAAGCCGGTCATCATCACCAATATACATCGTATAAATACCGCAAGAAGCTTCAAATGCCGCAACTAGATTTCCTGGTCCCCCAAGATTACGATCATTACGCTGATAGCGAATAATCCCCGGCATTCGTGTTTGCCAATAATGCACCATTTCCTTCGTTGCAGAATCCGAAGCATTATCGCTGATTAGGACTTCCAGCTCAGCCTTGAAGACAGGATCAATTATAATCTCGGCCTCAATTGAGGCTAACAAGGCATCAAGAAATTCAGGACGATTATAGGTAGGAACCGCAAGTGAAAGTAGAGGAATGTTCATGTAATTTTCATTTAAGTTTGCGCATCAATGCAAAAAAATTCAAAAAAATTTATCCTATTTTTGTTTCAATCGAAATATCCTCCAATCGAGTAAAATCGGGCTAAATTATAAATCTCGTGCTTTTGGGTTCAGCTATCAATAATGTGGATTACTACCTGTTGCATTAATGGCGGCCACATTCACAAATTCATATTGAAGAATTATGTCGTATAGCATCCAGCAACATCAGTTAATGGCAGCCCATGATGATTCGACTTTCGTGATTTTTAATCAGCTGATTTAGTATAACTCTGCCTGTCCTTGCAAGAATATAAAAACTATTTTTGCGGTTTATTCAATTGCATCATGCTAATGCCTGCTATCTCAGCAACGTCTTCAGCAGTCATGCCTTTAGCCATCATGCGACGGGCTACTTCCAGCTTGCCTTTTTCGACTCCGATCTCGATTCCTTCTTCTCTACCTTCTTCACGCACTGTTTCAGTAATTCCTTTCCAGTCACGATAGTTTTTTAAGCTATCTTGATAAGCCTGGCGTTCAATCTCATTAAAACAGGCAAGCTGAGCGGTTTCAAACAGTTTCAAAAAAATATCTTCATGAAGCACAGCGGGAATTTCCTGCATATCTTGCAGATGTCTGAAAACATAAAACCACTTATCCTGTTCTGTTTCCAATTCATCAATATTTTTCTTGAAGTTCGGCAGCGTCAGATAAATAAATGTTAATTTGTCATAAAAAATTTGGCCGTTCTGATTTTTCAGATGTACATGATGCACAACTTCCGTAGATGAACGATCCTCTTCAAACAGAAAATCCAGTATGCCTATGGTATAAACGGCTGACAGCTTATAATTCCAATCCCCGCGTAGCGCCTGTTCCTGAATGGGAAAAGTTGAATAGTAGACACTGCGTTCCTTGAAATAGTTTTGCTTGGCTTTTTGCAGCTCGACAATAAAACGCTCGCCGGTGGAGCTGATGCAACTAAGATCAAATATTGCTTTTCGATCTAAAGCAGTCGAACCTTGCTGCTCATTTTTAGTGTATTGCAGATCCAGTATCTGATGTTTTTGTGGAAGAAGTGTGTTGAGAAAGCTGATTAACAAATCCTTGTGCGGCTCTTCGCCAAACAACTTTTTGAATCCGAAGTC
>CAIWRI010000114.1 GCA_903915035.1 uncultured Nitrosomonadales bacterium | reverse complement strand
CTCACGTGTTTCTTGCGGATCATTATCAGCCAGGTTCGCCATTTTCCACTTTCTCAATAAAGTTTATTAAATTTGCCTGTATCGACGGGTGGTTCGTCTGTTTAAAATTCCTTGCAGTTTATTGTTTCTGTTTCAGTGACAATCCATTCGATGCGGACATCAGTTTTTTCTTGCGGGATTTGTATCACAATTTGCTGTCCGTAGGCGGCAACTGCCAGCACAGGCCGCGGCGCAGCGCAAGTGGCCAGTAGCTTATCGTAAAAACCGCCACCATAACCCAGGCGAGCGCCATTACGGCTAAATGCAATTCCGGGCAACAGTGCGAATTCTACCTCATTTATGCTATTTAACGGTTTACAGCGTTTAACAAGTGGTTCGCGTATTCCCCACAACCCTTTCTGTAATTGATAGTCGGGGTCATCTACCCAATATAAATCCAGCCTGCCGGTTGCCGGATTTACGCGGGGCAAAGCCAGCTGTTTTCCCTCGCTCAATACGCTTGCTATCCACTGTTCACTGGCATATTCACTGCCGAAATTCATATAGCCCAGCACCGTGCCGGCACATTGATATTCCGGCAGTTGCAACAGTCGTGCTGTGATCGCTGCGTCAGATGCAGTACGGACGTCGGATGGAAGCTGCTCACGAAGCGCCAGAATATGCGTTCTGATCTGCTTTTTTTCCAAGGCAAGGCTCATAATTATGGATTCCGCATCTCTTTGTTCTTGTGTTCCGCCCGCAACGTCAAGGCTTCATCCTTGCGCATTGCGACCCCCTGTGTTTTTTAGCCCAGAAACAGCTGGTAAGCCGGATTGCCAGTCTCGTTCCAGTAACGATAGCCGAGGGTGTTGAGAAAATCGCTGAACGCTTGTTTATCATGATCCGGCACCTGCATGCCGACCAGCACGCGGCCGTAATCCGCACCATGGTTGCGGTAGTGGAACAGGCTGATATTCCAGCTGTGATCCATGCTGTTGAGGAACTGCATCAGCGCGCCCGGGCGTTCAGGAAACTCAAAACGATACAGCGTCTCGTTGTCCGCTTCTGGCGCATGGCCGCCGACCAGATGACGCAAATGCAATTTGGCCATTTCATTGTCGGATAAATCCAGCGTTGGTAAATGGTGAGACTGCAGTTTCTCCACCAGTTCGTCAGTTTCTGCCTGATTCTTCACCTGTATGCCGACAAATACCTGTGCGGCTTTGGGATTGGCAAAGCGGTAGTTAAATTCGGTGATGTTGCGTTTACCCAGTTGCGCACAGAACTTGCGGAAACTTCCCGGGGTCTCGGGGATGGTCACCGCCAGAATAGATTCGCGCTTTTCGCCAATGTCGGCCCTTTCGGCGACAAAACGCAGCCGGTCAAAATTCATGTTAGCACCGCTGCAGACGGTGACGAGCGTCTCTCCCTTCAATTGTTCGCGTTTTGCGTATAACTTTGCGCCGGCGATGGCAAGCGCACCGGACGGTTCCAGAATGGACCGCGTGTCCTGGAACACATCCTTGATCGCAGCACAAATGGCATCGGTATCCACCAGCAGAATTTCATCTACATATTCCCGGCAGATGCGCAGCGTCTCAATACCCGCCAGCTTAACTGCCGTGCCGTCTGCAAACAGACCGACATCGGAAAGTTGTACACGTTCACCCGCTTGCATGGATTGGTTCATGGCATCTGAATCACTCGCCTGTACGCCGATGATTTTGATTTCCGGGCGGACTTGTTTTACGTAGGCGGCTACCCCGGAGATTAAACCGCCACCGCCGACTGCACAGAATATGGCATGTATCGGCGCACTGCGCTGGCGCAAGATTTCCATACCGATGGTGCCTTGCCCTGCGATGACATCAGGATCATCAAAAGGATGGACGAAGTTGAGCTGGTTTTTCTGCTCCAGTTCCAGCGCATGATCGTAGGCATCATTGTAACTGTCGCCATGCAGCACGATTTCAACTGAGCGCTTGCCGAAGTGTTTCACCGCCTCGATTTTGACTTGCGGCGTGGTGGTAGGCATCACGATGACGGCTTTGCAGCCCATTTTGTGAGCAGATAACGCTACGCCTTGTGCATGATTGCCGGCTGATGCCGTAATGACGCCGCGTTTTAACTGTTCCTGCGTGAGTTGCGCCATCTTGTTGTAAGCGCCGCGCAGCTTGAAGGAAAATACCGGCTGCATGTCTTCCCGTTTGAGCAGGATGGTATTGCCGGTACGCGCCGATAAATTCTGCGCGACTTCCAACGGTGTTTCAATCGCCACGTCATAGACGCGGGCATTAAGGATGCGTTTCAAATAACCGTTCATGTTTTTGCCGTGTATGCTTTTATCAGTCACGGAGATTAGCATAACGAACATGAAATGATTACCGGAAATGCACGGTTTTCGCTTGCTAGCCTAAGTAAAATCAGTTCAAATACTGCATATGGAAAAACCACACGGCATTATTATACAAACGCAGGTGAAATACCTGCCCGATCAATCCGATGAAAATGCGGATCGCTTCGTGTTCTCATACACCATCAGCATCACCAATTCAGGTTCAGTGGCCGCCAGACTGGTCAGCCGGCACTGGGTGATTACCGATGCCTATAACCATGTACAGGAAGTGAAGGGGCAAGGCGTGGTGGGTGAACAGCCAATGTTGCAGCACAATCAAAGCTTTGAATATACCAGCGGAACGGTGCTGGCAACGCAGGTGGGCACAATGCGTGGCAGTTATCAGATGCGCGGCGATGACGGAGAAGATTTTGAGGTTGAAATTCCGGAATTTGTCTTGAGCGTACCACGTGTGCTGCACTAGTTTTCTGCCTAGCATGAGAAGTCTCGCACTGTTGCCGCTGATTTTGCTGGCAGCCTGTAGCGTTGCGTCCAGACAGCCCGCCACTTTTGCGCCAACGGTTCCGGCTATTGTTGCGCCCTCCGCGCCATTTGCACTCAGCAACTGGGAAATGTTGCCTGATTGGCAGACGATGGATTTGCATCCAAGCTGGACGGCATTTTTGCAAAGCTGTCATGCGCTGAGAAATAAACCCGACTGGCAGTTGCTTTGTGCGCAGGCCGCCGGATTGAATCATCCGGACAATGACTCAATCCGCTTGTTCTTTGAATTAGCATTCACACCCTATCAGGTATTTAATCCGGACGGCACCGCGCATGGTCTGATTACCGGCTATTACGAACCCAGGCTGGCAGGCAGTCGTATCAGGACCGCACGTTTCAAATATCCGCTGTATGCGCCTCCCGATGACTTGTTGACGATAGATCTGGGAGATGTTTATCCCCAGTTAAAAAACCAGCGTTTGCGCGGGCGGCTCGAAGGACATCGCATTGTGCCTTATTTCAACCGGGCGGATATCGACCGGGGCAATGGCAAGTCGCGGGTACTGTTTTGGGTGGAAAGTCCGGTTGATTTGTTCTTTTTACAAATTCAGGGGTCAGGGCGTATTGAACTGGCGAATGGCCGCCAGGTGAAGGTAGGTTATGCCGATCAAAATGGCTACCCTTATGTTTCGATAGGGAAAAAACTGATTGAAGCCGGTGAACTCAAACCTGAGCAGGCTACGATGCAGGGAATTAAACAGTGGGGAGAACAAAATCCCGCGAAACTGCCCGCGCTTCTGGCGAAAAATCCAAGCTATGTTTTTTTCCGTGAATTGCCTGAAAGTGCGTCTGCGCCCTTAGGCGCGCTGGGTGTACCATTGACCGGTGAATACAGCATTGCAATTGATCCGCACACCATACCCTTGGGTTCGCCGGTATTTTTGTCTACCACTTATCCCAATACCACTGCGCCGCTGAATCGCTTAATGCTGGCGCAGGATACCGGCGGGGCGATTCGTGGCGCGGTACGGGCGGATTTCTTCTGGGGTTTTGGCGATCAGGCGGGTAATCAGGCCGGACGCATGAAGCAGCGTGGACAGATGTGGGTGCTGTTCCCCAAGGGCGCAGGACCTGCATTAAATTAAGACAGATAAACTCTTCAGGCAAGCTGAATATTTTATCTGTTACGACGCGAATTTGCTGTATTGCCTGCCAACGCCCAAGCTCATGCCGCCGAAACCCTTACCCGACTATCTGGCCGCTTATCCCGCAGCGCTGGCAGAGCAGGTGCAGCTGCTGATAACCCGGGGCACGCTGGCTGACAGGTTATTGCTGAAATATCCTGATGCACATGCCGTGCGCACTGACCGCGCGCTGTACGATTATGTATCCCGAACCAAGGAGAGGTATTTGCGCAATACCGGTGCGCTGAGCCGGGTTGCATTCGACAGCACGCTGCATATTGAGCGCCGCGCGCTAGGTATGCATACCCGTACTGCTCATGCGCAGGGCATCAAACTCAAAACCCGTCGTGATATTCGCATTTCCTCGGTATTCAGGGAAGTGCCGGAAGCATTTTTAAGCATGATCGTGGTTCACGAGCTGGCGCATTTCAAGGAGCAGGAGCACAACAAAGCCTTTTATCAGCTGTGCCTGCATATGCAGCCCGCTTATCATCAGCTGGAATTCGATCTGCGGGCTTATCTCACCTGGCTGGCCGCGACAAATCAGCCGCTCTGGTAATCATGCATGCAAAAAGTCAGCCGGATATGGCCTGATATTTTTATCCCTTCGGGTCTATACATTCTGGTCTATTGTTTTATTGAGCTCATGCGCACAGAATGCAAGTCGTGGCGGTGCCGTATTTCTTCTCTGCATTTTTCCGACAGCAGAATATGTAAATCAGGATGGCTGCCCGGCAGGAATTGAGGGATATTCCGCGAGAATCGGGAAGCCTTCCTCAGAAGTCGGGGGAGCATTCCGCGAGAATCTAAGGAACATCTGACCGAAACCGGAGAACGTCCCGAGGGAATAGGGAAGCATCCCGCAGGAAATGAATTGCATAACATCAAATCATAAAATGGTCACTTAAATAATAAGGACAATTATCTTGACATGTTGCATTTTTAGCTCACCATGTTAAAGCATCGCCACATTTATTGGGATCGCTGAATTTAAGATTATTCGCCTTCAGGGCGGACACTTTGGCGCTCATCAAAGCCAAATTATTGCCAAGGGCTCCTGCGCCCTTGCGAAAAGCAAACGATTTCTCCAAAGAGGATGCCCCTCGCATGAGATATCTTTAGCGCGGCTGTTTTTGCCAGCGCCGCGATTATTGGAAGTTAATTAATGAAAAGAAGGTTTTTATGAATAAATCAATTATTGCCGCTGCCATCGCCTCCGGATTCTTAACGGCATGCGTAGCTCCCCCTATGTATGTAAACCAACCTGTACAGTATGAGGCGGCCCAGGATGAGTATATTCCGCCGGTAGAATATGTGGTAGACGCGCCTGTCTATTATGATTCCCTGCCGGGGATTGCTTTTTATCCGATGTTTATTGATGCGCCGGGCTCATGTCATTGCGTCGTGCCCATGCGTTTTTATCGTGGCGCCTGGCTAAATGTGAATGGAGAAGTTATTCACCGTGGCCACTTCCCGTATGTACCTGCATCCCGGATCGGTGCCAGACATCTGGAGGCCTGGCGTCACAGTGAAGGAATTATCCGCGGGATGCGTCCGATGCACGGCTCCTTCCAGATGGTAGGCGGTCACGCTCGCCCCGTGCCGCCGGCGGGATCAATACATCACCAGGAGATGACCGGAAATAGAGTGAATTATGATCCTGCCGCAGCAAGATACTCCGGGCAGAATCGTGAACCGCTTGTTAATGAACATCACACAGGCGGACAGTCCGGTCATGAGCGCGATCAGCATGGACAAATGCCAGTCGATGCCGCGGCACAAAGAGCGCAACCAAATGATCTGCATCATGCCGGCATGCAACCCGGACATGAGCATGGACAGATGCCGGCGGAAGTCGCCGTGCCAAGACCGCAACAAAATGATGAGCGTCACGCCGGTACGCAAGCCGTGCATGAGCATGGGCAAAAACCGGCCGACATCGCTGTAACAAAACCGCCGGTTAAACCGCTACAAGTCGAAGAAAAGCCAAGACAACATGAACATAATGCCTGTTCAGATCAGGATAAAAAGGATGGAAAATGTAAGTAGTGATACTGTCCGGCGGTATGCTTACGGATCGCCGGACAATATCCTGATGCCTGTTCCGTCAATTGACGCGGCCGGAGCTTCGCGCTCGCCGGCAGCTTGCAATGCTAAAGCCGCCGGCAACTTACATCGCCCGCACTTTCACACTTTTACCCTTAACCTTGCCGGCATTTAATTTACGTACCGCTTCTTGTGCAATATCCTGCGTGACCGCAACATAAGTCGAAAAATCGGTGACATTGATCTTGCCGATTTGTTCCCGGGTAAAACCTGCCTCCCCGGTAAGCGCGCCCAGCACATCGCCGGCACGGATTTTCTCTTTTCGCCCGCCCAGAATCTGCAAGGTGACCATCGGTGGCACCAGCGCTTCCGCGACTTCATCTTTGAGCTCGCTGATTTCATGCCATTCGGGCACACTCCCGCTCATTTTCGCAATAGCCATGATGCGTTGCCGGTCACTCGGGCCGCACAGCGAAAGCGCCCAGCCATCTTCCCCTGCACGTCCGGTACGGCCAATGCGGTGAATGTGCACTTCAGGGTCCGGCGTGACATCGACGTTAATGACTGCTTCAAGTTGCGCGATATCCAGGCCGCGTGCGGCCACATCGGTGGCTACCAGTACCGAGCAACTGCGATTGGCGAACTGAATCAGTACCTGATCGCGCTCCCTTTGTTCCATATCGCCGTTCAGCGTCAGCGCATAAATACCCTGGACATGCAGCACTTCGAGCAGGGAACGGCATTGCTGCTTGGTGTTGCAAAAGGCCAGCGTGCTGACCGGGCGGTAATGCTTTAGCAAGGCGGCCACCGCCGTCAGGCGTTCCTCATTGGAAACCTCATAGAAGCGCTGACGAATTTTACCCGCATCATGTTGTTCTTCCAGCTTTACCTGCTGCGGATTGCGCATGAATTGACGGGCCAGACGCGCGATGCCGTCAGGGTAAGTGGCTGAAAACATCAGTGTCTGGCGATCAAGCGGGCAATGTTTGACCACGTAGGCGATGGAATCATAAAAGCCCATGTCCAGCATGCGATCGGCTTCATCCAGCACTAAGGTGTTAAGCGCTGTCAAATCCAGCGTGCCGCGCTCCATATGATCCATGATACGACCGGGCGTGCCTACCACGATATGCGCGCCGTGTTCCAGGCTGGCAATCTGCGGGCGCATGGTCGATCCGCCGCACAGCGTCATGATTTTGATGTTGTCCTCCGAGCGCGCCAGACGGCGTATTTCCTGAGTGACCTGATCGGCCAGTTCCCGGGTAGGGCATAGCACCATGGCTTGTACTGCAAAGCGGCGCGGATTCAGACGGGTGAGCAGCGGCAGTGCAAAGGCCGCCGTTTTGCCGCTGCCGGTCATGGCTTGTGCGATCAGGTCATTGCCTGCCAGGGTAATCGGCAGACTGGCGGCCTGAATCGGCGTCATCGCTACATAGCCCAGTTGCTGCAAGGTTAGCAGCATACCGGGTGAGAGGGGCAGTTCGTTAAAGGCGCGCGTGGCGGATGTAAATGGATTTTGTATAGTATCGTTCATGCGCAATTATCCCAGCTTGCGACAGTTGTTGCTTGATTTGTTGCATGGAGCAGGCAGAAGCGGTCAATATTCGATAAGACAGCTCATGGCAGCCATAAATCGGCGTATCCTCTACCCGGTTTTATTCGTCCCACAACCGGTGATTTACCGGCGAATTTTTTATTTATATAATTGATGCTATTGCATAACATCAGTGAACTAACAAAATAAAGGAGCTCACATGAGCGCGCGCACGATTGTTTTTGTATCAGACGGAACAGGCATCACAGCGGAAACGCTGGGGAACGGTCTGCTTTCACAATTCGACGGCATAGAATTCCGTCATGTTCGTTTTCCCTTTACTGATAGTCTGGCTAAGGCAGATGATTGCTTGCAACATATTGCCGATATCGCCAGGCAGGAAGGTCAGCGTCCGGTAGTGATCATGACCATGATGGATGAGCAAATTGCCCGGCGCATACGTACTGCAGATGCCCTGTCTCTTGATCTTTTCGACGCTTTTATCATGCCGCTGGAACAGGAGCTAGGCCAGAAATCGACGCATAGTGTGGGGCGTACGCATGGTCAGGAAAACCGTGAATACACGAAGCGCATCGCGGCGATGAATTTTGCCTTGGCGCACGATGATGGTGTGTCGGACACGGATCTTAAAAATGCGGACATCATTCTGGTCGGTGTGTCGCGCAGCGGAAAGACGCCAACCTGCCTGTATCTTTCCTTGCAGTTCTCTTTGAAGGTGGCCAATTATCCTCTGATACCGGAAGATTTCGAGCGTGACGACTTGCCCTCCAAGTTGCATCCCTATCGCAACAAGTTATTTGGTCTGACCATCTCGCCTGAACAATTGCATCGTATTCGCAATGAGCGTCGTCAGAACAGCAAATATGCTTCGCTGGAAAATTGCCGCTATGAAGTTGCCGCTGCGGAACGCATGATGCGTAAAAATGATATCCAGTGGTTTGACACCACTTCGCGCTCAATCGAAGAATTGGCGGTACAGCTGATGCAGGCACTTGGCCGGTGATAGATGGCCTGAGGTGAGCAAACTTTGCCTGCTGCGGTGATTTTTTGCTGCCACCAAGCATTTTACGTGCCACTTTGTGATTGCCAGCCAGCGAAAATAGTTGCAATAAACTCACCAAATGATTCTCCTTTGCCTGTTGATCAGACCTTTGCGCAATCATTAACGCCTGTGCAATAAGGTGTGTGTGGTGCCGGCGTTACTCGCAAAAGTCCCGGTTCTGTTTTCATTCAGGCCGGAATTCGGCTGGTTTTGTGGGATTTCATGCCTTTTCGTCATACTGTCTTGTGTATTGTCTGCGCAAACTTTGCCACAGTTGCGGATAATTCGGTAAGATTAGGGTTGCGCGCAGGTGCGCGTATCTTAAGGGTAACCATAATGAAAATTCACGAATACCAGGGCAAGGAAATATTACGCCAATTTGGCGTGCCAACTCCGCGCGGCAGGGCGTGCTTCAGTGTAGATGAAGCGGTCGCAGCAGCAGAGGAATTGGGCGGCAGTATTTGGGTGGTGAAAGCGCAAATTCATGCGGGCGGTCGCGGCAAAGGCGGCGGTGTCATCGTGGCGCGTACGCTTGAAGACGTTCGCAATGCGGCTGGCAAAATCCTGGGTATGCAACTTGTTACGCATCAAACGGGCGCAGAGGGACAACTGGTTCGCCGCCTGTTGGTCGAAGAAGGTGCGCAAATTGCCCGTGAGTTCTACCTGGGTATGGTGGTTGATCGTGATTCACAGCGCGTGGCCCTGCTGGCCAGCAGTGAAGGCGGAATGGAAGTCGAAGAAGTTGCTAAAAATACGCCTGAGTTAATTCATACTTTGCGTATTGATCCTGTTGCGGGTCTGCTTGATGCTGATGCGGCACAAGTCGCGCGCCAGATCGGTATCCCGGAAGCCTCGATTGCGGGTGCTGTGACGGTGTTGCAAGGCTTGTATCGTGCTTTTGTTGAAAAAGAAGCCATGCTGGCGGAAATCAATCCTTTGGTGTTGACCGCGGACGGCAGTGTGCTGGCGCTGGATGCCAAGTTCAATTTTGACAGTAACGCGTTGTTCCGTCATCCTGAAGTGGTCGCTTATCGTGATCTGGATGAAGAAGATCCGGCTGAAATCGAGGCGTCTAAATTCGACCTTAGCTATATCTCTCTGGATGGCGATATCGCCTGTCTGGTCAATGGCGCAGGGCTGGCGATGGCGACGATGGACATCATCAAACTGTATGGCGGCAATCCTGCCAACTTCCTCGATGTAGGCGGTGGAGCGACACGTGAAAAGGTCACCGAAGCGTTCAAACTGATGCTGAAAAATCCGAATCTGAGCGCCATACTGGTAAATATTTTCGGCGGCATCATGAAATGCGATGTGATTGCTGAAGGTGTGGTGGCTGCAGTACGCGAGGTACATCTGAGCGTGCCATTAGTCGTTCGTCTGGAAGGTACTAACGTGGAATTGGGTAAGAAAATTCTGGCTGACTCAGGATTGCCGATCATTTCTGCTTCCGACATGGCGGATGCCGCGCAAAAAGTTGTTCTCACTGCAAAGGGTGCATAATGTCCATACTTATTAATAAAAATACTCGTGTAATGACCCAGGGTATGACTGGGAAAGTCGGCCAGTTTCACACCATGGGCTGTCTGGCATACGCAAACGGCGCGAACTGCTTTGTAGCAGGTGTAACACCGAACAAGGGCGGGCAGAATTTTGAAGGTGTGCCGATTTATGGCAGCGTGTTGGAAGCAAAGCAACAATCCGG
Organism: uncultured Nitrosomonadales bacterium; assembly: GCA_903915035.1. Taxonomy (GTDB): domain Bacteria; phylum Pseudomonadota; class Gammaproteobacteria; order Burkholderiales; family Gallionellaceae; genus Gallionella. The sequence continues at coordinate 20,939 of CAIWRI010000114.1, read as the reverse complement.
TGCAACTGTTTCTGTCATTTACGTCCCGCCTGCCTACGCTGCCGCTGCAATCGATGAAGCTGTTGAAGCAGATCTGGATCTGGTCATTTGTATCACCGAGGGCATCCCTGTCCACGACATGATCCGCACCCGCTACAAAATGCAGGGTAAACGCACTATGCTGATCGGGCCGAACTGTCCTGGTCTGATTACCCCTGATGAAATCAAGATCGGTATCATGCCAGGCCACATTCACAAGAAAGGCCGTATCGGTGTGGTTTCACGCTCCGGAACCCTGACGTATGAAGCCGTTGGGCAACTGAGCGCGCTGGGCTTGGGTCAATCTTCCTGCGTTGGTATCGGTGGTGATCCGATCAACGGAATGAAGCATGTCGATATTTTGCGTTTGTTCAACGATGATCCGGAAACTGATGCAGTGGTTATGGTGGGCGAAATCGGCGGCAGCGATGAAGAAGCTTGTGCACGCTGGATCAAGGACAATATGACCAAGCCAGTGGTTGGTTTTATTGCCGGGATTACGGCACCTGAAGGCAAGCGCATGGGGCATGCCGGCGCGATTATTTCAGGCGGACAAGGTGGTGCTGAGGATAAGCTATCCGTGATGGAAGAGTGCGGCATACACATTACGCGCAATCCTGCTGAAATGGGCAGAGTAATGCAGAAAGTGCTGAAAGGCTAAAAATCAGGTTCAAGTAACAAGGGGGCAAGTGACAAGGAAAATCTGAACCTTGCCACTTGCCCCTGACTTTATGAAAGGATCTTTTTGTTAGTAATGCTCGCGACCACCAGTTTTTGGGTGGATGTATTGAAGATCATCATGATCGACCTGATGTTATCCGGTGATAACGCCGTCGTTATTGCCCTGGCGTGTCGTAATCTGCCAGCTGCGCAGCGCCGACAGGGTGTCTTGTACGGCATGGCCGGCGCAGTGGTATTGCGCATCGTGTTGACATTTTTTGCGGTTAATTTGCTATCTTTGCCTTATCTGAAGCTGGCCGGTGCCATACTGCTGATCTGGGTTGGCATCAAGTTGATCCAGCCGGAAGATGAACATGATGAAGGCAGTGTCAAAGCAGATGCGCGTTTAATCGGCGCGGTCAAAACGATTATTATTGCTGACTTTGTGATGAGTCTGGATAATGTGTTGGGTGTGGCCGCTGCGGCTAACGGTAACGTGCCGCTGCTGCTGTTTGGTTTGTTGATCAGCATACCGTTAATTGCCTGGAGCAGTCAGCTGGTGCTGAAATTGATTGATCGATTTTCTTATATTATTTATTTAGGCGGTGCGCTACTGGGTTATGTGGCAGGGGAAATGTTGATAGCGGAATCGCTTACGCCGACATGGCCTGATTTTTCTACTACTCTGGAGGCGAAGCCCTACCTGCATTGGTTGATTCCATTCGGCGGTGCCTTACTGGTACTTGCGATAGGCCAGTGGCTGGCGCAAAACAAGGCGGCACGCGGTAAAACAGTTAATCTGCTAGATGGTAAGTCTGTCATGGCGGAGAAGGACTAATATGATGAAGCTGCTGATTCCACTCGACGGTTCGCCAGGTGAACTTCGTGCGGTGAATTATGTTATCAGTCACCTTGAGATTTATAAGACGATGCCGCAACTGCTGTTGCTTAATGTGCAATGGAAAGTGGCAACGGCGAATGTAAAACTGTTCATTGACCAGACGACCATCAATGATTATTACCTTGAGCAGGGAATGGCCGCTCTCCAGCCGGCTCGCGATGTGCTGAAAACAGCCGGGCTGGCCTATGAATATCATATCAGCGTTGGACCGCCTGCCGAGTCCATTTCCCGGTATGCACATGAACAAGGGGTAGATCAGATTATCATGTGCCGGGAAGGTCAGGGGGGCTTGCAAAATTTCCTGTTAGGCTCGGTGCTGGCTAAAGTATTGCAACAGACTGATTGTCCGGTGTTGCTGGTAAAATGATGCGATATAATTAACCTCGCAAAAGTTGCCGCTGGATTTTTTTCTGCGCAGAGTGGTCAATGATGAAGCTTAGAGTATTAGGTTGTAGCGGTGGGATCGGCGGGAGTCTGCATACCACTTCATTTGCCATCGATCATGATATATTGATAGATGCGGGCACCGGTGTGGGTGAACTTAGTCTGAAAGAACTCTCACGTATTGACCATATTTTTATCACGCATTCGCATATGGACCATATTTGTAGTCTGCCGCTGATGCTGGATAGCGTCGCCGGGATGCGTGACCACCCTGTCATTGTATATGCGACAGCCGCCACCATAGAGCTTCTCAAGCAGCATATTTTTAACTGGAAAATCTGGCCGGACTTCAGCGTCATCCCCTCGGTGGACAAGCCATTGATGCGTTATCAGGCGATCGTTCTGGCTGAAACGGTCGTTTTACAGGGACGTAAAATTACTGCGCTTCCCGCTGTTCATACGGTACCGGCGGTGGGTTACCACCTGGATAGCGGACAGGCTAGTCTGGTGTTTAGTGGCGACACTTATATTAATGATCGCCTTTGGGAAGTGCTTAACACGATTGAGAATTTGCGTTACCTGATCATTGAAACGGCCTTTCCCAACAGTGAAATCGAACTGGCCCGCCTCTCCAAACATCTCTGTCCGAGTTTGCTGGTTGATGAATTGTGCAAGTTTACGGGGAATGCTGAAGTATTTGTCACGCATTTTAAACCGGATGAGGTTGAACTGATTATGGCTGAAGTGGCTAATTGTGCGAGCAGATTGCCAGCAAAGATTTTATTGAATAATCAGGAAATTATATTTTGATGCCGGGCAGGGCTACGATCGGTGTCGTATGCGTTGTCCTGCCACCGGGGTGTATCTTTTAGCGATATTAGGAGCAGTAATGACCGCTGCACAAAATGACGAGCTGAGTGTCAGGCTGGAGTTCTTCAAGACGCTCAATCACGTTACCAACAAGATTCACGCCACCAATAATATTGATGAAATCATGCTGGATATCAGTCGTGATGTTTGCAGCCTGTTTAATGCCGACAGGCTGACAATCTATGTGGTTGGCGAAGATAGGGTTTCGTTGATCTCCAAGATCAAAACCGGGCTGAATTCATTCAAGGATCTCAAGCTGCCAATTGCAGAACAAAGCGTGGCGGGTTATGTGGCGCTGCATAAAAAATTGCTCAATATCATGGATGTCTATGATGCTCAGGAGCTGTCCCGTTACAGTGCACAGTTGCGTTTTTTACAGGAAGTAGATCGACGTACCGGATATCGCACCAAGCAGATGCTGGTATCGCCTATCCTGGCAGCGGAGAGCGGTGAACTGATCGGGGTGATCCAGATTATTAACAATAAAGCCGGCATCCCTTTTTCCGAGCTGTTTGAAGAGGGTGTGCTGGAATTGGCGCAGACGATGGCGATCGCCTTGCGTCAGCGGCAGGAAAAGGTTATCGTCAAAACCCGGTACGATGGCCTGATCACTGACGCGGTATTATCTGCCGCCGAATTCGACCTGGCTGCGCGTACTGCCAGGCGCAAAGGGTTGGATATCGAAGAAGTGCTGCTGGATGAGTTTCAGGTCAGTGTCGCCGCGCTGGGCAAAGCCGCAGCCAATTTTTTCGGTGTGGACTATGAGCCTTTCAAGGCTGACCGGATTAAACCTGCCGATCTGCTGCGCAATTTGAAGCGTGAATATGTACAGAGCAGCCACTGGTTACCGATTGATGAAACGCCGGCGGGTGTGGTCATTCTGACCACGGATCCTGAGCGTATTCAAACGTCGCGCGTGGTCAATAATATTTTCCCCAAGAGCCGACTGATTTACAAGGTGTGTTCACAGCGCGAGTTTAAACAAACGCTGGATGACTTTTTTGGCAGTACCGCCGATGCAGTTGTGACAAGTAATTTTGCTGTCGATGAATCTTCCATGGATGATTTGCTGTCCAGCATGGGCGGCGAAGAAGACGACGAAGTGCTAAGCATCAGCCAGGATGATGTCAATGCCGCGGCTGACAACGAACTGGTCAAACTGGTCAACAAGATCATCGTGGATGCGTACCGGATGGGGGCATCCGATATTCACGTGGAGCCGCAGCCGGGCAAGGGCAAGACGCAAATACGTTTGCGTAAGGACGGATCTTTGCTCAACTATATTGAGGTGCCGTCTACCTACAGAAATGCCATGGTGACGCGGATCAAGATCATGTGCGATCTGGATATTTCAGAGCGGCGCAGGCCGCAGGACGGCAAGATCAAATTCAAGAAATTCGGGCCGCTGGATATCGAGTTGCGCGTTGCTACCATTCCCTCTCAGGGCGGTGTGGAAGATGTGGTGATGCGGATTCTGGCCTCCGGAGAACCATTGCCACTGGAAAAAATGGGCTTCTCAGCACGCAACAATGCGTTGATACAGGAGACGATCACTAAACCTTATGGTCTGTTTTTCGTCTGCGGTCCGACCGGTTCCGGTAAAACCACGACGCTGCATTCCATCTTGAAACATATTAACAAGCCGGAAACGAAGATATGGACGGCGGAAGACCCGGTGGAAATTACCCAGAAGGGTTTACGTCAGGTACAGATCAACAAGAAGGCGGGGCTGGATTTCCCGACCATCATGCATGCCTTTTTGCGCGCTGATCCGGATGTGATCATGGTTGGCGAAATGCGCGATAAGGAAACGGTCTCTATCGGTATCGAAGCCTCACTCACCGGACACCTGGTATTCGCCACGCTGCATACCAACAGCGCACCGGAATCCATTTTGCGTCTGCTCGATATGGGCATGGACCCGTTCAATTTTGCCGATGCGCTGCTGGGTATTCTGGCGCAGCGTCTGGCCAAACGCTTGTGCAGCGATTGCAAGAAGCCGCATATTGCCAGCGAATTGGAAATACAGGTTATGTTGAATGAATATAGCGAAGAGCTGAAACACACCGTTCTCTGGAAGCATGACCCCGAGGCGGCCGCTAAGGCCTTGTATGCAGAATGGCTTAAACTATTTGCCAATGACAAAAAACAATTTATCATTTATACGCCGACAGGCTGCGAGAAATGCGCGGGCTCCGGTTATCGTGGCCGGGTGGGCTTGCATGAATTGCTGATCGGCAGCGACGAGGTGAAAAAAGCCATACAGAGTCATGCACGCGTTGCCGAGCTGCTGGCGATAGCCCTTGATGAAGGCATGCATACCCTGAAGCAGGATGGCATGGAAAAGGTGTTACTGGGCATTACCGATATGCATCAGATACGGGCGGTATGTATTAAATAAAGCAGGATCGAGGATTCAGGATGCAAAGATTTTACTACTGACGAACCGGAAGTGCGTGCGCCGTATCCTATTTGACGGATGCTTCGACAGGCGTAATTTGCTCTTACCCCGTCAAGGTTTGGTATTGATGATTTTTTGCCAGGACCTCCTCCATCGCTGCGCGTGCTTGCCCGCTATCGTAGTGTGCTTGCAGAGTTACCCCCGCTTTGCGCATCCGTGCCAAAAAAACGCCGCCAGGCGCAACGCGATAGCCGGCGTGATCGCACGCTGACGCGTGTAAATCTGTCCGATGCGCCGCTGTGGCACGCTAATTTCTTTTGCCAGACGATACTGTGTAATACACATCGGCTTTAAAAAATCTTCCAGCAAAATCTCGCCGGGATGACTCGATGGAATTTCTCGCCTCCTTGCAACCTGCTCAATGGTAATCAGTAGTTTCAACCTCGATTGCATTACGCAGTGCAGCGATGTCTTTACCGCATTTTTCAGCTCGTTTTACATCTCGCTTGAACAAGCCAGAGTAAATGGCCTCTTTCATATGCCAAGTTGCCGGAACAGGTCATCGGCATCTTTCGCGCGATACAAATCCTCGCCATGATCAGTGGATTGCATGGCAGAAATTGTTTTGGCGTTGGGCGTTTCCTGACGTGCCAGAAACCCGCGCATTAAGTCGCGCACAATCTGTGCCGCAGGGCGGTGCATAATCGCTGCTGCGGCCATAAACTCGTCGCGTAACTCGGTTTCCATCTTGATGGACATTTGCACTTCTTTTGTCATGGTGATTTTTCCTCGATTAAGTGCTCTAACTGTCAAAGGTATCCTGTGGCTAGTCAATAGGTATTCGCTTGATTTAATGCAGACAATGAATCTGACTGACGAAAATTGTCACCTGAGTGACGAATTTGGGAAGTATTTCGCGCGTAAATGCGATTTTATGCCCGCAGCCCGCCCCGCTAATAATATAAAATGAAATTCAAGTCCATATAAATGAAAATATTTTCATCCATCATCCATCATCCATCATCCACCATCCACCATCCACCATCCACCATCCACTATCCTTGTCCCTGCCTTTCTGGCACCATTCTTGCTTTATAAAAGGCAAGGCGAAAGCCGTTTTGACCGAATGCATCACCCAACTCAAATAGGAGCACCAAAATGAAAAAAGTACAACAAGGTTTTACCCTGATCGAACTGATGATCGTTGTGGCGATTATCGGTATTCTGGCCGCTGTTGCGATTCCGGCATACAGCAACTACACCAAGAAGGCCAAGTTCGTTGAAGTGACTCAGGCGACACAGGCTGCAAAAGCGGCTGTAGAAGTATGCGCGAGTGATCTGGGTACCTTGACAGGTTGCGATGGCGGCAGTAATGGTGTCCCCGCAGACGTAGTTACTGGCAACGCCACAAAGTATGTCAATACAGTGATAACTGCTAACGGTATTATCACCGCAGCTCCAAAAGCGGTTGACGGTTTTTCTGCCAATGATACCTATATCCTGACCCCAGTCATTGGTTCTACTGGTATTACATGGACTGTTGGTGGTGGTTGCTTGACATCACAGATTTGTAAGTAATACGCTTGGTCACTTTAAAAACCCCTCCGAGGAGGGGTTTTTTTATGTAATTCAGGGTTAAATTTTCAGGTATATGTCATGAATGCTTTTAAAAAAATAGCGCTGTGGCTCGTGCTGGTTGGCTGCTTGATCGCCGCGTTATACGGACAATTTCTGCATAACCCGATCGTCTTCGATGATCTGTATTTTTTTATGCGGGATAATGATGGACATTCATCTATCGAAAAGTATGCGTATTCGTCCACGCTATCACTACGCGCACTGCCCTATGCCACGCTGGCATGGAACGCAAAGCTGTTCGGTTTTGCTTTGCCGCCGTTCAGAATTGAAAACTTGTTGCTACACTGGCTGGTCGTGGTGGCCTTGGCGTTGTTTGTGTTGCGCTTGTATCGCGCGGTATTGCCCGCCACGTCCGTTAGTGAAAATACCCGTGTCAGCACGGCGGTACTGATTGTTGTAAGTTTGTTTGCGCTTCATCCGCTGGCAGTGTACGCCGTAGGCTATCTGGTGCAACGGTCCATCGTGCTGGCAACCTTGTTCAGCGTGCTAGCCTTGTGGTCTTATCTGCACGGCTGTGAAAATCGAAGCAAGCATTGGCTATGGTCTAGTGTTGCCTGGTATTTTCTGGCAACGCACAGCAAGGAGCACGTCATCATGCTCCCTTTCGTAATAACGGCGATGACTATATTGATGCATGCTGACTGGCGCGCACGCATGCTGAAAATTTGGCCTGTTTTTGCAGGCTATATTGCCGTGGCGCTACTGACTTTTGCGCAGATAAGGGGCGTGTTGGGTCATTCCTATGAGATTAATGCGGGTGAAATGCTGGAAACTACCGCGCCACAATATGCATATATTCATAGTATTTTGACCCAGTCCTGGTTGTTCTTCAAATATGGTTTGCTGTGGTTGTTACCCAATCCTGCCTGGATTTCGGTGGACATGCGGGAACCGTTTGCACAAGGCATATTTTCTGTTTACGGTTTGGCATTGTTAGCTTATCTGTCATACGGTTTGATAGCGCTCCGGTTGTTGTTCAAGCGTGGTCACACGGGGTTAATCGGCTTTGCATTGCTGTTTCCCTGGTTGATGTTCATGACAGAATTTTCCTCAGTACGCATACAGGAAATTTTTGTACTGTACCGCAGTTATATATGGGGGGTGGGTGGCGTGATGCTTCTGCCGTTATTGTTGATAAAACTTAATGCGCGACTCACTCTATTGGTTTCGGTACTGATTTTGGCAACTTTTTTTATGCTGTCGATGGAAAGATTAGCTAGTTTTTCCAATTCGATATTACTGTGGGACGATGCGGAAAAACTGGTAAAAGACCGGCAATCATTGCCAGGCGTGAGTCGAATTTATTATAACCGTGGCACGGAATGGCTGAAAATTGATCGAGCTGACAGGGCAGTGCCTGATCTCGTGGTTTCGACGGGACTTAACCCAAGCTTGTCGGCAGGTTTTGGCAACCTGGGGCTTGCGTATTCGAAAAATGGTCAGAATAGACTGGCGATTCAGGCATTCAGTCGTGCAATTAAATTGGATCAGGCGCAAAAAGCGCCTGAGAATTTCAGATACTTTTATGGTCGTGCCATCGCTTATAAGGCAAACGGACAACAGCAAGCGGCGGATAATGATTACCAGGTAAGTTGTCAATTGACCGGCAAAGTCGGTTGCGATAAAGTCAGTCTGGCAGAACCCGTCAAAATTAATAGTAGTATTTCAGGTTCCTTGCCGCTGCATCAGCGATAATTGGCTATACAAATTAACTGGAGTTTTGCATGTGCGGTATTTGCGGTGAATTTCGCCTGGACGGGGCAGTGCCTGACATGGCTGCGCTGCGGCGCATGACTAATCGGCTGGCAAGGCGCGGTCCGGATCACGAGGGTTTTTATCAGGATGGCGCGTTGGCGTTCGGTCATCGCAGGTTGTCCATTATCGACTTATCCTCGCATGCCGATCAGCCCATGCTGGACGACGCGCTGCAACTGGCGCTGGTGTTTAACGGCACCATTTACAATTATAAGGAACTGCGCGCCGAGCTGCTTGAGTTGGGCTATCACTTCTTTTCAACCGGCGACAGCGAGGTGATCCTCAAGGCATACCACGCCTGGGGGGAGCGTTGCACAGCGCGTTTTTACGGCATGTTTGCATTTGCAATCTGGGATAAGCGCGACAAGAGCTTGTTTCTCGCGCGCGACCGGCTGGGCATCAAACCGCTGTACTACACTTTTGATGAAGACCGGTTGCGCTTTGCTTCCACACCGCAAGCTCTGCTGGCAGGTGGTGGTGTGGATATCCGTCTGGATAAGGTCGCTCTCCATCAGCATTTTACCCTGCATGGCGTAGTGCCCGCGCCTGGAACAATATTGCAAGGAATCCGGAAAATTCCCCCTGCGCATACGTTGCGCATCACTTCATCCGGTGAGCGGATGCAACGCTGTTACTGGCAGCTGGCTGCGACCCGCCCTGAGCAGGAGCTCACTGAGCTTGAATGGCTGGAGGCAACGCGCAAGGTTCTGCATTGCGCTGTCGAGCGACACCGATTGGCATCCGATGTGCCGGTAGGCGTGCTGCTGTCCGGCGGGCTGGATTCAAGTCTGCTGGTGGCTTTGCTGGCTGATCATGTGGATGAACTCAATACCTTTTCCATTGGCTTCGAGGCCGTGGCAGGGGAACTGGCCGATGAGTTTGAATATTCGGATATCGTAGCTGACACATTTAATACGCGCCATCATAAATATGCCGTGCCGAATGCCGAGGTATTAAAACGCCTGCCGGAAGCGATTTCTGAAATGTCGGAGCCGATGCAAAGTTATGATGTAACCGCTTTTTATCTGCTGGGTGAAAAGGTGTCCAAGGAGGTAAAAGTAGTACTGGCAGGTCAGGGCGCGGATGAGGTGTTCGGCGGTTACTTCTGGTATCCGTTGATGGACGCTGCGAGCGGGACGCCACTGGCGCGCTTCTCACAACATTATTTCGATCGCGACCACGATGAATATCTGCAGATGATGACGGATGCTTATGCGGTGTCTGACGTGACGTCTGACTGGGTGAGCACGCAGTTGCAACAGCCTGATGCGGATGAATTCCTTGATGAAGTGTTGCGCATGGATGTGACCAGCTTGATGGTGGATGATCCGGTGAAGCGCGTGGACAATATGACCATGGCATGGGGGCTGGAAGCGCGTGTGCCCTTCATTGATCATGAACTGGTCGAGCTGGCCGCGAAAATGCCGGCCTCGCTCAAGTTAAAGGAGGGCGGAAAGTTTCCGCTCAAGGCGATTGCCAGAGGGCTTGTCCCTGATGCGGTGATCGACCGGCCAAAAGGCTATTTCCCGGTGCCTGCACTGAAATATCTGCGCGGCGATTTCCTGGACAGGATACGCCGCATTCTGAATTCAGAGGCCTGCATTAATCGCGGCTTGTATCGTCGCAGTTATGTGGAAAAACTGTTTGCCGATCCCGAGGCGCATCTGACACGCATTCAGGGCAGTAAACTGTGGCATCTGGCCCTGCTGGAGTGGTGGTTACAGATCAATGTGGATGCAATTGATAATTGACAATGAACAATTGATAGTAGGCGGTGAAAGCCATGCAAGAAAATGTCGTCAAGGAAAAATCGTTTAGCTTTGCGCTGCGAATCGTAAAGCTGTACCGGTTTCTAACTGAAGAGCAGCGGGAGTTTGTGTTAAGCCGGCAATTGCTGCGTAGCGGTACCGGTATTGGCGCATTGGTAAGGGAGGCTGAACAGGCTGAGAGCCTGGCTGATTTTATCCATAAAATGGCCATTGCGCTGAAAGAAGCCAATGAATCAGCGTATTGGATTGATCTGCTTAATCAGTCTGGCTACATTGATAAACATGGTTATGAATCCATTTATCCTGAGATCACCGAACTGCTTAAGCTGCTCACCGCTATCATTAAATCTTCAAAAGCTGATATATGAAGCAAGACGTTTTTTAATTTTCAACTATCAATTTTCAACTATCAATTGTTTTGCCTAGTCGCCAGAGCGAAGTTATTTCGGCTTTTCGTGCCGCGTGCAAGGGGTTGCTGGCGTCAGTAACTTTGGGGTGATGGGGCTTTACATCAATTTTGCCGAGCACTTCCAGACCGGCAGCTTCAATGTTGGTCAGTAATTCTGCGCGGCTGCGCAATCCCAGATGCTCGGCAAAATCTGAGAGGATCAACCAGCCCTCGCCACCCGTTTCCAGGCGCGCTGATAAACCCGCCAAAAATCCTTTCAACATGCGGCTTTCCGGGTCGTACACGGCGTATTCGAGCGGAGAACTGGGTCTGGCCGGAATCCAGGGAGGGTTGCAGACGATCAGTGCCGCACGGCCTTCGGGGAATAAATCAGCTTTGCTGACGGTAACCTGTCCGGATATTCCTGATTTCGTCAGATTTTCTCGCGCACAGGCAAGGGCACGGCTGTCCTGATCGGTCGCAACGATGTGTTTGATGCCACGGCGTGCCAGCACAGCGGCTAATACGCCGGTTCCTGTGCCGATATCAAAGGCGACGGAGTGCGTTTTGATCAGTTCAGGGAGTGGTGCCTCATTTACCAGAGCCACATATTCACCGCGTACTGGCGCAAATACACCGTAATGCGGATATATTTTTGCATTCAGGGCCGGAATCTGCACGCCGTTTTTGCGCCACTCGTGTGCGCCTATCAATCCCAGCAGTCCGCGCAGTGAAGCAATGTAGGAATCTGATGTTATACCCAGTGCTTCTTCGCACGCGGTATGTACATCGGGTGCCCGGCGCAAAGGGATGCCGTGATCTGCGTTAAATGGCAGCAACAGCATATTCAGGGTGCGTGCGCGTTGCGATTGCGCCTGCCGGTACAAATGGAATGCTTCGGTAGGATTGACGGGTGGCGCTTTTGCTTTGCGGGGTTTTTCATCAGCGCGTCTCACCATGGCTTGCAATAATTGCCGCGCGTTTTGATAATCGCCGCGCCATAACAGTGCAGTGCCCTCGCAGGCCAGACGGTATGCGGTGTCGGCGGTCATCCGGTCATCGGCGATGACCACGCGTTTAGGCGGCGGCGTACCTGATTCGGAGTGCCATCTGGCAGAGTGAGCGCTGTCATTTTCTTGCCAGGTAACAACAGGGGATTCGACTGTCATTTATCGGCCTTCCTCACGCTTGATTTGCTGATAGCGCAGTTTGGCTTCGTGATCGTCTTTCGCGGAAGTGATTTCGCGCATCACGGAATGCACGTCAGCCTTTTTATGATTTTGCGCAAAGCGGCCGGTTAACGGTGTATCGGGCAGTAATTCGCCGCGCTGAAAAATTGCCCATATTTCTTTTGCATATTGCGTGGTTAGCAGTTCAGGTGCAAATTGTCCGAAATAATTGGCCAGGTTTTCGACATCGCGATCCAGCATGCGGCTGGCATTGCTGTTGGCTGCCGCATCTACCGCCTGCGGCAGGTCGATGATGACCGGGCCGGTGCTGTCGACCAGAATATTGAATTCTGACAAATCGCCGTGGATAATGCCGGCACACAACATTAAAACCACCTGGCGGATCAGCATCGCATGAAATTCAAGCGCCTGTTCCCGGGTCAGTTCCAGATCGTTGAGCCTAGGTGCTGCCGCACCATTCTCGTCGGTCAGCAATTCCATCAATAGCACGCCTTCGTAAAAGCCGAAGGGCAGAGGAACACGCACACCGGCTGCGGCCAGTTTGTACAAGGCATCAACCTCGGTGCGTTGCCAGGCGGATTCCTGTTCTTTGCGTCCGTAGCGGGTGCCCTTTTCCATTGCGCGCTGTGCGCGGCTGTTTTTTACCTTGCGACCTTCGGTATAGTGGACAGCCTGATGAAAGCCGCGCTGATTGGCTTCCTTATAGACTTTGGCACAACGAATTTCATCTCCGCACTGCACGACGTAGACCGTGGCTTCTTTTCCGCTCATCAATTGGCGCAATACCTGATCTACCAGCCCGTCTTCAATCAGGGGTTCAATTCTTTTCGGAGTTTTCATTGTTATTCATCCTCCTCCTGTTCGCCGCGTAGCGAATGTATGCGCGGTTTGACCGGATTCTCCAGCACATGTTTGATCATCGCCTCGCGGGAAGCGGGGGACTCCAGGCTGATACGCCCCAGTTTCCCGGCGCGGTATTCGGTCAGCAGAATGATGGAGGCTTTTTCCAGATCAAGTTCACCACCGCGCCCCTTGATCAAACAGCCGCGTTTTTTTGCAATCGCTTCAATCACGCTGACCCCGTCCATGTTTGTCGTATCAAAACCAAAGCGTTCGGCTAGTCGTTCCGGATAGCGCGCTAAGAGGTTGTTGGCCAGATGTTCGGCAATTTCTTCCTCAATCACCGCATTGCGCCCGATGGCGTGAATCGCGGCGAGTATAAAGCCGTCTGCATCATATTCAATTTTTGGCCACATCAGACCGGGGGAGTCGGTCAACGTCATGTGATCGTTGATTTTATGGCTCTGCTGTGACTTGGTGACCGCCGGTTCATCGCCTACTGCAGCGACTTTACGTTTGAGCAGCATGTTCATCAGCGTAGATTTACCGACGTTGGGGATGCCCATGATCATCAGGCGCAGCGGTTTATGGGTGCTGTCGCGATGCGGGGCAAGCGGGTGACATAGTTTGGGCACTTTGGCGGCATCAGTAGCGCTTTTACAGCTCAACGCAACGGCCTTTACGCCTTCCTGTTTATTGTAATAATCCAGCCATTGCTGGGTGGTGACAGGATCTGCCAGATCGATTTTGTTGAGTATCTTCAGGCAAGGGCGCTGGCGGTGTTCGCGCAGCTCTCTGATCATTGGATTGCAGCTTGCTTCAGGTGCGCGCGCATCCAGCACTTCGATGATGACATCGGTAAACTCCATCGTTTCGCCGGCTTTGCGGCGGGCGGAGGTCATGTGACCGGGAAACCATTGTATGGCCATTTTTACCTCTATAAACCTGGAAAAATCAATTGTCCACGAAAAACACGAAACGGGTCAAGCAGGCAATCCGCATAGCGAATGCTCGCAAAAATACTAGATGATTTAATGAAAAAATTGCCTGACGGGCAAAAAATCTAAAATCTTCAATGTAATGCACGGTTTCGTTTTGCGATTCAAAGGTTGGAACGCCGCGCTGAAGAAATATCTTGATTCGTTCGCGAGTTTCATGTCTTTCGTGGATAAAAAAGTCGTTTTAGTCATTCACTTTAGTGACTGGCGGGCTTAAGCTGCGCCAGTTGTGCTTCGCTCAAATAACACCATTCACCGGCCGCGAGATTGAGTTCAGCTAGTTTCAGGTTGCCGATTTGCGAACGATTAAGGGCTGTGCAATGATTGCCTGCAGCTGCCAGCATGCGCTTAACCTGATGGTATTTGCCCTGTTCCAGCACGATTTCCAGGTGATGTTGATCTATCATCCTGCAAATTTCTGCAGCCAGCGGCGCGGGTTCGTCGTTTAATTTAACGCCATTTAACAGCAGTTCAATCAATTCTGTCGTGACCGGGTCATGCGTAGCCGCAACGTAAATCTTGGGTACGTGGTGCTTCGGTGAAGATTGGGTGTGAATGAACGCACCGTCATCTGACATTAACAGCAGGCCTGTGGTGTCATGATCAAGTCGTCCGACAGGCTGTACGTCGCGCCGGGTGAATTGATCCGGCAGGATAGTCATGACGCCCGGGTGGTGGCTGGGTTTGCGGGAACATTCAAAATTGGCCGGTTTATTCAGAGCAATATAGACATGCTCGCGAAAAATCCACAACTGATTGTCAACAGTCAATTCGAGGCCGTCAGTTTCAATCGGGGTATTCGTATCGTTAATAATTTCGCCGTTAATGCTTATTTCATCTGTGGCTATCAATTCACGGCACCATTTTCGTGTGCCAAAACCCTGCGTATGCAGGATGCGATCTAAGGTTAATTTGCTCATGTGGCGATTTTAACAGAATCAAGGATGTGGTAAGTGGTAAGTAGAGAGTAGTAGTCCGACTTACTATTCGCTGGTATTGGGGAAACTCCCGTCGAGGTAAAGCCACTGACCTTTTTCAAATACAAACTGACTGATTTCGTGCAGGCGATGGGCACGGCCGTCTGTTTTATAGCGGGCAATAAACTCCACGCTGGCATGATTCGCACAGGAAATAGTATATTTCCTGACCTCAAGTCCTAGCCAGCGCTCATCGGTCAGGTCAAGGGTGTCAGGGCGGGTATCAGGATGCCAGGTGCTGAGCAGATAGTCTGTTCGTTTTAGGACATAGGCGCTGTAACGAGAGCGCATAAGAGTTTGTGCATCGGGTGCCGGGACTCCTGCATGATACAGGCCGCAGCAGCGATCATAGCCTCCTGTGCCGCATGGACAAACTAATTTCACCATGTTTGTGCCGACGGCAGCGCGCCATGCCAGATGACGGGTTCGATTTCTACCACACCGTCATTACTGGTGATCATCATATGTCCTTCCTGTATCGTGCACTGCAATTGCATGGTGCGGTTGACCAGTCTGGCCAATTCCTGAGTCGTTTCGGTGGGCAGTCTGAGTACGGTCAGGTTGTCCAGGCGTGTCAATTTGCTGCGATTTTCATTCCACCAGATGTCGGCGGAACGGCCATAGCTGATGATCACGACTTTGCCGGCACGTCCGCAGGCTTTTCGAATGACGCGTTCATCGGGTAACCCGACGGCGATCCAGCGTAAAATCGCACCGGTGAGATCTTTTTGCCACAGATCCGGTTCGTCATCTGAACTCATGCCCTGCGCGAAGGTCAATGCTTCATCAGCAAAAAGTGCGAAGGCAAACAAGCGAACCATCATGCGCTCTTCCGTTTCGGACGGATGTTGCGCGACGGTGAGTGCATGATCCGCATAGTAATAGCGATCCATGTCTGCGATTTGCAGGGCGGCTTTAAATACGGTTGCTTTAATGGCCATATGGTTGGATTATATAATGAACAGGTGTGTATTCTAACAGTGGCCGGCAGCTTGGATGGCATTGCACCGCCGTTGAGACTATAATTCACGCCCTTTTGGCTTTGCTTCGTTAAATACTACCATGCAGTTGTTCGCCTTTGGCCTTAATCATCAGACAGCGCCGCTTGCCGTGCGTGAGCAAGTCGCGTTCAATGTGGACGGAATAGAGAACGCGTTGCGTGATTTGGTGGAGAATGGCGCGGCGAAAGAAGCAACTATTTTATCTACCTGCAACCGCATGGAATTGTATTGCAATGCGGCCAAGCCGGAGCACGCGATAGACTGGCTGGCGCAGTACCACAAGTTGCCGCGCCGTGAACTCGAACCCTATCTTTATTCTCTGCCGCGTGACCAGGCGGTTAAGCACTCGTTCCGTGTGGCCAGCGGTCTGGATTCGATGGTGTTGGGTGAGCCGCAGATTCTGGGGCAAATGAAACAGGCTGTGCGTCAGGCAGAGCAGGCTGGTACGATGGGGATTTTGCTGCATAAGTTATTTCAAAACACCTTTTCTGTCGCCAAGCAAGTGCGTACCGAGACTGAAATTGGCGCGAATCTGGTTTCAATGGCGGCGGCAGCGGTGCGTCTGGCCGAACGTATCTTCCCCAGTATCGCTGATCAAAACGTGTTGTTTATCGGCGCGGGGGAGATGATCGAACTCAACGCGGTTTATTTTGCGGCGAAGAATCCTAAGCGCATCACAGTTGCCAATCGAACACTGGAACGAGCGCAGACTTTGGCCGGACAATTTAACGGACACGCCATTACCTTGTCTGATTTGCCGGAACAGTTGGCGCAAAACGATATTATCGTGACCAGTACAGCCAGTCAGTTGCCAATTCTGGGTAAGGGAATGGTGGAGCGTGCGCTCAAGGCGCGTCGGCATAAGCCCTTATTTATCGTGGATCTTGCCGTGCCGCGGGATGTGGAAAGCGAAGTGGCAGAACTGGATGATGTGTTTTTATATACCGTGGATGATATCGCCGAGGTTGTCAAGGATGGTCTTGAAGCACGTCAGGGGGCTGTCAAGGAAGCCGAAGTTATCATTGAATCCGGGGTCGCTGACTTTATTCACTGGATGGAATCGCGCGGAGTTGTGCCGACCATACGTGCTTTGCGTGATCGCGCTGAATTCTACCGTTGTCAGGAAGTCGAAAAAGCCCTGCGCTTATTGGCTAAAGGTGAGAGTCCCGACAAGGTCATCGAAGCGATGAGCCGGGGCCTCGCCAATAAATTTCTGCATGCGCCGACTCACGCGTTAAATCAGGCGCACGGGAATGAGCGGGATAACTTCCTTGAGGTTGTTCATCGTCTGCATCATCTACATCCTGAAGAATAAATGAAACCAAATATTGCCACAAAACTAGCTCAGTTGAGCGAACGTCTGCTTGAAGTCAATCAGTTGTTGAGTACTGAAGAAGCTACCCGTGATATGGAGACCTATCGCAAGTTGAATCGCGAACGCGCCGAACTCGAACCGGTGGTGGCGCTGTTTCATGCCTATCAATCCTGTGAGGGGGATATTGCAGCTGCCAGGGAAATGGCTGAAGACCCGGAAATGCGCGAATTTGCCGACGCTGAAATCAAGGAGGGTGAGGCAAGATTACTGCAACTCGACAGCGAGTTGCAGACCCAGTTATTGCCTAAAGACCCCAATGATGAACGTAGTGTATTTCTGGAAGTGCGTGCAGGTACCGGGGGTGATGAGGCGGCGCTGTTTGCAGGTGATTTATTTCGCATGTATTCTCGCTTTGCCGAGCGTCGCCGCTGGCAGGTTGAGGTGATTTCCGAGAGCCCGGGTGAAATGGGCGGCTACAAGGAAATCATTGCGCGTATCGTCGGGCAAGGTGCCTATTCCGTGTTGAAATTCGAATCCGGTGCGCATCGCGTGCAGCGCGTACCCAGCACTGAAACGCAAGGCCGTGTGCATACTTCGGCCTGTACTGTTGCGATCATGCCGGAAGTGGACGAGGTGGACGATGTGGTGTTAAATTCCTCCGATCTGCGTATTGATACCTTCAGAGCAAGTGGGGCGGGCGGGCAGCATATCAATAAAACTGATTCGGCGGTGCGCATCACGCATCTGCCGACCGGCGTGGTGGTCGAATGTCAGGAAGGACGTTCCCAGCATCAAAACAAGGCGCAGGCGATGCGTGTGCTGTCGGCGCGCATCAAGGATGCGCAGGTACGTGCGCAAAATGCCGAAACGGCCGCGACGCGCAAGAGTCTGGTTGGCAGTGGAGATCGCTCCGAGCGTATCCGTACTTACAATTATCCGCAAGGTCGCGTGACCGATCATCGCATCAACCTGACGTTGTACAAGATGGACGCAATTATGGATGGCGAAATCAGCGAGTTGACAGGCGCACTGATGGCTGAACATCAGGCCGAGCAGCTTGCCGCGATGGCTGAAGATGTCAATTTCTGAGTCTCCTGTTGATCCGGCTTTGAATACGGGCGAGTTGCTCAAATCGGGTTGTCAACAACTGGCAGGCGTATTGAATCTGGAACTGAGTACTGCGCGCATTGAAGTGCAGTGTCTGATGCAGTCGGTGCTGTGCGTCAATCGTGCGTATTTATTCACCCATCCTGAACGCATACTCAGCGCAGATGAGAGGGCGCGCTACGGTGAGTTGTTAATGCGTCGACTGAATGGTGAGCCGATTGCTTATTTGCTAGGGCAGCGGGAATTCTACGGTCTGGAACTCAAGGTCACGCCCGCCACGCTGATCCCGCGTCCTGACACCGAGTTACTGGTCGAGCTTGCGCTGCAGCGCATGCCACTTTGCTGCATATCACGTGTTTTGGACATGGGTACGGGCAGTGGTGCGATTGCGATTGCGATTGCTCATCAGCGTCCGGATGCTGAGGTGGTTGCGGTGGATGCTTCCGAGGCTGCGTTGAACGTGGCGGAAATTAATGTGCAGCGCCTCCAGACGAATAACGTGAGTCTCTTGCACAGCGATTGGTTTAGCGCGCTTGACGGTGAGCACTTCGATATCATTGTGTCGAATCCGCCGTATATCGAATCAGGAGATGTGCATCTAGGTCAAGGTGATGTGCGTTTTGAACCCTTGACTGCGCTGGCTTCAGGTACTGACGGGCTGAATGACATGCGACGCATTATTGCTGATGCCAGGGCGCATCTCGTTTTAGGGGGCTGGTTGATGCTTGAACATGGCTATAATCAGTCAGAGCGGGTGCGCGGTTTGTTGCATCAAGCTGGTTTTGGCAATGTATCATCTGTGCAGGACCTGTCCGGTATTGAGCGTGTGACGCTGGGGAGTGTTTGATCTTGATTTACTTGACGCTTGCGTGTTTACTCTGGGATAATTCCTGACTATTAAATTAAGGTACTAATCATGACAACAGCTATTCAAGAACTTATTCAGTCGCAAGTCAGTTCAAGCCCCGTGGTAATTTATATCAAAGGAACGCCGAAATTTCCACAATGCGGTTTTTCCGCCAAGGTGGTACAGATCCTGAATATGTTAGGCGTGAAGGAGGTTCTAGCGGTCAACGTATTTGAAAATCCGGGGATCGTTCCCGGTTTGGTCGAATTTGCCAGCTGGCCAACGCTACCGCAGTGTTATGTCAGAGGGGAATTCATCGGTGGATGCGACATCCTGACTGAAATGTATCAAAGTGGTGAGCTCAAACAATTGCTGGGTGAGCTGGCAACGGCATAGGCCGGATTATCTAGGTATTATGGTCTATATTCATAGTGCGCTGTTGCGCATATAGTGACGTCGGGTGCTGAGAAGTTGGGCTGGAAACAGTCTTATTTAGCGGGCTCTCCTCCTTTGGGGCGATCTGATGATCGCCTTTTTTTCGCCATTCAATATTGGGCGATTTTCAGCACAGACAATCACCGGGATGAGAAAATCGCATTGTTACTTCACGCTTCACGTCAGTTTTATTGTGGGTTTCTAGACTAACGAATGCATTGTGGGTGTCAGGTGAGCGTGATTTCCTGTAGGTTCCAGCGCGGTTTGACGTTAAAGCGATAGTTCTTTAACCCCTCCCGTTCTGCCAGTCGAAGTGCGCCTGCGAAAGCGATCATCGCGCCATTGTCGGTACAAAATTCAAGGTCGGGATAAAAAACGCGACCGCCACGTTTTTCTATATCGTGAGTGAGTCGCTCGCGCAATATCTGATTTGCACCAACACCACCGGCTACCACCAGTTGTGTAAGTCCTGTTTGCGCCAGAGCCGCGCGGGCTTTGTTCGCTAAAACGTCGATGATAGCTTCCTGCGTTGCATAGGCGATATCGGCGCGCGTTTGCTCGTTTAGTTCACTTTGTCTGACCAGTGTCAATACGGCAGTTTTTAAGCCACTGAAGCTGAAGTCAAGATTGCCGCTATGCAGCATAGGGCGGGGAAGTTTATACATTCCCGGTCGGCCAGTCGTTGCCAGTGTGGACAGCGCCGCACCGCCGGGATAGCTTAATCCAAGCAGCTTCGCGCTTTTATCGAAAGCTTCGCCAGCGGCGTCATCCACGGTTTCACCGAGTAATTCGTAGCGTCCTACGCCATCCACCCGCATCAATTGTGTGTGTCCGCCAGACACCAGTAGTGCGACGAATGGAAAATCGGGTGCAGGATCGGATAAGAGAGGTGAGAGTAAGTGGCCTTCCAGATGATGTATGCCTATCGTAGGTACGCCAAGCGCATAGGCTAATGAATTGGCAACACTGGCACCGACCAGCAGCGCGCCGCCCAGACCGGGGCCTTGTGTGTAGGCAATCGCATTAATCCGGTCAAATGTTATATTCGCATCGTGCAGCACTTTGCGTATCAGTGGTGTGATGCGCAGCACGTGATCGCGAGAGGCAAGTTCAGGAACAACGCCGCCATATTCGCTGTGCATGGCAATCTGCGTATGCAGTGCATGCGAAAGTAAGCCGCGACCCATTTGATAGAGTGCGAGACCTGTTTCATCGCAGGATGATTCAATTCCAAGTGTAATCACAGCAGCCTTTCAGAGTAGGCCTCATTGTAGTTAAAAACTGAACCAAGCAGTATGTCTGTCATGTATTTCAGTAATATTTCAGAAAGGTGTTGACGTGGGGAATCTGATCTCTATAATGCGCACCTCTTCGCCGCAACGTGCTTTGAAACGAAGCTTTAAAGTAATTTGAAAAGCTAAATAATCAAGAAGTTGATTATGTTT